>CP089983.1:5732812-6043750 GCA_037157805.1 Sorangiineae bacterium MSr11367 | reverse complement strand
CGGTCGAAAATCGCCCCCGGCGTGTGGCCGAGCGGAGGCACGCCGTTGCTCGAAGCGTTCACCGGCGAAAATGGGCGTCCGGGTGGAGAGATCGCGCGGCTGACCAACTTTCAGCCGGCTGCGCCGCTCGAGGCGGGCGGCAAGCGCGTGATCCTGCTCATGACCGACGGCGTTCCGAATCCGACCGGCGGCGACAATGCGGCGACGCAGAAGAAGATCAAAGATGCCGTGAGCGCGGCCACGCCGAACATCACCACGTTCGTCGTGGGCATCGGCGATCCCACGGACGATCCGCTCGTGTACGACGAGAAGTTCCTGAGCCAACTCGCCAAGGTTGGCGGTGCGGCACCGGGAGACTGCACGCCCGATTGGAACGGTTCCACCGGCAAGCCTTGCCACTACCAGGTGACCCCGGGCGCCAAAACGGCGGACCAGATCCAAAATGAGATCAAAGCGGCCATCGACAACGTGGCGCTTTCGCTCCAAAGCTGCGACCTGCCGCTGCAAAATGTGAGTCCCGGTCTCGATCCGAACAAGGTGAACGTGCTCTACACGCCCACCGGGCAGCCCGAGAAGGTCGTGAAGCCGAATGAGGGATGGACCCTGGACGCCGCGCGCACGAAAGTGACGCTCACGGGCCAAGCCTGCGCGAATTTGAAAGCGGACCCCGGGGCCAAGGTTCGTGTGATCATCGGTTGCTCGACCGTCGTCAACTGACGGCGGGTAGGGAGAGACTTATCGAAGAAGGCGCGCTTTCGCTTGCGCAGGTGCACCTTCTTCGACTCTTAATGGGGCATTCCCAACCACCCCAACGGCTGTGGTACGCCTCGCGCCAACCGCGATCGAGGTCGAGCGGCAGCCTTTACTGAGGTTCTCTCCATGCGAAAAGCTCTCGTTGCAGCAGTTCTTTCGGCCGCCACTTTGTTCAGCGTTCCTGCGCTCGCCGCGGACACGGAGAAGAAGATCGGCGTTGGGGGCGACGCCATGTTTGTCATTCCCGTGGGAGATTTCTCCGACATCACGGGCATCCAGTTCGGCCTGCTTGGCCGCGGTGGCTACCGCGTCCTCCCGCAACTCGAAATCACGGGCCGCATCGGGTACATCCACGGTTTCAAGAAGGAATTTCCGAATACCGGGGGCAACGTCAAGTCGGGCGTTTCCGTCATCCCCGTGTGGGCCGGAGCCCGTTGGTTCTTCTTCAGCGACAACCCGCTGGCAGGTCCCTATGCGGGCGGTGAGCTCGGACTCAACTTCATCTCCACCCATCCGGATCCGGGCGACGGTGACTCGTACACCCGATTTGGTTTCAACGCTTTTGGCGGATATGTGATTAGCCCGGAACTCCCCATCGATATCCGGGGCCAGTTCCTTTATTACAATTTGATCGGCAAGGACAGCAGGGATTTGCCGGGCGGCTCCTCGATCACCGAGAATACCGCCCTCGGATTCGGCATCAGCGTCGGATATACCTACCAGCTGTAATTCGTATTTCGCCTCCGCGCGGACTTCGTTTAATCCATGTAATCCATGTCGCTCTTCTTCTCGTAGGCATCCAGTCCGGCCCACGGAAGATCGGAGGCGAGGGGAGGCGGCTCGAGGGCGAGCTCGATGGTGTCCCGCTTGGCGGCACCCTCGGACTCGCTCTCGATGCGCAGCGGAATGTCGTAGAGCTTCGACCAGAGCACGCGCACGGCGCCGGCCGCGCCCGAGCGCCCGTGCCACTCGGCACCCACGGGGGCTTCGCGCCCTTCGAGCCGCGGCATCGTGGCGATCGCGCGCGACGAGAGGATGTGCGCCGCCGCGTCGAAGGTCCCATCGAAGCGTGCGGCGTCGTAGGACTCCGGTGTGACGGCGATGATCCGCCGCTCGGCGCGCGAGACCATGGCCAACGTGGCCTCGTCGTCGTGGGTCCTGACGACGAGGCGCGCCATGGTGTACGTCGCCGGCATGGCGTGATGCTCATGCCCGTGGGCCGCCTCCCCGGGAACGCCGCGTGGAAGGATGCGCTCCGTCCAAACGCGGTCGCCGCAGCGCACGAAACGCTCCTTGTAGTGCACGTCGTGCTCGACCCCGTCGCGATCGTCCGTGTGTTCGTGGTGCGAGATTGTCGCGGCCAGACAACCGTGTGGATCGGGCCGCGGGCCATCCGCGCCCGGCTTGGCCGGATCGCTCTTCGAGCAGCCGGCCACGCTCAACGCGAGCATCGCGTACGGCCACGGCCCGCGCATCATAGACCCAGCGCCGCCTTGACCAGCGAGAAGACCCGCGTGTTGTCCAAGGTGCCCTTGAAGCGTGACGCTCCGGCGCCACCCGCCATGAGCATCACGTCCCCGCCGCCGTGCGTCTCGCTGCCCGCACCGACGGTGCCGACGCCGGCCACTTGGTAATAGTTGTCGGCCTCGGGATTGCCCTGCGCGGGCGCTGCGGGGTCGACGGTGAGCGTGTTGCCCGTGCCGACCACCGGCGATGCCGGTTTCGACTCCACGAGCGCCTTCATGTCGTCGGCGCCGCGGACGTTCGGGCGGCGTACGCCGTTGCCGAAGGCAAGGATGGTGTACGGCAGGCCATCGGCATCGAGCACGGTCGTGCCGTCGGGGTTCTTGACGACCCCGAGGACACCGGGGTTGTCCGCCGTCGTCGGTCCGGCGATGCGGCTGTAGCCGTTAATGGCCATCGTATGGTCATGGTCCGCCGTCACGACGACCAGCGTGTTCTTCAAGTCGACCTTCGCGAGCGCCGCGGCAATCGCCGCGTCGAACGCGGCCGCATCGGACAGGGCGCGCTTGGCATTGGTCGCGTGGAGCGCATGGTCGATGCGCCCTCCCTCGACCATGAGGAAGAAGCCTTTGTCACCGCTCACCTTGGAGGCGTGCACCAGAATGTCGATCGCCTTCGACGTCATGTCGGCGAGGCTCGGTTGCGCGGCCGGGTTCTTCTTCACGCGATCCAACTCGTAGTCGAGGTGCCCCGACGCGCTGAAAACGCCGATGAACTTCGTCGTGTTGGCGGCATCCAGGGCATCGAAGTCCGCCTTCGACTTGCCCACGGTGTAGCCCTTGGCCGCAAACTCGGCCAAAAGGTCGCGCTTGTCCGTCGAGGGATCGGCCTGCGGCAACCAGTGCGCCTGCGAGCCGCCCATGAGCACGTTCACGCCGTCCCCGAGCGCGGTGTTGAACCCGGCGCCGCCCGGAACGGCCTGCACGGCGATCTGGCGTGCCAGGTCGCGGTTGCAGATGTGCGCGTACGTCGCCGCAGGCGTGGCATGGGTCAGCTCCGTCGTCGTGATGGAGCCCACGGCCTTGCCCGCGCCCTTCGCCAGCTCGAGCAGCGTCGTGGCGGGGCGGCCGTTCGTCGGCGCGCAGATCGCGCTGCGGACCGTGTCGCCCGACATCGAGATGACGTCGTTGTTCATCTTGACGCCGGTCATGTACGCACTCATCGAGGGTGCGCTGTCGGTCGTCTGGGCATTGAGCGAAAACGTCTTGATGCGCGCCGTGCGCGGAAGCGTCTCCATCGCCAGCTGGCCCGACTCACCGTAACGGTAGATGCGCGTCGCCGTGACCGTGGCAGGCCCCATACCGTCACCCAGAAAGAAGATGACGTTTTTCGCTTCGCCGTCGGCATAGGCCGTGGCCGGTGCAAGGGCGGCGGCTGCGAAGGCCGCCGCAAAAGTCGTTCGGAGTTTCATCGAAGTCCTCTCCTCAAAGCCCCGCGCCGCAGCGCAAAATGTCGAACACGGCCGTGTTGGTCATGAAGCCATGAACTTGTTCGGACGAAGCGCCCGTCGACCAAATGGACACGTCGGTTCCGCCGTGCGTCTCGCTGGAAAGATGGAAGGTGGCCTCCTGCCGGTAGTCGACGCCGGACGTGGTGGTCTCGTCGAGCGCCGTTCGCTTGCCCGCGACGCGGTTCGGGCCGTTGCCGAAGCCGATGATCGTGTACGGCACGCCATCCCGATCGTTGACCGGTGTGAAGGTGCCGTCGGCCGCGGGCTCCGGGTTGCGCACGAATCCGAGCAAGCCGGGGTTCGTGGGCGTGGTTTTGCCCACGCGGTGAGCGTACCCGTTGTGCACGAGCGTGTGATCGTGGTCTGCCGTGACGACGACCAAGGTGTTCGCGAGATCGACCTTCGCCAGCACGGCGGCGATGGTCCGGTCGAACGAAACGGTCTCCTCGAAGGCGCGGCGCGCCTGCGTTGCGTGGAGCGCGTGATCGATGCGCCCACCTTCGACCATGAGGAAGTAGCCATTCGGCCCCTTGGTGAGGACGTCGAGCGCGGCGACCGCCATGTCCGTGAGGCTCGGCTCGACGGCGGGGGTCACCTTGATGCGATCGACCTCGTAGCTCATGTCGTTCGGGGTAAAGCTTCCGAAGAGCCGTTTGCCGGAGTTCGGGCTGTAGGCGGCGAGATCGGCCGCCGTCCGCACCACCGTGTAATTCTGGGCCGTGAGCTCGGCAAACAGATCGCGCTGATCGGGGCGCGTGGCCTTGTCGAACTTCTCACTTCCGCCGCCCAGCACGACATCGATCCCGTTGCCCAGCGCGGCGTTGTAACCGGCGCCGCCGGGAACCACTTGCGCGGCAATGTCGAATTCCAAATTGCGCTGGCAAATGTGCGCATACGTCGCCGCAGGCGTCGCGTCCGTGAGGCGCGTCGTGGTGACCACGCCGGTGGCCTTCCCAGCCTTCTTGGCGAGCTCCAGGAACGTGGTGACCGCGGCGCCGTTCTGCGTCACGCCGGAGTCCTCCTTGTAGCCCGAGGAGCCGACGCACTTGGTCGGGTCGGCCACGGTCTCGGGCGACATCGAGATCACGTTGTTGTTCATCTTGACCCCGGTCATGTACGCGCTCATCGACGGCGCGCTATCGGTGACCATGAAGTCGTGCGAATAGGTGCGGACGAACCCCGTCTCCGGCAGGGTATCGATGGTGAGCGAACCTTCCTCGCCGACGGAGTAGATGCGCGCACCGGTCAAGGTGGTGATGCCCATGCCGTCGCCCAGGAAGAAGACGACGTTTTTCGCCTTTCCACCGGTGGTGACGTCAGGTGCACAGGCAGGTTTCACCCCACCGTCCGGAACGGCGCCATCGGTCAGCGAGCCGGAGTCCGGAGTCGCTGCATCCAGTGGGGGGTGGAGCATGGTGTCGTCGTCCGAGCATGCGGCGACGAGCGCGATCCCAAGCAGCGCGCTGACTCCGCCCACGCGTCCAAATACGCGTAGGGCGCGTGCGCGCGTCGAATAAGAGTACATGAGAGCCTCCTTCGGGCATCGCGTGGATACCTTTCTGGAGTGTCGTTCATGTGACTCGTTCGCGACAGTTCGCCGCCGCGCCGGTAATTCCTCGTCGTTAGGCCACGGCCGCGGCCGTGCCGCCGGCTCCCGTCGCCGGGAGGCCAGGACGCTGCTTCTTTTCGGCCGTGTCGTTGATCTTGACGCTCACCAGGCGGGAGACGCCCGACTCCTGCATGGTGACGCCGTACAGCACGTCCACCATCTGCATCGTTCGTTTGATGTGCGTGATCAAAATGAACTGCGACCGATCGGTCATGTTGCGGATCATCTCGTTGTATCTTGCAACATTCGCCTCGTCGAGCGGGGCGTCGACCTCGTCCAGGATGCAGAAGGGCGAAGGCTTGATCTGGAAGATCGCGAAGATGAGCGACACCGCGGTGAGGGCCTTTTCGCCACCGCTCATCAGCTCGATGCTGGAGATCTTCTTTCCCGGCGGCTGCGCGAGGATGTCGATGCCCGTCTCCAACATGTCGTCCGGGTTGGTCAGCCGGAGCGAGGCCCGCCCGCCGCGGAACATCTGCGGGAAGATCGTCTCGAACTTCTCCTTCACCGCTTGGAACGTGTCGGCGAAAAGGCGCTTCGACTCCTTGTTCATCTGCTGGATGGCCTGGTTCAAGTCGGCCAGCGCCTTCTCGAGGTCCAGCTTCTGCGTCGTGTAGTACTCGTAGCGCTTCTCGGCCTCGGAGTGCTCGCGCACGGCGTCGAGGTTCACGCTGCCCATGCGCTCGATGAGCGTCCCCAGCTCGGAGATGCGCTCGTGCGTGTCCTCCTCGGGCGGCGGCCGCATGTGGTAGTCGCCGACGACCCGCGCCAGCTCGAGCCCGCGGAATTTCTCCGCGACGCCCTCGAGCAGGTGGGTCATGGCCAGACGGCGTTCGCGCAGGGCCATTTCGTGCCGCGTGAGCTCCTCGCGGGCCAGCTCCGCGCTCGCCCGAAGCTCCTTCAACACGGACTCGTGCTCGCCGAAGAAGACGCGCAGCGACTCGACCTCGGTGCGGACGCGGGTGAGCCCCTCGGCGGCGACCCGAGCGATTTCGGCGGCCGCGGCGTGCTTCTCGCGGTGGGCCATGAGCAAGGCTGCGGTCTCGCCCATCGACTTGGCGCACTCCAGGATCTCCGCCTGCAGGCGGGTGCGACGCTCCTCGAGCTCCTTCGTGCTTCGCTCGAGGCGGGCCAACGTGCTGCGCGCCGCCGTGAGCTTTTCGCGTGCGCCGGCCAGCTGCACCTTCTTCTCGGTGAGCACCTGGCGCTGCGCATCCACGCGATCGCGCCACGACTCCGCGAGGGCCTCGGCCTCACCGAGCTGCGCGCTGCCGTCCTCGTGAAGTGCGTTCGTCTCCTCGAGGGTGCGCTGCGTTTCGGCGCGCTCGACGTCGGCCTCGGCCAAGGTGGAACCAAGGTCCTCCACTTCGGTCGACAGGGCTTCGAGGCGCTGCACGATGGTGGCGAGTTGGTCCTCGAGCGCGCGCAGGTCCTTCTCGGCGCGGACCAGCGAAAGCTCGTCCTGGTGCGCGCGAAGGCGTGCGCTGTCGAGCGCGCCCTGGGTCTCGCCCAGCTCCGCGCGCAAGGTCTGGTGCTGGGCGAGGCGCTCGGCCACCAGGGCGTCGAGACGCGCGACGTCTTGCGTGAGCTCGCGCGTCTCACGCTTCGTGTCGAGCATGCCCGCGGCGACGTCTTCACCGGTGCCGCCCGCGATGCGCCCATCCTGGAAGAACACGGTCCCCGCGAGGGTCACCACCGCGACGTTGCCGAGCTGCTCGCGCAGGACGCGCGCCTCGCGGATGTCCTTGGCCACCAGCGTGTCGCCGAAGAGCGAGCGCGCCAACGTTTCGTCTTCCGGCGCGTAGCGGAGTCGGTCCACGAGGCGAGGGGCATCGCCCACCGCGATGGTCCCCGCCACGTACTGCGGATTCTGCGGAACGATGACCGCGCGGCCTTTTTTGTCCTGCGCGAGCCCGTCGAGGAGCTCCAAGCCGCGGTCGACGTCGCGCACCACCACGTCGTGCAGGCGGCTTCCGAGCCAGCCGGCGACCGCCAGGGTGAACTCCGCGGGGGCCTCGATACGGTCGGCCACGAGGCCGCACAAGGCCTCGTCCTTCGTGCCGACCAAGGCCTTCACGCCGGCGCCCACGCCTTCGAGCCGCGCCAGCATTTCCTCGAGGGCGTGGAGTCGCGAGCGCTTGCGCGAGAACTCGTTCTTCGCCTCTTCGAGCTCCCGCTCGCTGGTGGCGATCTGCAGCTTCAGCTCTTCGAGCCGCGTCTCGAGCTGCGTCTGCTCTTCGGCGCTCATCTCTTTGCCGGTGCGGTGCTCGGAGATCTCCTGCTCGAGCCGCGACGTGCGGGAGGCTTGTTCGAGGCGCTCGCCTTCGAGGCGCTCGCGCTCCGTCACCACCTTGTCGAGGCGCGTCTGCATCTCGTCCTTGCGACGCTCGATGCCTGCGAGCTTCGCTTGGGCGCTCGCGATGTCCGCCTGCGCCTGCGACACTTGCTGCCGCACCGTCTTCACCGATTGCTCGGCCTCGTTGTGCGCCGCGACCAACTCCGCGAGCTGGTCCTCTTCGCCGCCGACGAGGGACGCATGCGTCTCCTCCACGCCCTCGAGCGAGGCCATTTCCTCCACGACGGTCTCGCGCTCGCTCCGGGCACTTTGCCAGTGCTCCTCGATCTCGCGCTCCTCGGTCGAAGCCTTCTCGTCGCGCTGGCGAAGCCCATCGAGCTTGTCCTGCGCGCGCGTCATCGCGGCTTCTTCCGCGCGCACCTCGTTTTCGGCGCCGAAGTTCGTGTTTTGCGCCTGCTCGAGCTGCTCCTCGGCGGTGTGCATCTGCGTGCGGAAACCCTCGAGCTGCGCTTCGCGCTCGGTCAGGGCCACGCGTGCCTGGTCGCTCTCCGTCGTGAAGCGCTCCACCTCACTGGCCTCGAGCTTCATCCAGCCCGAGAGCTCCAAGTAGCGGTGCGACGCCTCGTACAGCTGCAGATCTTCGAGCTCGCTGCGGTACGAAAGGAAGCGCTCGGCCTTGGCCGCCTGCCGCTTCAACGAACCGAGGTTGCGCTCGATCTCGGCCACGATGTCGCCGACGCGCAGCAAGTTTTGCTGCGTCATCTCCATCTTGCGTTCGGCCTGCTTCTTCTTCGACTTGTACTTCGTGATGCCGGCGGCCTCCTCGATCAGCAGGCGCCGGTCCTCCGGCTTGGCGCTCACGATGAGGCCAACCTTGCCCTGCTCGATGATCGAGTACGCCTTGGCGCCGACGCCGGTGCCGAGGAAGAGATCCGTCACGTCCTTGAGGCGGACCTGCGTCTTATTGATCAAGTAGTCGCTGTCGCCGTTGCGGTTCAGACGGCGCGTGACCGCGATCTCGGGGAAGTCTTGGTACTCGAGCGGAACGTCACCTCGGTCGTTCTCGAAGGTGAGGGTGACCTCGGCGAACTCGTTCGCGCTGCGCGACTCGGAGCCGTTGAAGATCACGTCCTCCATCGCCCGACCGCGGAGGTGCTTCGCCGACTGCTCGCCCATGCACCAACGGATGGCGTCGACGATGTTCGACTTGCCGCATCCATTCGGGCCGACGATGCCCATGACGTCGTGTTCGAAATTGACGACGGTCCGATCGACGAACGACTTGAACCCGATCATTTCGAGCTTTTTGATCTTCATTTCCGCTCCGGCAGCGGGACCCGCCCGCTGTGCTGATCCTCATCGAGTGACCACATGGCAAACGTATGGTCACTTCACATAGGGTCACGCTGGAGGCTACGAAATGATCCCGGGGGCGGCAAGAACAAACTGGCAGCGGTTGGGCTCGGGTGTCTATATGTGAAGGCACTCCGTGCGGTTGGGCCGTGTTCGCTTGACAGAGTGCTCGCGCGTTCATATTTCGCGCCGTAGAAAACCATGCCGACCTACGAGTACGCCTGCTCGAACTGCCAGAATCAGTGGGAAGAGATCCAGAAGATCTCCGAGCCTGCCTCCACCGTTTGCCCGAAGTGCAACCAATCCACCGCCCGGCGCCAGATCAGCGGGGGGAATTTCATTCTCAAAGGGGGAGGCTGGTACGCCGACCTCTATTCCTCGACCAAGAAGACGGAAGGCTCCAAGACCAACGGAACGTCGTCGAATGGCGATGCTTCGAAGAAGGCCGACGCGACACCGGCGGCCTCGTCGTCATCGAATGGTTCGTCCGGGGCAAGCTCACAAAGCAGTTCGAGCGGTTCCGGGTCCGGCTCCGGCTCCTCTTCTGGAGGCTCGTCGAGTCCCAGTAGCGGGAGCTAGTTTCCAAAGAAACCGCATGTCCGAACGGCCTCAAGACTTCGACGAAGAAGACGCGGAGAGCGCAAAAACCCGCGTCACGCATCCCCGGGCGAAGCGCCTGGCGGCTACGGAAGGCGTGGGGCAGGGTGGCTGCTTGGTGGTCATCTACACGGGCGACCCGACCCAGCTCGGCAAGCGCTTCGTGCTGACGAACCCCACGCGCATCGGCCGTGGTGAAGAGAACGAGATCGTGCTCGAGGGCGATAGCGTGTCGCGCCGTCACTGCCTCGTCGAAGAGAAGAGCGGGCGCTGGTGGTGCACCGACCAGCGCTCCACCAACGGCACCTACGTGAACGACGAGCGGGTGCCCAGCGAGCGCCGGCTGGAAAATGGCGACCGGGTGAAGATCGGGTCGACCATCCTCAAGTACTTCTCCGGCGACGACGTCGAGGCGCTGTACCACGAGGAAATCTACCGGATGACCATCATCGATGGTCTGACCGGCGCGTACTTGAAGCGCTACCTGCTCGAGTACCTCGACAAGGAAATCGGGCGCGCACGCCGGCACGAGCGCGATCTCTCGTTGATGATGTTCGACTTGGACTTTTTCAAGCGCATCAACGACGAGCGCGGCCACGTCACCGGCGATCACGTGCTCAAAGAGGTCGCACGCATCGTGCTTGGGCGCATTCGCCCGGGGGACGTGCTGGCCCGCTACGGTGGCGAAGAGTTCGCGGTGGTGCTGCCCGAAACGCCGTTGGACGCGGCGCGCATCCTGGCCGAGGTGCTTCGCGGGAGCATCGAGAAGAACGCGTTCGAGTTCCAAGGCGCGCGCATCCCGGTGACGATCTCGTGCGGCCTGGCGAGCTTCACCAAGGGCGACAAGACCGGGCTCGAGTTGATCCAGCGCGCCGACGAAAAGCTCTACGTGGCCAAGCGCGCGGGCCGCAACCGGGTCGAGTAGCTAGTACGCCGGTGGCGTCAGCGTGCGCTGGGTGAGGCGCAGGACGTGCCGCTGGGCGAGGCCCGCGGTGAGCGTGAGGGTGCATCCCAAGCTGCGGAAGACCTCGACGAGCATGCGCTTCGTCACGTCGTCGACGTGGGCGCCGCCGGCGTAGTTGACCGCGCCATCGAAGGCGAGCCACGCGAAGAGCGATGCTGCGAGAAGACTCCAGGGCCACGCGAGCGTGCCACCGCGCAGGGCGATGGCGGTGGGAAGCACCGGCGCGAGCATGCAGAGCGAGCCGATGTCGCCCAGCTCCGACGCCACATTGGTGAGGGCTTCGATGTAGCCCGCGAAAAAGGCGCGCATGTCATGCACCAGCGGGCCGCCCGCCACGGCGAGCGCAACGATGGCCGTGGCCACGTATGCGCGACGGCGTGTGCGCGTGGCATCGGGAAGATCGGCCTCGCTCCACGCGCGTCCGAATCGAAAAGAGCTCACGATGGCGGAGCCGTTGCCGATCAACGACAGAACGCCGCGGCTGATGTCGATGGCGGTCGCCTGTGGGAAGCCGGGGAAGCGCGTGAGGTCCGAGAGAAAAATGAAGAGGAAGCACACGGCCTGGTAGACCCAGGCGCCGCGCAAGTAGTCGTCGCGGGCGAAGGCGCGTGCGGCGAGGGCGCTGCCGATGCAGGCGAGCGCCTCCACGACGGCGGCCTCGAGGTGGAAGAACAAGGTCAGCGACGACGGCGGCGCGAACTGGGCCGCGAGGATCACGAGCGCCGCGCCCGCGACTGGAAAAAGAGCGAAGGCGGCGAGTTGCCGCATGCTCGCATCGAGCGGAGCCGGCGTGGTGCGCGCCGTCATAGCCACGTCTCGCGGGGTGAACGGCGGCTCGGCCCGAAAATGAGGGTGCGCGCCTCGCCGGTCGAGACGCCAAGCGCGCTGGCCACCCGCTGGAGCACGAGCTGGGAGATGCGCCCGCGCGGCGGATGCGCGATGGCCGCAAGCTCGTTCTTCCAAGCGAGGGCATCCTCGGAAAAGGCAAGCTCGCCGGCTGCGTTGGCGAAGTCCGAGGCCGTGGTCTCGTCGACGTCTTTTCGTCCGCCGAGCCAGCGTTTCGCCGAGAGCGCGCCGCGTGCGAGCCGGTGAAAGGCAACGCAGGCGCTCATCCACGGTTCGACCCCGTCCGCGTGCGCCGCGCGTTCGAGTGCAGCGTGGCGCGACTCGAGGAGCTCCAGCGGAAAATCGTCGAGCTCGCGAAGGGCGCCTGGGAACTCGGTGGCGAGCCGCGCCATCGCCGCCTTCATGGCGCCAGACGACGTCGACGTGCCATCGGCGCGACGCAAGCGGAGCATCTCGGCGTACTTGGCCGTTAGTTCCGTCAGGTCGGTGCGCGAAAGCGTCACGGTGACAGGATACCGCAAGTCGTCCAGGTCGCGTCCACCCGCGTCGCCATGGACAGGCTGCATCTTGTCGCTTAACTTCTCCCGCTGTGAGCGACCGCAAACGCGCGAGCGTGGAGCTTTTGCAGCAAGTCGCCAAACTCGACGCTCAGATTCTCTCCGCAATCGAGCACCGAGCGCGGATTTCCCGGAAACTTCGTGAACTTCGGGCAGATGATGCGCCGCAGCTTCGCAGCGATCCCGGAGCCCTTCACGAGCTCGTGGCACGGGGGCACGGCGACATGCCCGCCGAGAGCCTGGAGGCGATCTTCCGCGAGATCTTCGCGGCATGCCTCGCCCTCGAGCTACCCGTCAAGGTGGTCTACGCGGGGGTGGATGGCGGGGCGGCCCACGAGGCGGCGCGCGCGCGCTTCGGAAAAACAGCGGACCTTACCGCGGTGGAAGGAACGGCCGCGGCCCTCGAGGAGGTGGCCCGGCGCCGTGCGGAGTTTGCCGTCGTCCCCATCGAGACGAAGCGCGAAGGCATCGTCCAACCGACCATCTTGGCGTTGGTGGCCACGGACCTGAAAATCGTGTCGGCCGTGGAATCGCCGATAAGGCCGGGGGAGGGCGATGCAAGCGATCGCGTACGCTACGCCATCGTCGGCACGCGTCCGTCGAGTCGGACGGGGGAGGACGTCACCGCACTCGTCTTCCATGTGGCGGACACTCCCGGGGCGCTGCTCGACGTCTTGCGGCAATTCGCCGAGCGAGGGGTCAACCTGCTGCGCATCCAGTCCCAACCGGCCGAGCCGCTCCAGGTCACATCGTCGGTGAGCGCCTGGACCTACCTCTTTTTCGTCGAGGTGGCCGGCCACACGACGGATCGCCCGCTCGTGACCGCCTTCGAAGAGGTGAAACGGTTGACGAAGTTTTTCAAAGTGCTGGGCTCGTATTCGGTATGAAGGAGCGATGCGCTTCTTCGCCGTAGTCCTTACCGCAGCAACCTTCTTGGCGGCCGGCCTGGTCGCGTGTGGCGGCGAGTCCGAGAACTCGGTGGCGCCGCAGACGCCCGCGGACGTCAAGCCGGAGCAAATCGACGCCGACCCGCTGGCGCTTCTTCCCGGGTCGGCCATCGCGGTCACCAACGTCGACGCACGGGCGTTCTACGCGAGCGCCACGTTGGGACCGCAGCTCGCGCGCATCACCGAGCGCCTTCTGCCCATCGGCGAGGAGGCGGGGTTTCGCCCCTCGCGCGACGTCGACCGCATCGTGCTGGGCAGCTACGCGATGCAGGGCGTCGACGTGGCCGCCGTCGTGACGGGGCGCTTCGACGAGCAAAAGCTCGACGACATGGCCAAAAAGAACACGCCCGCGAAGGGGGGCGGCCAGATCGTCGAATCGACGTACGCAGGTCGCACGCTGTTCACCTTGAACAACATCGGCATGTGCGTGCTCACCTCGCACACCTTGCTGGCCGGGACCGAGACCGGGATCCGCCGCGCGCTCGACCGCATCAAGGAGGGTCGGGTCAAGCGATCCATCCCCGAGTGGATGATCACCACGATCGAGACGCAGGGCGCGGAGGGGGCCGTGGCCGCGGATTTCGCCGCGCAGAACCTGGCGAACCTCAGCGCGGGGCCGCTGCGGCTCGATTGGCTCAAAGGCCTGCAAAAGGTGAGGGTCATCGGCAACTTCAAAGAGCCGGGCATGGAGCTCGCGGGAAGCCTGACGTACGACACCGCGGAGGGCGCCCAAACGGGCAAGCGTGGCATCGAGAGCGCGCACAACCTGGCCACGATGGCCTCGGCCTTCAGCGGGTTGGTGCCGAAAATCCAGGGACTCGACGTCCAGGTGGCGGACACGAGTGTGCAATGGAAGTTCTCGGTCGACGACCAGTCGATGCGCACCCTCCTCAAGGCCGTCGAGCAGTACGCGCTCTAGCCCCAGCTTGCGCGCGGGGCCTTGCGGGCTCACTCTTGAAAACATGGTATTTGGGAAACCTGGGGGCGGCCTTCAGCGGGCGGCGCGGGTGCTTGGCACCGCGGACGGGGTGGCGCACGCAGCGCTGTTTGCTCTTTTTGCGTGGCGCACCGTGGCCGGATCCGGCTTCCGGGTCGTCCAAGGCGTCTTCGCGCTCCTGGCCGGGCTCGGTTTCGCCCTGGGCGTGGTCGGAAGCATGCTGATCCGCTATGGCGGCCGCACCCGGGCCCGGTCCTTGGGTCTTTATTGCATTGCGGCGTCGACGGCTCTCGCCGGCGGCCTGCTCGTGATGGCAAATTGGACGGGTGACTGACCTCGTAATCCATCCCATCGGTGAGGGCGCGCTTTCGGGCAGCGTCCCGGTTCCTTCGGACAAGAGCATCGGCCATCGCGCGCTCTTGTTCTCCGCACTTTGCAACGGCAAGAGCCGCATCTCGGGCTTTTCCTTCTCGGCGGACAACGTCTCCACGGCGGACGCGCTGCGTGCCATGGGCGTCCGCATCGAGACGACCGGCAAGACCGAGCTGACCGTCGAAGGCGTGGGCCTCTACGGCCTGCGCGCACCCGACAAGCCGCTCGACTGCGGAAACTCGGGAACCACGATGCGCCTCATCACGGGCATCCTCGCGGCGCAGTCGTTCCCCTCGACCCTCATCGGCGACCACTCGCTGACCAAGCGGCCCATGATGCGCATCGTCGGCCCGCTGCGATCGCGTGGCGCCCGCATCGACGGCCAGCCGCACCCCAAGCGCGAGGGCGATATTACCGCGCCGCTGCAGATCCACGGCCTCGGGGAAGGGAAGTACCTCGGCCCCATCGAGTACGAGAGCCCTGTCTCGAGCGCGCAGATCAAGAGCGCCATCTTGCTCTCGGGCCTCTTCGCCCATGGCGCGACGCACTTCAAAGAGCCGACCCTGTCGCGCGATCACACCGAGCGCATGCTCTCGGCCCTGGGGGTGCCGCTTCGCACGGTGGGAACGATGGTGGAGCTCGACCCCGGGGGCTGGAACGGCCAGATGCCCGCGCTCGATATGGAAATCGTCGGCGACGCGTCCGCGGCGGCCTTCTTGCTCGTGGCCGCGCAGATCGTTCCCGGTTCGCGCGTGGTGACCCGTTCCGTGGGCACCAATCCGACGCGCACGGGGCTGCTCGAGGTCCTTCGCGACATGGGCGCGGGCCTGTCGATCGAATCGCTGGGCGAGCGCGCGGGCGAGCCGATTGCGGACATCCACTCCTGGACCGAGCCGCTGCGCGCGACCACCATCGGTGGCGAGCGTGTGGCGCGGGCCATCGACGAGATCCCCATCGCGTGCGCGCTGGCCGTACGGGCCTCGGGCACCACGGTGATCCGCGATGCCGAGGAGCTGCGCGTCAAAGAGAGCGACCGCATCGCCACCATGGCCACCGTGCTCCGCTCCTTCGGCGTGACGTGCGAAGAGCTGCCCGACGGCCTTCGCATCGAAGGCAAAGAGGGCCCGCTCGAGGCCGCGGACATCGACAGCCACGGCGACCACCGCATTGCCATGACATCGGCCATCCTGGGTCTCCTCGGGCGCGCGCCCACGCGCGTGCGCGATGCGGGCTGCATCACCACGAGCTTTCCGAAATTCGTCGCCACGTTGCGCGGCCTTGGCGCAACCATTGATGTCGTCGATGAGGCGCCGTAAGGGCGTAGCTGGTAGAGTCACCGTCGATGACCTCAATCACGTCGTCCCGAACTCGGCCCATCGTTGCCATCGATGGGCCTGCGGGGGCGGGGAAAAGCAGCGTGGCGCGCCGGCTGGCCGAAAGGCTCGGCTTCGTGCTCGTCGATACCGGGGCGCTCTACCGCACCGTCGCCCTCGCGGCGCAGCGGGATGGCATCGCCTTCGATGACGCGGAAGGCCTCGAACGCCTGACGCACTCGCTGGTGGCGGCCAACGCCATCGCCTTCGCACCGGCCCAAGGGCGTGAGCCGCGCGTCTCGTTCTCGGGCGAGGACATCTCGGATGCCATCCGCACGCCGGAGATGGGCATGGGCGCGAGCATCGTCTCCGCGCACCCTGGTGTGCGCGCCGCCTTGCTCGACCTGCAGCGAAAGCTCGGCGAGGGCGGCGGCGTCGTGCTCGAGGGGCGCGACATCGGCACCGTCGTGTTCCCGGATGCCGACGTGAAGTTTTTCCTCACGGCGTCGCCCGAAGTGCGGGCCACCCGCCGCTTCGAGGAACTTGTCGCCAAGGGCCAAAGCGTGACCTTCGAGGGCACCCTCGAGGAAGTGAAAAAGCGGGACGCGCAGGACATGAACCGCGCCCACGCCCCCCTGCGCCGAGCCCCCACCGCCATCCTCATCGACTCCTCCGGCAACACCGTCGACGAGACCGTCTCCAAAATGGCGGACATCGTTCTGGCCCACGGCAAGAACGTGAACACGGGCGAAGAAGGATGATGCGCAGCCTCCGGTTCCTCGTGCCGTTGCTCGTGGCGATGCCGCTCGCCTGTGCAGGCCGCGCGGCGCCGGAGTCCCGCGTTTCGGTGGCGGCGGCCGACGATACGGGATGGGTCCGCGACATCGTCGATGGTTCGCGCGATCTCACGGTGAACCTCCACCCGAAAAAGCTTTCGCACGATCCGATTTACGGCCCGCTGGTGCGCAAGGCGAGTCGCCTCGCCGCCGGGGAAAGCCGCTCGTCGTACCTCGGCAGCACGACCCTCGAGGTCCTGGAGCAATCCGACGAGGTCCTGCTCGCCGTGCGCTCCTCGCATCCGCTCGATGCCGTCATCATCGTCTCGGGCGTTCCCTCGGGGGTCGACGTCGAGAAGGTGCGCGACGACGATGGGCGCTCGCCGTGGAAGGAAGCGACGCGCATGCCCAATGGCCTTCTCGCGCTCTCGTCGCGCGAATCGAATCCACCGGGCACGCTCTACGTCGTGGGCGAGCGCACGTGGGTGCTCGGGGTCGGCCCCGCCGCGGAGCGCCTGCACGAGCGCCTCGTCGAACGGGGCGGCCGCACGACGCCCCGCGCCCCGTCGACCCTCGCGCCGAGTGGCAATCAGAAGGACGCGCCGCTCTCCATCAAGCTGCAAGGTGAGCTGCTCGACTCCTTGCGCGGGGTCGCGCGGAGCGGCCTTCGTCCGATTTTCGATCAACTCAGCTACGTGCGCTTGGCGCTCGCCTCGGGAGACCAAGGCAACCTCGAAGCGGTCTTCCTCTATGAACAAGACAAAGCGGCCGAGCGCGCGAAGGGTCGTGCGCAAGAGCTCATCACCGTCGTCCCCGAGAAGATTTCCCCGAACCTCGCCTTCTTGCGCGATGCCACCATCGAGCGCTCGGGACGATCGGTGCAGGTTACAGCTAAGTTGCCACGCCAGTTTTTGCGCGGTTTAGCTGACGCCGAAAAAGAATAAGAAGTAGAAGCGCAGAGCTTCGAATGTGAACGCACACGCGCCGGCGCACGTCTACGTGCGCGCACTCGCGCGAGGGTTCGGCCTCGAAAAGCCTGACTCTCGGAATCCTTATGTTATCTTCTTCCTCCAACACGAGGGGAGAACGCATGACCGTGGCGCCGGAGATCGAGGGGGTACCCGAGCCAGGTGCAGTTCTCCTTAAGAAGTACCGTGTGGAACGCGTGCTGGGGCAGGGTGGGATGGGCGTGGTCATCTCCGCCTGGCATGCGGCATTGGAGCAACGAGTTGCCCTGAAATTTCTCGTGGGCGACGCCATTCGCCAGCGCGAAGCCGTCGAGCGATTTCTTCGCGAGGCACGCGCCGCGGTCAAACTGCACAGCGAACACGTGGCGAAGGTGACCGACGTCGGCATGCTCGAAACGGGCTCGCCGTACATGGTCATGGAGTTCCTCGACGGGCGCGATCTGGGAGACATCCTCGACGACGGGATCTCCGTGCCCGTTTCGACCGCCGTCGATTACGTCATTCAGGCCATCGACGCCATTGCCGAGGCGCACGCGCGCGGCATCGTCCATCGCGATCTCAAGCCGTCGAACCTCTTCGTCACGCGGCGAGACGATGGCAGCAACGTCATCAAGGTGCTCGACTTCGGCATTTCGAAGTCCGATGCGTTCTCCGCCAACATCGACAGGGCCGCGCTCACGCGCACGGCGGCCGTCATGGGCTCGCCGCTCTACATGTCGCCGGAGCAATTCCGCTCCTCGAAGCGCGTCGACTGGCGCACGGACATCTGGGCGCTCGGCGTGATCCTCTACGAGCTCGTCTGCCACGAGGTTCCCTTCATCGGGGAGACCGTGGGCGAGGTGTTCGAGATCGTCCTGCAGAACGAGCCCACCCGCGTTCGCGATCTCCGCCCCGACGCACCGGAGGGCCTGGAGGAGGTGATCCTCCGCTGCTTGCGCAAAAAGCCGGAAGACCGCTATGCCGACGTCTCCGAGCTCGCCCAAGCGCTCGCGCCGTTTGGTTCCGGCGAATGGGATCGCTGCGTCCACCGCGCGCGCAGGCTCCTCGCCGGCAAGTCGCTCTCGCGGCTGATGACCGAGGGCCCGCCCTCGAGCCACAACGCGATGGTCGTGGGGAGCGTCGTGACGGGCCCGGCGCCCAAGGTCGCCTTGTCCATTCCGGCGGCCGTGCGCCACACCAGCGGAGGGTGGGGGACCAGTGCCTCGCACGTCACGCCGCGCCGCCCGCGCTGGCAGCTCGTTACGGGCCTGGGCGCCGCGGCCTTGCTCTTTCTCGGCGGCATCGCCATCGTCAAAATCGTCGACCGGAGCGGTCCCGAGCACCCCGCCGCCTCCGCCGTCGACCCCCTCGCCACCGAGCCCCCGCCCAAGGTGCTGGCCGCAGCCGCGCCCGCTCCCCAAGCGATTTCGGCGGCCGTGCAAGTCGACGCCGGTGTTCTGGCTCCCTCCCCCTCGGAGGTCCGCGGCTCGCCGCGGCCGACTTTCAACGCAGAGGGAGGGCCGGGGTGGGGGAGCCGCCCGCGCAAATCACCAGCCAAAGCCGTACCCAAGCCGGCAAACACGGCCGCAGATGTCGCCGCCGCCAAATCGGTGGACGGAGTCCTGGACGAACGTCATTAAAAGCGTGGGGGTCGTATGGTCGTAACGTCTCGAGTCGTTGCCTGCATCAGCGCTGCATGGTTCTTCTTCTCGGCCGACGCGCTGGCGCAACAACCGACCCCGACTCCGCCGGCGCGCGAACAGAAAGCCGGCTCGGACCTGGCCGTCGCCGAATCGCTCTTTCGCGAAGGCAAAGCCGCCATGCGCGAGAAGCGCTACGACGAGGCGTGCTCCAAATTCGCCGAGAGCATGCGCCTCGACCCGCAAATGGGCACCCTCCTGAACCTCGCCGCGTGCCACGAGATGAACGGAAAGACCGCCAGCGCGTGGGGCGAATTCAACGAGGTCATGGCCCAAGCCGCCCGCTCGGGGCAGAGCAGCCGCGTCGAATTCGCCAAGCAACACGCGGCCGCCGTCGAGGCGAAGCTCTCGCGCGTCAAGTTCGTCTCCGCACCACCCACGTCGGCCGGCGCCACCATCAAGATCGACGGCAAGGCCGTCGGCGCGGGCGCCCTCGGCACCTCCATCCCGATGGACCCCGGATCGCACCGCATCGAGGTCAGCGCCTCCGGCAAGAAATCGCGTGACGTCACCTTCGACGTCCCCCAAGGCCCCAGCACCACGGAGATCCAAGTCCCCGCCCTGGACGACGCCTCCGTCGCCACGGCCCCCTCCGCCGAGCCCACCACCCCGAAAGAGCCTTCGCGATCGCCCTCCTCCGGCAAACGCACCGCCGGCTTCGTCCTCGGCGGGGTGGGCATTGCAGGCCTCGCCGCCGGCGCCATCTTCGGCGTCGTCTACCTCGGCAAGAAGAGCGACTACAACCAGTGCACCGGCTTCTGCGGCGGCAGCGAGCAGGCGGACCAAGACCAAAAAAGCTCCGCCCAAACCATGGGCTGGATTTCCACCGCCGCTTTTGGCGTGGGTATCGTCGGCCTGGCCGCCGGCACGATCCTGATCCTCACGTCGAAGCCGGCTTCCGCCGAGAAGTCCGCGCAGTTGCGCGTGGTGCCATCGTTGAGCTTGCAGCGCGGTGGCGTTTCCCTCGAGGGCGCCTTCTAGGCTGCCCCGTCCCGCTCCGCCCTGTCCAGACTTGCTGCCTGGTCCAAGCCCCGGTCCGGTACCTGAAAGGTGTCCTTTGACACGGGGAGCTATGCAAGGTAGATACCCCCGCCGGATTGGCGCGCCTTGGTTCCGACGCGTCATCTGATTCACCGGGTCGGCAGCGGAACGGGTCCGCTACCCACCGTATTCCTCAATCCAGTTCATTTTTATCACGCGCAAACGTGAGGCAAGGCAACCCAACCACCACATGACAACAGAACCCCAAGCCCTGTCCTCGGCAGGGAAAAAGACCGAGAGCGTCGCCGGCCCCGCCGCCGACACCTTCGCTGCCCTCTTCGAAGAGAGTCTTCAGACTGGCGAATTCGCCAAAGAGGGAGAAATCGTCCAGGGCACCGTCGTCGCCGTCCAGCGCGACAACGTCGTCATCGACATCGGCGGGAAGAGCGAAGGCATCATTCCCGCGAGCGAGTTCACCGACGCCAGCGGTCAGTTGACCGTCAAGGCGGGCGATCGCGTCGACGTCTACATCGAGAGCCGCGAGAACGACGACGGCTTGGTCACGCTTTCCAAGGAGAAAGCGGACAAGATGAAGGTGTGGGATGAGATCTCGAGCGCCTGCGAGCGCGATGAGCTCATCGAAGGCACCATCAGCCAGCGCGTGAAGGGCGGCCTCTCGGTCACCATTCGCGGCGGCGTGAAGGCGTTCCTTCCGGGCTCGCAAGTCGATCTCCGTCCGATCCGCAACTTGGACAAGTTGATCGGCCAGACCTACCAATTCAAGGTCATCAAGTTCAACAAGAAGCGCGGCAACATCGTGCTCTCGCGCCGCGTGCTCCTCGAGAAGGAGCGCGATCAAATCAAGACGCAGACCTTGCAGACCCTCGAGGAGGGCAAGATCGTGCGCGGCGTCATCAAGAACATCACCGAGTACGGCGCCTTCGTCGATCTCGGTGGCATCGACGGCCTGCTCCACATCACGGATATGTCGTGGGGCCGCGTCAACCACCCGAGCGAAGTGTTCCAGGTGGGCGACGAAGTCACCGTCAAGGTCCTCAAGTACAATGCGGAGACGGAGCGCGTTTCGCTCGGTCTCAAGCAGACGCAGGAAGACCCGTGGAACCACGCCGAAGAGGCGTACCCGCCGGGCAAGCGTGTGCACGGCAAGGTCATGTCGATCACCGATTACGGCGCCTTCGTGGAGCTGGAGCCGGGCGTCGAAGGCCTCATCCACGTCAGCGAGATGAGCTGGACCAAGAAGGTCAAGCACCCGAGCAAGCTCCTCGAAATCGGCCAGGCGCTCGACTGCCAGGTCCTCGAGGTCGACGCGAAGGCCAAGCGCATCTCCCTCGGCCTCAAGCAGCTCGAGCCCGATCCGTGGACTCTCTTCACCGAGAAGTACCACCCCGGCGACAAGATCGGCGGCAAGGTCCGTTCGCTCACCGATTACGGTGTGTTCATCGGAATCGAAGAGGGTGTCGACGGCATGGTCCACAAGAGCGACCTGTCGTGGACGGCCAAGGTCAACAACCCGGCCGACCTCTACCACAAGGGTGACGACGTCGAGGCGATCATCCTCAGCATCAACCACGACGAGAAGAAGGTCTCGCTCGGCATCAAGCAGCTGTTCGATGATCCGTGGCCGACCATCTTCACGGAGTTCCCCCCGGGCCGTCAGGTCGACGCGAAGGTCATCTCGATCGTCGATTACGGTATCTTCGTCCGCGTTCGCGATGGCGTCGAAGGCCATGTCCCGCAGAACGAGGTCGTGGAGCCCAAGGACGAGGCGGGCGAGACCAAGGCCCTCAAGGTTGGCGATGCGGTCCAGGCCGAAATCGCGAACATCGACACGCAGGATCGGCGTCTTTCGCTGAGCATGCGCATCGGCGAGGGCGTGGCGGCGGCGAACAAGTCCAACGAGAAGCGCGCTTCGGTGGCCCCGAAGAAGAGCGGCTCGTCGGAGGAGACCAAGGGCGGCACCATCGGCGAGCTGATCAAGGCGAAGCTCGGTGCGCAGCTCGGTCTCGAGAAGAAAGAAGACAAAGGCGACGAATAGTCGCTAAGAAGCCCTAGAACACGTGCCCGCGACTCCTTCCCATTGCCCGATTTCGAAAGAAGTCGGGCACGCGGACGGGCGCGGGCACGCGCATGTGTACGGGCTACGATGATCTCCAGAGTGTCTAGCTTACGTTGGCAGCGCCCCGTCTTTCTTGCGGTCACGGCGACCATCGTCGTCACCGTGTCCTGGCTTGCACGCGAGGTCATGCTCCCGATCGTCCTCGGGCTGATCATCGCGTACGTCCTCATGCCCCTCGTGGAATGGGTCGAGCGGCAGAAGCTTCCCGGCAGGCGCCACGTCCCGCGCGCCGCCGCCATCGTGCTCGTGTACATCCTGGTACTCGGCGTGATGGGCATCTTTCTGCGCACCGTCGCCCCGCGCATTGGCTACGAGATGGCCAAGTTCGGGCGCGAGGTGCCCGCGCTCACGGCGCGCTTCAAGAATCAATGGGTGCCGGCGCTGCAGAACAAGCTGCACGCGATCACGGGCATCTCCCCGCCGCAGGAAGATGCGACCGAGCAACAAGAGCCGGCCGTCGTCGCGCGGCCGCAGCCCGATGGCAGCTACGCGCTGGACATCCAGGGCGGCATTTCCGTCCGCAACACGCGCGGCGGTTACACGATCCAGGCGCACGAGAAGGTCGTGCCCTTCGATCCGGATTTGTTCCTCGCCGAATCGGTGCAAGGCACCATGACGTACCTCCAGCACAATGCGCTGGAGCTCGCGCGCATCGGCAGCGGCATCATCTTCGGCATCGGGCGGTTCTTTTTCGTCTTCGGCCTCACCATGATGATCGCCGCGTACTTGATGCTCACGCGCGAGCGCATTTTGGCGTTTTTCTCTTCGCTGGTGCGGCCCTCGTCGCGCCCGGGGCTGGAGCGGCTGATCGTGCGCATCGATCAGGGGCTCTCCGGCGTGGTGCGCGGGCAGATCATCATCTGCCTCATCAACGGCGTGCTCAGTGCCATCGGCCTGGCCATCGTCGGACTGAAGTACTGGCCCATTCTGGCCATCGTTGCCACGGTGTTTTCCCTCATTCCGATCTTCGGCTCGATCATCAGCTCGGTGCCCGCCGTGGCGTTGGGGCTGACGCAGTCGTTCGGGACGGGCGTCTTCGTTTTGCTATGGATCATCGGCATCCATCAGCTGGAGGCGAACCTCCTCAACCCGAAGATCATGGGCGATGCGGCGAAGATTCACCCGGTGCTGGTCATCTTTTCGCTCCTCGTCGGGGAGCACTTCTTCCACGTAACCGGCGCGCTTCTCGCGGTGCCGTGCATGTCCATCGCACAGAGCGTATTCATTCATTTCAGACAGATCGTCCAGAAGACCGATCCCGAGCTCTCCCACGAGCCCGTCGCGTCGGTGCGGGATCTGGGAGAGTAGAACCATGGCCGACGAGAAACCCCTGAAGAAAAAGAAGCAAAACGCGGCCGATCTGCAGAAGGCGCTGCGCGCGGCTCAAGGTGGTGGCGCGGGTGGGGCCGGAGGCGAGGGGCAGCCCAAGGTGCCCATCGACTACAAGAAGACCTTCGGGCGCATCGCCATCATCCTCGTGGTCATCTGGGTCATCGCCTTCATCATCCCGTCGTGGATCGCGAAGGCGGTCGCCGGCGCGTTGACCTTGGTGGCCATTGGCTTCGGCATCTGGTTCGTGCGCTTCGTCAAAAAGAACGAGGCCCTGGGCGACCTCCTGCGCGGTGCCGACACCGCCGAGGGGCGCAAGGAAGCGCTGGAGAAGCTCGATAAGGACTTCAAGAAGGGCGACACCCAGGCGGTTCTCGCGCGCGCGCAGCTCGAGATGCAGGAAGACCCGCGCAAGGCGCTCACCACCTTGGAGACGATCAACCTCGACAAGGCGCTGCAGCCCGTCGCCGACCAAGTGCGCTCGCTGCGCGGCATGCTCCATTTGACCTTGGGCGAGCCGAACGAGGCCCGTGCGCTCGTCGACAAGATCGACCTGGGCAAGACGCAGGAGCGCAAGCAGCGCGCAATGTTCGCCACGGTCTCCGCGGAAGCGTGGGCCCGCACCGGGCAGGCGAAGAAGGCGCTGGAGACCCTGGAGCTCTTCAACCCCGACGACGAGGAGCTCGGCGAAATCCGCGTGCAAATGCTCCGCGCCCGCGCCTTCGCCTACGCGCACGCCAACGATATCAAGGGCCTCGCCCGCACCTTGCGCCGCCTCGCCGAAACGAGCCCGCAGCTTTTGGGCATGTTCGTCAGCGCGAAGAAAACCCACCCGCTGCTCGAGCGCGAGGCGAAGAAGATCCTCATGAGCACCGGCGCCGTCCCGCGCAAGATGGTGCGGCAGAAGATGTGAGGGTTTAGGGTTTAGGGTTTAGGGTTTAGGGGAGAAGGAAGACCTCGGCAGAAGATGAGGGTTTAGGGTTTAGGGTTTAGGGGAGAAGGAAGACCTCGGCAGAAGATGTGAGGGGATAGGGCAGAAGGAAGACCTCACTGGCTCCTCTTTCCTGAACCCAAACCTCTTCTTCCCCCCGTCTCTTTTTCCCCCGTCTCTTCTTCCCTAAACCCTAAACCCTCTCTCATCACCCAATGCCGGTCAGCGTGGCGCGTGCGATGGGGCGCAGGGTTACCTCTGGCAGAAGCTCGGCAAAGCTCACCACCGTGAGCTGCGGCACGTCGTGCTCCACGAGTTTGCGCACGAAGCGCCGGATGTCCGGCTGCGTGAGGATGATCCGCGGAGGGGGCGTCCCCGGATTGGTGCGGTCCTCGCTCTCGCCTGCGGATGCGGCTGTCGATGCGGAGGCCGCCGCCTCGGTCAGGGCGCGTTGAATCGCGGTGATGAGATCGCGCGCCTGCGCCGGCGGCAGCGCGAGAAAGGCACCCTCCGGCGTGCGCGAAATCGCTCGGCGCACGGTGTCCTCGATCATCGTGTCGAGCAGGCACACCTCCAGATGCGGCGCGCCCCGCGTGAGCCGGTACGTGATGGCGCGCCTAAGCTGCGTACGCGTGAACTCGGAGAGCTGCAGCGGATCGCTCTGTGTCGTGGCCGCGCTCGATAGGGCCTCCAGAATGGCCCGCAAGTCGCGAATCGAAATCCCTTCTTCGAGGAGCCGGCGCAATACGTCGGCCAGAAGCGGCAGCGATACCGGTTTGGGTACGACGTTACGCACCGTCGCCGGTGCAATCTGCTCCAGCTGGTCCAGCAGACGCTGCGTCTCGGCGAGCCCGAGAAAATCCGCGGCGCGCGCCCGCAAAAGCGTTAGCGCTTCGTCGGCAATGAAGATCGCCGAGGCCCGGTCGTCCAAGTCGGGCGGTACCGAAAGAGCCCGCGCTGGAACCTCGTGAAGCGAAAGAACCACATGCCGCGGCGGCAACGCCGGATCGACGCGAATGCGCGGTGGGGGGAGGGGAACACCCAACTCCGCAAACAGTCTTTCGCGCAATGCGAATACCCGTGTACGCGAATCCGCATCCTCGCGCAGGGCATCCAAGTCGGAGCTGACGTCGACGCTCCACGGAATCACCATCGGCACGAAATGATCCTCTTCGCCGGCTCCGCGCGGCAGCGAGCTTGCAATACCAGGCGACGACACCGTATCGCGCGCTTCGCGCTCCTCGCGGACGAGCCCTGCCTGGCGCGCCCGAGCAACGAAGAACAGCGTCACCGCGATGAGCGCGAACGGAATGGCGGGGAGTCCTGGCGTCAGTGCCATGAGCGCCACGAATCCGCTGGCAACGAAAAGGGCTTTGGGCGATGCAAAAAGTTGTCGCCAGAGCTCCTCGCCGAGCGGCGTATCCGGCTCCTCGCTGGCAACCCGCGTGACCAGCACGCCGGCCCCCGTCGACAGAACGAGCGCCGGGATCTGCGAGACCAGGCCATCGCCGATGGTGAGCAGTCCGTACCTCTTCAAGGCGAGTGTGACCGGCATTCCATGCTGCACGACGCCAATCGCGAGGCCGCCCAGAATGTTCACGGCCGTGATGACCAGCGAAGCGATGACGTCGCCTTTGACGAACTTCATCGCGCCGTCCATTGCCCCGTAAAATTGGCTCTCGCGCGCCAATTCACGGCGCCTGCGGCGGGCCTCGTTCCCGTCGATGGCCGAGCTTCGCAGCTCTGCATCGATGGCCATCTGCTTGCCCGGCATCGCATCCAGAACGAACCGTGCGCCAACTTCCGCGACGCGTTCTGCACCTTTGGCGATGACGACGAATTGAATGATGGTCAGAATGAGAAATACGACCGCGCCGACCACGTAATTGCCGCGGACCACGAAGTAGCCAAAGGCATGGATCACCTCTCCGGCATTGGCCTGAAGCAGGATCAGGCGGGCCGAAGAGACGTTGAGCGCGAGACGAAAAAGAGTCGTGAGCAGAAGAATCGTCGGGAACGTCGCAATGCCCAGCGCATCAGGCACGTATAGAACGACGAGAAGAATCGCCACCGAGAGCGAAAGGTTTGCGGATAGCAGGATGTCGAGAAGCCACGTTGGAAGCGGGACAATCATCATGGCCACCACGGCCACGACCATCAGCGCCAGGATGGCCTCCGCGCGAATGGCCAATGCACCTGCCCGGGTACCGGCCGCCCAAAGGCCCGCCCAGCCTATGCGCCCGTCTACCCCTGAGGGCCGACCCGCCCGCCCAGGCAAACTAGGCCTACGTACGCTACCCAAGCTAGCGGGGGGCGCCTGCCTGCCACGCAACGGTGTGTTTCCAGCCATTAAATGTTGGCTCCCTCCTGTGCAAGCACAAGCCTAAAGAGTTACAGTGCAAAACTGGGCATCCATGAAGGTTTCACGCAAATCCCCGGGGGAGCGATCCAGCTGGGGCATGTCCGACGTGGGCCGCAAGCGGAAGACGAACGAGGACGCGCTGTTCGTCGACGACGAATTGGGCTTGTACATCGTGGCCGATGGCATGGGCGGACACGCCGCGGGGGAAATTGCGAGCCGGGAAGCGACCGCCACCATTTACAGCATGATAAAGCAGGCGGTCCACGAGTTCGGAGAGCTCAAGAGCCCCCTGACCGAGGCTCGCATGCGGGCGGCCTGTCAGCTCATGGAAAGCGCCATCCAGGCGGCGACGTCCATCATTTACTCGATGGCCGAGCTCGATCGGCAAAAGGCGGGCATGGGCACGACCATCAGCGCCCTGCTGCTTTCCGGCGAGTACGGGATCATTGGCCACGTGGGGGATAGTCGCATCTACCACGTCAACGGGGAGAAATTCGAGCAGCTCACCGAGGACCACTCCCTCATCGCGTGGCAGCTCAAACAGGGCCTCATCAGCGAAGAGGAGGCCATGGTCTCGCCCTACCGCAACGTCATCACGCGGGCGGTGGGCAACCGTGACCACGTCGAGGTCGACACGGTCGTCTTCCCGGTCGAGAGGCACTCGCGCTTTCTCCTGTGCAGCGACGGGCTTCATGGGTACCTGCGTTCAGGCGACATCGTTCCCACGGTGGGCATCGGCGGCGAAAGCGCCGTCCGTCAGTTCGTGGACCTGGCCAACCAGCGTGGTGGCAAAGACAACATCACGGTCATCCTGGTCGAGCTGAACTAGTCGCCCGCCAGGAGATTTGGAACCGCCAAGAGCGCCAAGGATCGGGGTTCCTAACGCGATGGGCTACCGGCTGGGGCTTCGGTATGCTAGACGGCAGGTTCGGTATTTTGGACATGAACCCTGGCCGTCTTTCGCATCTGGAGCAACTCGAGGCTGAGAGCATTCACATCCTTCGGGAGGTCGTCGCCGAATTCGATCGACCGGTGATGCTCTATTCCATTGGCAAGGACTCGTCGGTTCTGGTCCGTCTCGCGCAAAAAGCGTTTGCGCCCGCACCGCTCCCGTTTCCGCTGCTGCACATCGACACCACGTGGAAATTCCGCGCGATGATCGAGTTTCGCGACCGCTTCGCGCGGGAAAACGGGCTCGACTTGCGGATTCACACGAACCGCCGTGCCCTCGCCGAAGGGGCCAGTCCCTTTGCGTGGGGCAGCAACAAATACACGCAGGTGATGAAGACCCACGCCTTGCTCGACGCGTTGCGCGAAGGCGGATACGACGCGGCCTTCGGCGGCGCCCGCCGGGACGAAGAGCGCTCGCGGGCCAAGGAGCGCGTTCTCTCGTTCCGCGATGCGTACGGCCAGTGGGACCCGAAGAACCAGCGCCCCGAGCTGTGGAACCTTTACAACGGCAAGATTCGCAAAGGCGAAAGCATCCGCGCCTTCCCCATGTCCAATTGGACCGAGCTCGATGTGTGGCAATACATCTGGCAAGAGGATATCCCCATCGTGCCGCTGTATTTCGCAGCCCCACGGCGCGTGGTGGAACGCGAGGGCACGTTGCTCATGGTCGACGACGAGCGCTTCCCGCTGCTGCCGGGCGAGGAGCCCCGCACGGAAGTCGTTCGCTTCCGTACCCTGGGCTGTTACCCGCTGACGGGCGCGGTGCGTAGCAACGCGGTGACGTTGCCGGACATTTTGCGCGAGATGGTGGAGGCCACGACGTCCGAGCGCCAGGGGCGCCTCATCGACCACGACGAGGCGGCGTCGATGGAAGCCAAAAAGCGCGAAGGGTATTTCTGATATGGCGGCGACGGAAATGACGAACGGGCTCGCGGGTTGGCTGCGGGCGCAGGAGCAAAAAGATTTGCTCCGCTTCGTGACCATCGGCTCGGTGGACGACGGCAAATCGACCCTCATCGGGCGCCTTTTGCACGATGCGCACGGGCTCTACGAGGATCAGCTCCACGCGGTGCGGCGGGCCTCGGTGCGTGGCTCCACGCGCGGCGAGGGCTCGACGTCGGAAATCGACTTTTCGCTCTTCACCGACGGCCTGCAGGCCGAACGCGAGCAGGGCATCACCATCGATGTGGCGTATCGCTATTTCACCACGGCGAGCCGCAAGTTCATCATCGCGGACACACCCGGCCATGTGCAGTATACACGCAACATGGCCACCGGGGCCTCGACGGCAGATGCCGCGTTGATCCTCGTCGATGCGCGCCTCGGCGTGCTGCCGCAGACCCGCCGCCACGCGCAGATTGCGGCGCTCTTGGGCATTTCGCACGTGGTCGCGTGCGTGAACAAGATGGACCTCGTGGGCTTCGATCGCTCCGTGTTCGACTCCATCGTGAGCGACCTTCGCGCGATCGGTGAAAAGCTCGGACTGCGCAGCCTCCACGCGATCCCCGTCAGCGCGCTTGCGGGCGACAACGTCGTCACCAAGAGCGAGCGCACGCCGTGGTGGCCGGGGACGACGTTGCTCGAGCACCTGGAGACCTTGCCGGTCGAGGATCGGGCGCGGGCAGGGGCGTTTCGCTTGCCCGTGCAGCTCGTGCTGCGTCCGGGCATCGGCTACCGAGGCTTCGCGGGGCAGATCGTGTCCGGCACGGTGAAGGCCGGTGACGAGGTGCTCGTGCTGCCCTCGGGCAAGAGCTCGCGGGTGACCAGCGTCGACGTGGCGGGTAAGTCGGTGGATATCGCCTTCGCGCCCATGAGCGTCGCGCTGCGGCTGGCCGACGAGATCGACATCAGCCGGGGCGACGTGCTGGTGCACGCCGAGACGCCGCTCACGGTGGCCACGGAGGTGGAGGCCGATCTGGTCTGGATGAGCGAGCGCCCGCTGGACCGGGCGAAGTCGTACTTGCTCAAGCATACGACGCGCACGGTGCGCGCCGAGGTGTCGACCGTGGTGTACGGGACGGATGCCGAGACGTTGGAGCCGGTGGCCAAGTCCACCTTGGTGCTCAACGACATTGCGCGGGTGCACGTGCGCTGTCGCGCGCCAATCTTCTTCGATGCGTACGCGACGCAGCGGGCCACGGGTGCGTTCATCCTGATCGACTCCGTCACCAACGACACGGTGGCCGCGGGGATGATCACGAAGGCGCTGGAAGGCGCCGCGGAGCGTGGCACCTCGCGCAGCCTGGTGGGTGACGAAGAGCGTCGCGCGCGTCTGGGCCAATCGGGCGCGGTGCTGCGCGCGGTGGCGGGATCGCTCGCGGCGGCGTTCGAGCTCGGCTACGCGCTGGAGCGGGCGCTGTTCGACGGCCGTCGCATCGCCACCGTGGTGGACGAGGCGCGCGATGCGAGCGACGCTGCCGAAGCGTGCGCGCGCGGCGGGCTATTCGCCATCGTGGCCGGCGTCGGCGCGGACGGAGAGAGCGTCGAGGTGAACGGGCGCGTGCTCCGTGCCTCGAGCCGCGAGGAGCTCGTTCAGCGCGTTCTCGCCGCGATTACGTGATCTGCGGCGCTTAAATGAAAAGCGGGCCGGAGGAATCTCCGACCCGCTTCATGGCCCTCGAGGAACGAGAGCGGTACTTCTCAGAACTCGCCCTTGGCGTCGTTCGCCGCGCCCTTGACGGCCTTGCCGAGCTTCTTGTAAGCGCCGGCGACAATCAGGAGGATGGCAACGAGGAGCAAGCCGTACTCGATCGCGGTTGCACCCTTCTCGTCCTTGACCAGCTTCATGATGTCTTTGTTCATAGGAATTCTCCTGATTGCGTTCGTTACTTGGGGGGATTTGGGGAAGCAGCGTGACCGCCGCTTCGTGAGGGCATTAGTACACGCTCCGTGCCAAGCCCGCAGTGCCCCGGCGCGCGTAAGGCTGATTTATGTAAGTTGCTGAAATGGCTGGTGAATTGCCTACTTCCGATGGGAAGAATGGTGCCGAAATGTGCGGCAAAAGAGTGGACGAGGCCCCGTTCATTGGCGGGTAATCGATGATCCAAACGAAGTAGGTCGCTCGCGAAATCGAGCCAAATTCGCGAGTCGCGAGCGCGCATGGATCATCTTTTACCGGTCTGTGGACTCGATGAAGTCCCCATTTCGTCCCGATTTTCTGCCGACGGTGAAATGTCGTTCTTGTCGACATTTTATGAGTATTTTCAAAGAGATGGGGGCGTTGCTCGCAGCTCCCGGGCGGGACGCGGGGCGTTGGCACGCAGCGTGTACTAGTGCCTTCACGAAGCGGCGGACACGCAGCTTCCCAAAACCCCCCAATCACGAAAATCAAATCAGGAGAATTCCTATGAACAAAGACATCATGAAGCTGGTCAAGGACGAGAAGGGTGCAACCGCGATCGAATACGGTCTCCTCCTCGTGGCGATTCTCCTGATCGTTGCCGGCGCGTACAAGAAGCTCGGCAAGGCCGTCAAGGGCGCGGCGAACGACGCCAAGGGCGAGTTCTGATCGCGCTGCGCGCCGGCATCAGTTCGAGGCGCGCGGGTTCTTGCGTGTTGCGGGCCGGTGGGTTTTCCCACCGGCCTTTTGCTTATTTGCGATTACGCCAGCGCGGCATCGATCGCATCGAGAAGCTGGGAGATCTCGTCGGCCGAGGTGTAGTGGACGAACGAGAGCCTCACCGCCCCGCCGGGTGCACCCAGCGCTTCGAGCAAGCGCAGCGCGTAGAAATGGCCGAAGCCCGCCATGATGCCGCGCTCGGCGAGTTTGACCACCACGTCCTGCGGATCGCGTTGACGGGGCACGAAGGCGACCGTGCTCGCGCGCTGGTGCGCATCGGCGCTGCCAAGGAGGCGCACATCGCGTCGCGATGCCAGGTGATCGAGCACCTTGGGCAACAGCGCGAGTTCGGCGTTCCGCAGGAGCTCTCGCACACGTTGCGGACGCGCCGCCCCCGGGCCACCGCCGTGGTGCGCATCGAGCGCATCGAAATACTCCGCCACGCCCCGCACGGCGGCGACCTGCGCGTGATCGGGTCCGGCCGGCAGGAGCCGCTTTCGCGGGTACGGCGCATTGAAATAGTGCCCCTCGTTGCCCAGCCGCTCCGCCAGCGCGTGCCGCACCACCATGGCCCCCTGGTGTGGGCCATATACCTTGTACAGCGAGAACACGTACACATCCGCACCGAGCTCCTTCACGTCGGGCAATCCGTGGGGCGCCCACGACACACCATCGACGACCGTCACGGCGCCCACCGCATGCGCCTTCGCCGTGATCTCCGCCACGGGGTTCACGTACGCAACGACGTTGGAGCAATGCGGAAAGGCGACGAGCCGCGTTTTCTCGGTGAGCAGCCCATCGAGCTGCGACGGATCGAGCGCACCGCTCTCGGCATCCACGCGCCACTCTTTGACGGTGATCCCACTCGCGGCAAGCCGTCGCCACACGCCGCCGTTGGCCTCGTGATCCTGGTTGGTCACCACGATCTCGTCCCCCGGCTTCAAGATTTCGCGAAAGGCCTGTGCGAGTACGTACGTATTCTGAGACGTCGACGGCCCTAGGTAGACCTCGTCCGTCTCCACGCCCAAGTATTCTGCCAATCGTGCATAGGCGGTATCCATCCACGCGCCGGCCTCGGTGGACGCCCGAAACGGGTAATACGGTTGCACCTTGAGCCGCCGATAATACGTATCGAGACGCCGTATCACCTGCGCACACGCATACGACCCGCCCGCATTCTCGAAAAATGCTTGGCCTTTCAGCGAAGATTCGTCGAACGCGGGGAACTGCTTCCGTACGAAGTCGACATCGAGGGGCTTGCTCATGGCACCCATTCTAGCCGATGTACGAATCGCGCCGCACGGATCGCGCCAAGAATATTCGACTTGCATTGAATGCGATGAAACGGCATATCGGTTCAACCATCGAATATCGATCGATGGTCCTACGTCTTACTGCGATTCACTCCCCTTGGCGGCTTGCGCAGAGCCATCATTAATGAGGATTTAGAATGAAATTGCGTAACAAATATACCTGGTTGAGTGTCGTCTTCTTCGCGAGCATCGCGGGCAGCGTTGGAGCGTGCAGCAGCAGCGACAACAACGGCAACCCTGGCGACAAAGACGGCGGACCGGGCCAGGATGGTGGCGGCACCAACGACGGCGGCGGCGGCGAGGAAACGCCGAACGGGAAAACCGGTTCCGTCAGCGTGATCAACTCGTCGTTCCAGGGGACGCCATTCTATTCGGTTTCCGCAGGGTTCACCGACGCATCGGCCCTCATCTCGGGTGAGAGCGGCAAATGCGAAACGTCGACCGAAGGCGCGTGCACGGTCATCAAGTGCCCGACGCCGGTGGTCAGCGATGCAGGGACTCCAAAACAAGTGAGCGCCGGAACCATCGAAATAAGCGGTGCCGATATTTCGCCGGCTTTCAAGCTAGAAGCGGATTCCGACAACAAGTACGAGGGCGAGAACGGATCGAAGTCCCTTTGGAAGGGCGGCGAGGACATCACGATCAAGGCCTCGGGCGACGCTAGCGGCGTGGGCTCTTTCGAGAAGACGTTGAAAGCTGCGCCACCCATCACCGTTTCCGGCGCGAGCCAGACCATCGACCGCACGAAACCGCTGGAGCTCACCTGGACGTTTGCTGGAAGCGCCGCGGGCGACATTGCGGTGGCCTTGACCACGACGGGCAACGCCGGCAGCGTGAGCGTTAGCTGCGCCGCCCCGATTGCGGACAAGAAGATTACGGTGCCTGCTGCGGCACTGGGGCAGCTCCCCAAGGGGGCTGGCTTCTTTGCCACCGCCGCGGGCAGTCTCAATACGATCAAGGTGTCCGATTACACCGTACGTCTCACGACGGTGAGTTCGGCGACCGGCAAAAATGGCCAGCCGCTTCCGTCCCAGGTGACGTACGAATAAACCGAATGTCGGGGGTTCCAGCGCGAGCCGTTGGGACCCCCGAACGGGCCTATTTGGGCATGTGAAGAGTTTTTTCGGTCGCGATGGTGCGGCCAAGGGCATGGTGTCATCGGTGTGGAACTGGCATCGTTCTCCATAGAAACTCTTCGAGATATTTTCAGCAACTTCCCTTAGTCGGGGCCGAAGGTCTTAGGTGGACTCGTATCGGAGGAACCTGATGGCCTATCATGGCGGAAGAAGATTGCCCCTTGGTGTGTTTGCGCGCGCTGCTCTCGCGCTTGCGTCGGTGCAGTGCGGTAGCGACTCTTCTTCAAATGATGAGAACAAGCCGCCGCCGCAAGTCATCAGTGGCTGCCCGATTGCGGATGGACCTCGGGCGGCACCCGCGTGCGTGAGCGATGACTTCGGATTCTTCGTCTCTCCGCGCGGGAACGATGGCGACGCAGGCTCGCGAGAAAAGCCGTTCAAGACCATCGCCAAGGCACTCCTCAATATTGGAGGAGGGCGCACATGGATCTACGTATGCGAGGGTAGCTATGCTGAAACACTGGAGTTAGCGACCGAGGTGAGCATCTTCGGTGGCTTGTCGTGCTCCGATTGGCGCTATACGGGAAACCGTCCCTCGATCGGTTCTGGGGAAAAGACTGCCCTTACCGCCAGGAATGCCGGCACGGTTCGAGTCGAGGACATCGACTTTACGACCGGTAACGCCGTTGCAAACGGAATGTCGAGTGTCGGAGGTCTCGTTTCCGGTGGTACAATTGTCCTGCGACGTACGTCATTTCAGACCGGGGCGGGGATGGCGGGAAAGAATGGTGACAGTCCTCCGCCTCGTTTCGCACCGGAGTTGGCGCCAGATGGGCGGCCACATGCCGGCTATCTCGGGGGCGTGGGGCTCGCCAATCCCAACTGCGCAAGCATTAGCGGTTCGGGAAGTGGCTTCATGCAGCCCAACCCGCCCATCGTCATCCCCGCAGTACCGGGCACCCCGTCGGTGAATCCACCGATTCCTACCAACTCGGGTTTCGATGGACGTCCTGCAGGCAACGTTGGGAACAACGGTTCCTTTGGACCGGGTGGGGCGGCAGGCGCTGGCGCTGTCTTGTGGGGAAAGCTTGGTGACACGGGTTGGCAGTCCGAGTCGGGCAAAGATGGTGGGGTGGGCGGACTTGCACAAGGCGGTGCAGGAGGGCAGATGCACGGCCAAGTCGGGGGAGGCAGCGGAGGCGCCGGTGGTTGCGGTGGCTTGGCGGGTCAAGGAGGCGCGGGCGGAGGATCGAGCATTGCTTTGGCGCTCGTGAACGCACAAGCAACCATTGAAGCGAGCCGATTTGCGGCGGGAGACGGGGCCGATGGCGGCAACGGGGGTGTTGGCCAGATCGGACAGCGAGGCGGAAGCGCTCCGAGCGAAACCGAAGACGGCTATCGAGGCGGCCACGGTGGACAGGGAGGCAGCGGAGGCGGAGGAGGAGGAGGGACCGGTGGTTTGTCCGTCGGCATCCTTTGGACAGGGAAACCTCCGAAGATCGACGGCCAGATCGTTGAGAACGTGCCCACCATCGAGAACATCACGAAAGGTAAACCAGGTAGGGGTCGACAAGGTGGTGCCGGTGGCGCCGGTGCTCCCGCGGACGCCAACCATGTCGCAGGTCTGAAGGGAGAAACGGGGACCGCAGGAAAATCCGGCATCGCCCAAGCGGTACTCGGATTGCAAGCAGGCGGCTCGCCATCGCCTTGAACCTCGAGCTGGTCTTGATGCCGGCGGGTCCTGGGCGAGCTGCTACGTTATGGGCAGATGTACAGGGACCCGTCGGAGCGCGAGGAGTTTGGGGCCCCCGAAGGGCCTTATTCTGGGCCCGTGAAGAGCTTCGCGATGGCGGAGCTGCCGCTGCACGTGCGCGGGCGGTTCGTGGCCGCGCTGGAGCGCAGGGGGGAGCCGTCGCCGTTGCTCGTGGCGAAGCAGGCGCTTTTTTCGCGGCTGTTCCGCAAGAGGGCGTGGGTGTTTCTCCTGCCGCTCGACCTCGTCGAGGTGAGGGGAGAGCGCGTGCGGCTCGTGCCGATGGGCGGGCTTCGCAAGGTGAACATCGAGCGGGAGCCGCGGCGCGATAGCCGGCGCGTGGTGCTCGTGTTCGAAGGGGGCGAGTCCTTTTCCTTCCGCGTGGCCAACGAAACGGCGGCGCAGCGCGCATACGAGAACATCGTGCATGCGCAGGGCGTCTTGAAGTCGCTCAGCATCATGCCCGACTTGGCGCAGGCCGTAGCGCTGGATCCCTTCTTTGCGCTCCGCTCGGACCCGGCGTGGGAGAAGCTCGGTGCCGCGCCGCGCGTCGCCGTCGTCGAATGGCGGCGTGTGCTGGCGACGGTGGCGGTGGGCGCGGGGCTCGTTCTGGCCGGGCGTGCGATGAGCGCGCCGCGGCCAGCCATCGTGGATCCCGTTGCGGCGCGCGCGGTGGCGACGCCGCTGCCGGCGGATACGGCCATCCCCGAGGTTCCCCAGCTGGAAGAGGCATGGCGGTCGTTCGGCCGCGATCCCGCCGAGGAGGCGCGAGAGCGCTCTTCGGAAAAACTGAAGCACCGCCTCGCGGAACATGTCACCCCCGCGGGGCGCAGCCTGCTCGATGCATTTCTCGCGAACGCGAAGAATACGAAGAACCCTCGCATCTACATCGAGGCGGAACATCTTTACCGCGGCGGGCAGCCCATCGAAGGCTGGGACGGGCACGACGGGTGGGAGCTGGAACGGCACACCGAGCGCGTCGCGCGCGCGTTCGGCATCGCGCTGTCGCAATACGTGCCCAGCGACGTCCTCGAGGTCGTGTTCCTACCCCATGGAGGCGAAGCGTCCGCGTGGGCCTCGGTCATTTCCATCGAGGTGATGCTCGCAAAGAAGAAGCCCCACGAGGACGAGACCTTCGTCTTCACCGTCTCGGTCAACCGCCAGCCGCGGTTCACGCTGACCTTGGCGCCGCCCACCGCGCCGCTCGACTCCGTGCGCAACAAGAGCCTCTTCTCCCTGCCCACGGACGTCACTCTCGAGAAGCGGCACCGCCTCGTCCTCGATGCACGCGCGTTCGACCGACTTTACGACGAGCTATTCGGCCTCTTCTTCACGGGCGACCCCATCGTGCCTCTTGGCGGGTGACGCTTCATTATTCGTGCAGGCGCAAGCCTTTGAATACCTTGTCGACCGCGTTGCGTGGGCCGTACACGGCGATGCCGGCGAATCGGAGTTTGCTCGCATCGGCGGCGCGGACCGCGGCGCGGTTGTCGATGTCGTTGTTCGTGGTGAACAACTCGTCGGTGTAGATCGCCGTGGCGAGGCCGCGCTCGAGCGCCTTGGCGTGGGCGGCGGCGAGCGCCTCACCCGAGCCTGCGTGGATGAGCACGGGCTGGCGGAACAGCGACAGGTACCGATGGTTGGCCGCGTCTTCGTAGGGCTCGCCGGCCACTTCAGGAATGCCGATGGCGACGCCGCTCGCGAGGAACGCGGTCACATTCAGCTTTTGCCACGTGGCAATGTCCTCCCGCACGGCGATGGAAATCTTGGTGTCGTAGCGCATGCCCCCATCGTTGGGGCGCGGTAAGCTCCGAGTCTTGAACGCTGGTGCGGCACCCCCTCGTGATTGGGCTCGCTACTTCCGGGCGGACGATCGGCCCCTGGAGCTGATGCACGCTTATTTTCGCGAGCACCGGTACCACCCCCACAGCCACGACGCGTACTCGTTCGGCGTGACCGAGGTTGGCGTACAGGCATTTCGCTGCCGCGGGGCCAACCGCGCGAGCGCGACCGGGATGGTCATGGCCTTCAACCCGGACGATCCGCACGACGGACACTCCGGCGCCGAGCTCGGCTTCGAGTACCGCATCGCCCACGTTGGCCCGGAGCTGTTGGCCGACGTGCTCGGCGATGCGTTGCGCGGTGGCGGGCGTGTGGCCCTCCCGCTCTTTCGCGAGCCGGTCATCCACGACGAACATGCCGCGCAGGCGCTCCTGCGCCTCTTCGCCAGCATGGAGGCGCGCAGCGGCCGGCTCGAGCGCGACGAGCGCCTTGCGGAAGCGGTGGTGGCGATGGCCCGGCGTGCGGGAATCACCGAGGAACTCCGCACACCGCGCGCGTCCTCCTCCGCGCACATCGCCGAGCGGGCGCGCGATTGGCTCGCGCAGCGGTACGCCACCGACGCCGACGCCGAGGAGCTCGCACGGGCCGCGGGCTGCAGCCGCTACGCCATGTACCGCGCCTTCGTCGCGCGCTACGGACTCTCGCCCAGCGACTACCAGCGCCAATGCCGCCTGCGCGAGGCACGCCGCCTTCTTCGAAGCGGCGCCCCGCTCGCCCAGGCGGCCAGCGCCGTCGGCTTTGCGGATCAGAGCCACCTGACGCGCTGGTTCGTGCGCTACTTCGGAATCACCCCGGGCGCCTATCGCCGGGCGGCTGAAGCGGATATGTAGACCGATTGCTATAGTTGCTCCTTGCGCTAGGTAGACCGATCGCTATAGTGACGGGCATGACCCAGTCCGATAGCCGTCGTCGTTTCTTGGAAACCACTGCGCGCCTCTTGCGCGAGCGCGGTTTCGCCGCCACGGGTATGGCCGACGTCGTGGCCGAAAGTGGCGCGCCCAAAGGTTCGCTCTATTTCCATTTCCCCGGTGGAAAAGAGGAGCTCTTTGCCGCAGCCATCGCGCATTCCGGCGAGCAAACGTGCGCGGGCATGAAGGCCGCGCTCGAGGGAAACAAGAGCACGCAGCGCGGGCTGGAGGCGATCATGGCCTACCTTGCAGCGTCGCTCGAGGGCTCCGATTTTCGCGCGGGCTGCCCCGTGGGGACGGTGGCGGCGGAAGCGCCGGATGCACCCCAAGTCCGCGACGGTGTGGCCGTTGTCTTCACCCATTGGCACGAGATCGTCAAAGGGCGCCTCGTGGAAGCCGGGGTCAAGGCGCGCAGGGCAGGGGAGCTCGCGGAGTTCATTCTCGCCGTCATCGAAGGCGCCATCGTCCTGGCCAAAGGGCGAAAGAGCACCGAGCCGGTGGAAACCGCCAAGCGCGAGCTCGCGCGCATCCTTCGAAACGAGGGCATCCAATGAAGCGCGCGCTCATGGTTGCAGGAGCGCTGCTCGCCTTCGGTGTGGCCGCCTTGGGCGTGCGCAGTCGAAAGCTTCCGGAGGCCCCGTCGCATGCGCGCGTGGCGCCGTCCCTCGAGGGCCTACCCAAGGTGGACGTTTGCTGGCTCGAGTTCGCGCGCCGCGAAGCTCCGGGGCGGGTGGCCATGGCCGGGTTTTCCACCAAGCCGGAGTGGCACGTCACCGTATCCGGCCTCTTGGTGCGGCATCCGCGCGGGGACGTTCTCGTCGATATGGGATTCAGTAGCCATTACGACGAAGAGATTGCCGATTATCCTGCGCTATTGCGATTTTGGCTCGGCCAGATCAAATCCGAAGTTCTCCATTCGGCGCCCGACGCCGTTCGCGCGGCCGGGGCGGATCCTGCGAAGCTGACGTGGGCAATCCCATCGCACGCGCACATCGATCACGCTGGCGGTCTGGTCGATCTTCCGGGCGTGCCCGTGTTGCTCCCGCAGGAGGAGATCGACTTCTTCGCCGAGTACGGGACCCAGAAGACACGCAAGGTGATCCCGGCGCATGCTCGGGCGGTGCAGGGGCGTACGACGGCGATCCATTTCGAGAAGAAGCCCTACGAGACGTTCGACGAGAGCGCCGATGTCTTCGGCGACGGATCCATCGTGATCGTAAAATTACCCGGACATACCCCAGGCAGCATCGGGACGTTCGTCAACGCCTCGGTCGAGAAGCGCTTCTTCCATGTGGGCGACACCGTGAACGTCGCGGAGGCCATCGACGCGCGCCGTCCCAAGAGCCTCGTCATGTCGGGCACGGACCACGACGAGGAGGGGGCCAACGCCATCGTGTCCCGGCTCGCCCAGCTGCACGCGCAGGCGCCGGAGGTGGTCATCCTGCCCGCCCACGACCGCGATCAATGGGTGCGCGCCTTCGGGAACCAGCCCAGCTGCCACTAACCGCCACCCGAGGAGCTCGGTTGTCTGCGACTTTGTTGACCAAAGGCCTCTCCACTTGATACGTGGCGGTGTCCTGGGCGCGCCAGCCCGTGGTTGCCATGACACGTGATCCCCACGTGGCCGGCACCTCCGAGCGGGCAAACACGCGGCAGATCCATGCCAGGCGCTCATGTACGACACGCGGCGCGAGAGTTGCTCAGCCCCCCAACGACGGAGAGATCAATGACAAAACGAGTCGGAATTCTGATGGGGGGCTTGAGCGGCGAGCGTGAGGTGTCACTTCGAACCGGGGAAGGCGTGGCCACGGCGCTCGAGGAGCGCGGTCACGACGTCGTTCGCATCGTGATCGGCCCGGAGTCGCCGTCGGTCGATGAGCTCGTTCGTCAGGCCCGCATCGATGTCGCCTTCATCGCGCTCCACGGACGCGGTGGTGAGGATGGCTGCGTGCAAGGCCTCCTCGAGTGGATGGGCATCCCGTACACCGGTTCGAGCGTCATCGCCTCCGCGCTGGCCATGGACAAACTGAAGGCCAAGGAGTTGTTCCGTCTCCACAACGTGCCGACGCCGCCGTACTACGTGGCGACCGCGCAGGATCTGGGCGCGACCTTGGCCGACTTGCAGGAGCTGCATGCGAGCTTCGGGTTCCCCGTGGTGGTCAAGCCGCGCGGCGAGGGCTCGTCGTTGGGCGTGAGCCGGGCGAATTCGCTGGAGGAGCTGGACAAGGCCATCCGCGCGGCGCTCGAGTTCGACCAGACGGTGCTGGTCGAGCGCTTCGTGCGCGCGATGGAGGTTCACGTCGGGGTGCTCGACGGGCGGGTGCTCGGGGCCATCGAGATCGTGCCCAAGAGCGGCGTCTACGACTACCACGCGAAGTACACGGCGGGCGCCACGGAGTACATTTCGCCGCCGCGCCTTTCCAGCACGCGCATCCGCGGTGTGGTGAACCTCGCGGAGCGTGCAGTGCGTGCGCTGGGTTGCTCGGGCGCGGTCCGCGTGGACCTGCTGGTGACCGAGGGCGAGAACGAGTACGTGCTCGAGGTGAACACGCTGCCGGGGATGACGCCCACGTCGCTCCTGCCGCAGATCGCCTCGGCGGCCGGTATCGACTACGGCTCGCTGTGCGAGTCCATCCTGGATACGGCGCGCCTGCACGCGGCCATTCCCCACGTGCAGCGCCGTTCGTCGGAAACGGCGGCCCGCGAGAGCGCGCCCGAGATCGTGCGGGAGAACCGCGCGGCGTTGCGCCGCGTCGGCTAGCCCTAGTCCATCAAGAGAATTGCGCGAAGCTCGACGAGTCGGGCTTCGTCTTCGTCCTCAAGGGTGTCACCCTTGGCTTGAAGGGTGCGCAGCTCCGCGTCGAAGGCGGCGAACTGCACGGCCGTGAGGATGGCCTTCTGGCGGCCGAAGTACTCGTACCGCCCGCGGTAGTCGAGGTAACGCTTGTGTGTCTGGGGATCCACGCTCACAAGGTACCGGAAATCGCGGCGCCGTTGCGCAAAACGAGGCGCGTGCGCGGCGTCCCCCAAGGCTGGACGATGGCGTGCTCGTGCGGAAGATCCCACACCACGAGGTCCGCGGCGGCGCCTGCGCGAAGTGCACCGCGATCGTTCAATCCGAGCGAGCGTGCGGCCAATCGGGTGGCCCCGAGCAGCGCTTCTTCCGGCGTGACGTCGTAGTTGCGCACGGCCAGGGCGAGGGCGAGGGGAAGGCTCTCGGAGGGCGCCGTGCCCGGGTTGGCATCGCTGGCCACGACGAGCGGCACGCCGGCCGCGCGCAGCTTGGCCACGGGCGGTGGCGCCTGCTTCAACGTGAAGCTCGCGATGGGCAGCAGCACGGCGTGCGTGCCTGCCTCGTGCAGCGCCGCGATGCCCGCATCGCCGACGGCCTCCAGATGATCCACCGAGTGCGCGCCCAGTTCCGCGGCGAGCTCCGCCCCGCCGATGTCGGCAAACTGCCCGACGTGAAGCCGCAGCTGAAACCCGAACGAGCGCGCCCGCTCGCCGAGGGCGCGGCCTTCGTCGATCTGAAACGCGTTCGCATCGAGGTACGCATCGACGTACGTGGCGAGGTTCTCCTCTTTTACCCGTGGAAGAAGCTCGTCGATCACCCGGCGCACGTAGCCCGCGCGATCGGTGCGCGCCTCGGGCGGCAGGGCATGCAGCGCGAGGAACGTGGGCACGATGCCGGGAAGATCGGCCTCGTTCGCGCAGGACGCGATGACCCGCAGCTGCTTCAACTCGTGCTCCGGCAAAAGGCCGTAGCCGCTTTTCACCTCGCACGTGGTCACGCCCAGCTGGGCCACCCGGCGAAGCCGCGCGGTGAGGAGCGCGCGCAGCTCCTCGTGGGACGCCTCGGAGACCGCGCGGAACGTGGACACGATGCCGCCGCCCGCCTTGGCGATGGCCTCGTAGTCACCTCCGGCCATGCGCACCGCGTATTCCCCGTGGCGTGAGCCCGCCCAGGCCAAGTGCGTGTGCGCGTCGACGAGCCCGGGGGTCACGACCGCGTTGCCCAAATCCGTGACGGGCACGGCGGGGTCGAGCTCCTGCCGCGGGCCCACCCACGCGATCTTCCCCGCCTCGAGCACCACGGCGCCGTTGGCGACCGCACCGAGCGGATCACCCGAGGTTGCGCGAGCTTCGTCGCAGGTCACGATGCGGGAGGCGGCGAACGCCTTGCGCGTGCTGCTCATGATGCGAGCCCTCGTGCCGCGAGTTCCTGCGCCATCGCGCGTGACGCGTCTCCGCCGACGATGTTCACCAGTTTTTCCCTTTCTTGCTCTGGACGGGGTGGAAATTCGTGACGCAGCGAGCGTACGCGTTCGGCGGCCTCCTCGCATCGGAGTCCGAAGGAGGCGTGAGCCTCCGCGTGACGCACGAGCGCATCGTAGGCGCGGGCCTGGGCGTCTTCGTTGGAGCAGATGAGCAGGAGATCGCACCCGGCCGATACCGCTTCCACCGCGAGCTCCTCGATGGGGGCGCGTGCGGCAACGGCCTGCATCTCCAGGTCGTCCGAGATCAACACGCCGCCGAAGCCCAGGTGGGTGCGCACGATATCCGTGCAGACTGCACGCGAAAGCGTGGCCGGCTTTTCGTCGAGCGCCGGGTAGACGACGTGCGCGGTCATGAGCGCCGGGATCCCCGCGCGAACGGCGGCCGCGAACGGAGCGAGCTCCACGGCCTCGATCCGCGCGCGATCCCCCGGCACGACGGGCAGCTCGACGTGCGAGTCCGTCGTGGTGTCACCGTGTCCGGGAAAGTGCTTTCCGCAGGGAAAAAGTCCCGCTCTCCGCAGGCCCCGCGCGAAGGCGAGGGCCATCGCGGTTGCCGTCTCGGGCGTCGTTCCAAAGGCGCGGTCGCCGATGACTGGGTTCTCCGGGCGCGTATGCACGTCGAGCACGGGCGCGAAGGAGGTGGTGAAGCCCAACGCGGCAAGCTCGCGCGCCTGCGCGTAAGCCACGCGTTCGACGAAGTCTTCGTCCTGGGTGGCGCCGAGGCACGCGGCCGCGGGGAGACGCAGCACCGGTGGTCCAAGTCGGGCCACGCGCCCGCCTTCCTGATCCACCGCCACGATGGGTGGTTCGGGGGCGGCCGCATGGATGTCCGCGGTGAGCTCCGCGACGGCGGTTGCGTCCGCATCCGTGCGCCCCTCAGGATAGATATTGCGTCGGAAGAGAACGGCGCCGGCGCGTTCGCCGTGGCGAAGCGCACGTGCGTAGCTGTCGGGCAGGGTCGTGCCCGTGAATCCTCCGAGGATCAAATGTCCGCACGCCTCGGTGCGTCTCATGGTTTCGTGATCCCTCTCATGCGCGTCGACGGCCCTCGTCCTGCCGCTCTGTCATGATGCACGCTATGCCCTCGATGGCCAAACCACTATCCCGTTTGACCCGTTTCACCCGCTCGCTTCTTTTCCCCTTTGCTTTCGCGTCGGCGTGTGCCGCTCCGGGTACCCCTGCGGCCGCGTCCCCCAAGCCCACGGGCGCTTCGCTGACGGAGAGCTCCGTTGCCTCTTCGAAGGGCGGCAAGAAGTTGCTCACCGTGCCCGAGGCGCGAAAGTACATGCTCGCGCTCATCAACCGCGACCGCGCCACGCAGAAGCTTCCACCCGTCGAGCTCGACGAGGGGCCCGCACAGGCTGCCGGGCAGCGCCATGCCGAGGACATGGCCCGAAACGGCTTTCTCGGCCACTGGGGCACGGATGGCTCGGTTCCCGAACAGCGCTACAGCGAGGCAGGCGGCACGGACTACGTGCAGGAGAACGCGCTCTGCTTCACCGATCAGCGCACGCGCACCTTGGACGACCGGCCGATGATCGAGGCCGAGGCGCTGGAGCGCAGCGAGGCGATGTTCTTCAACGAGGTGCCGCCCAACGATGGTCACCGGAAGAACATCTTGAAGCCGCACCACAAGAAGGTGGGCATCGGCGTGGCGCAGCCCCGCGGTACGGAGACCGAACTCGCCGTTCCCTGTTTTGCGCAGGAGTTCCTCGATCCCTACGGCACCTACGCGCCGCTCCCCAAGAAGGCCAAGGTCGGCACCATGGTGCGCGTCGAGGGCGATATCCTCGCGCCGGCCACGTTCGGTGGCATCGGTGTGGCGCGCATCCCCGCGCCGAAGCCCATCACCGTGGCGGACCTCAACACGCGGCGCACCTATCCGATCCCGAATCCGTACCAGATGTATTGGCCTCCGGGCTTTCGCACCCCGATCCCGGTGCGCGTCGACGGAAAGCACTTTTCCATCGACGTGCCCCTTTCCGATGGCGGAAAGCCCGGTCTCTACGAAGTCAGCGTGTGGGCGCGCATTCCCAGCTCACCGGACTTCATCATGGTGAGCTTGCGCACCCTGCGCGTGGAATAGCGAATCCGTCCCATCAGTCCCACTTGGAACGGGTGAGCGCCGGCGTGTAGTTCACGACCTTCGTGACCAACGCGTCGGCGTCGGAGTCGACGAGCACCATTTGGCGGTGCTCCGGCTTGAGGAAGCCTTCTTCCTCCATGTGACTGATCGAGGCGAGGAGGGAGTCGTAGTAGCCGGCGACGTTGAGCCAGGCGCAGGCTTTCTTGTGGAATCCGAGCACGCCCCACGTCCAGACCTCGAAGGCCTCCTCCAAGGTGCCGGTGCCGCCGGGGAGGGCGACGAAGCCATTGGAGAGCTCGGCCATCAACGCCTTTCGCTCGTGCATGGTGGTCACGATGCGCAGGTCGGTCAGGTTCTTGTGGGCGATCTCTTTGTCCACCAAGGCCTGCGGAATGACGCCGATGACCTCACCGCCTGCGGCGAGCGCCGCATCGGCGACCTCACCCATCATGCCGACACTCGCACCGCCGTACACCAGGCCGATGCCGCGGCGCGCGAGCACTTGCCCAAAGTTGCGGGCTGCCTCGAGGTAATCGGGTTTCTTGCCGACGCTCGATCCGCAAAAGACACAAATTCTCATTTTATCACCCTAGTCCATCAATAATGGGGCGCTATGGCGCCCGCATCCAGTCCTAGTTCGATGGCGCGCTTCATAGCAGTCCTTCCATCGATGCGCCATTGCTCTTTCTCTTCCTTCGATGCCAGAAAGCTCGGACCCATGGCGCCGAGGAAACGGCCGTAGCGAAACCACATTTCCGCATCGAGCGGTCGCTCGCGGGTGCCTCGTTCGAGGTAATGACGCGCCAAGCGTGCGTCCTGTTCGTTCCCCTTTGGGTACGAAAAGACGAAGAACGCATCGCAATATCGATAAAGCGGCAAATACCCTGGTTCGATGGCCAAAATGGCATCGAGGTATTTCGGCAGATCGGGGAAGGGGCGCTTCTCGGCAATGTGCTCGCCATATTGCACTACGACGTTGGACCACAAGATGTCGGCCGCGGCCGCTCGATGGCCGAGCGTCGCGGCGCGCAGGATCGACGGCGGCGGCAGCACGTAGAGATCGTCGCGCTCGCGAACGGCGCGGAGATCGCGCGCAAGTCCCGGCTGCACGGCGCCGATGCCGATGGCCGCTGTCACGAGGACGAGCGCGGCCTGGAATGGCGTCACTCGAGCTCCGACTGGATGTACATGCCCGGTTCGAGCTTCACGTCGGTCACGTGGCCCGAGCCCTCGGTTACGCCGCGGATCTCGAACGTGCTCGTGACCGTGTCGCCGTCGAAGTCGGCATGGGCGTGCGCGACGAAGCGGCTTTCGCTTTGGCCCGGCTCCGCGTCGAAGCCGAAGGCAAAGTAGTGCGCGACGCCTTCGTCGGCCGCGTGGAACTCGAGGGCCTTCCACGTGGGCGTGTCCCACACGCCCGGCGGATCGGTCTCGCGCTTTCCGCGCGGGACCACCGGTGGGGTGAGCGGTGCGCTCGGAGGAAACGCGTCATTGACGGAGCGCCCGCGCGCGTAGTTGCTGGCACCGGCCGCAATGGCGTGGAGCCCATCGATGGGTTCGGCGAAGCGCGAGGCGTGCAGCTCTTTGACGAAGGACGGAACGGCCACGGCGAGCACCGAGCCGAAGATGGCGATGCCCACCGCGACCTCGACGGGGGAGACTCCACGCTGGTGCAGCTGGCGGCGCATCACGGTCTCTTCTCTACTCTTCCGGATTCTCCCGTTCCAGCGTCGGCGACACTTTGGCGTGCAGCGTGTCATCCGGTGCCACCGACACGCTGTAGCGCGAAAGAATGCCATCGGCGTCGAGATCGCCTTGCGCGATGGCCGTCGCGCGGGCGTTGGGGCCGCTACCCTGCGACTCGAACGAGTACGCGTAGAACTGCGGCTGCGGGATGGAAAAGCGGAGCTCGGCCCACGGCGAGCCGGACCAATCCGCGAGCGCACTCTGGTAGCGGCGGCCCCGGATGTCGGCGACGTTGGGCGGTACGCTGGCGCGCGAGCTCGGCGGGAAGTGGCGCATCGCCTTCGCCGACTCGGGCTGCGTGCCCGCAGGCTGCCCCGAGTCGGACGAGTCGTAATACGTCGCCGCGCTCGACGCGATGGCGTTGAGTGAGCCGGCGACTTCCCCGGTCTTCGCGTGGCGCAGGATGCGCGCGACGATGTACATGCCAATGGCGACGATGATGCACGTCAGCGCGAGGGCATTGACCACCTCGATGAGCGTGATACCTCGTCTCCCGACCCGGCGCCGCACGGGCGCGAACATACATCGAACACGGCTCATGCGGGCGTTTTTGTCAACCGCTACGGTTTTTTGAAGCGGAGGGTCATTCGATCGCTTTCGCCGATGGCAAGGTACTTTTCGCGGCCTTCGTCGCCGAGCTGCAACGTGGGCGGCAAGGTCCAGACACCCTTGGGGTAGTCCTTCGTGTCCTTCGGATTCGCGTTGACTTCCGACTTCGCGTCGAGAACGAACCCGGCCGCCTTGGCGAACTGGATGACCGTATCCTCGGTCACGTAGCCCGTCTCGATGCTCTTTTCCGTCGTGGTGCCGGCAGGGGCGCGGTGTTCTTCGACGCCCAACACGCCACCCTTCTTGAGGACCTGGAACGCGGCCGCGAAGACCTTGTCCGCAAAGCCGCCCTTCATCCAATTGTGGACGTTGCGGAAGGTGAGCACCACGTCCGCCGAGCCCTCGGGGCCAAGCGTGAGGACGCTCGGCGCGTTGATGTAGCGCACCTCGACCTGGTCGAAGGCGGCCGGCGTTTCACGAAGGCGCGCGGCGTACTTCTCGGCGCTCTCCTTCTGGAAGCCCGTGGCCACGGCCGGATCGGCGCTGGTCACCGTGAGCTTGCCGTGGCCGCGCACCACGGGGGCCAGCACCGCCGTGTACCAACCGCCGCCGGGCCAGAGCTCGACGACCTTGGACTCGGGCTTGACGCCGAAGAAGGCGAGCGTCTCGGCAGGGTGACGGTAGATGTCGCGCGCCTTCTCCTTGTCAGGGCGCTGCGGCCCCGCAAGGGCTTCGCGGATGCGCGCTTCGCCACCGGTCGAGGGCGACGCGGATTCCGTCGTCGTAGTCTTCGGAGCGGCGCTTTCGGAGGTGGCGCCGCCACAGGCGGCGAGAACGATGGCCGTGAGACAGCCCAGCGGGAAAAGACGCGTCATGGGGACGCTTATACGAGGAGCGTTTCGCCCGTGGCAAGCGACGCAGGAGCCAATTTTTTGCCCACACCTTCGTGCGCGCAGTACCACCCTCGTGACGCACGATGTTGCCCAAGATTCGGGACTTCTTACATTATCCGATCCTGACGATCTCCGGCGGAGACATCACCCCCGGCTCGATCATCCTCGGCGTCGCCGTCGTCTTCACCTCGGCCATTCTGGCCAGCCTTGCCTCGCGTTGGCTGCTTCGTTTGCTTGGCTCGCGTGGCCTTTCCTCCGGCGCTCAGTTCGCGGCGTCGAAGATCCTTCGCTACAGCGTGGTCCTGCTGGGCATCCTCGTCGGTCTCAGTTCGATGGGGCTCCGGCTCGATGCGCTGTTCGCGGCGTCGGCGGTGTTGGCGGTCGGTATCGGTTTCGGCCTCCAGAACATCGCGCAAAACTTCGTCTCCGGGCTGGTCCTGCTCATCGAGCAGCCGGTGGCCAAGGGCGACTTCGTCAAAGTCGGCAATTCCGTCGGCGTCATCGAGGACATCGGCCTGCGCGCCACGCAGATCCTGACGCGCGATCAGGAGACCATCATCGTTCCGAACAGCGAGTTGATGACCTCACCGGTGATCAACCACTCGCGTCCCACACCTCACCTGCGCATCGACGTGAAGGTCGACGCTTCGGCGAAGTCCGATCCCGCACTGGTGCGCGAGACGCTTCTTGCGGTGGCGGCGGCGCACCCCGAGGTGCTGGGCGATATGGGCAGCGAGGTTCGGCTCGATCAGTGCAACGAGCCGGCCTTCGTGTTCTCGCTCCTCGTGTGGATCTCCAACCCGCACGACGACCTGCGCATCGCCTCCGATTTGCGCTTTGCCATCGAGGCGGCCTTCCGGGACAAGGGCATCGAAGGTCCGATCCCCGAGCGCATCACCTACGCACGCGACGGGCTTCCGCGCCCGCTTCGCGAGCAAAACGAGAACTGACAGGGGCCTATGAGTACTTATTTGGTAACTTATTTGGCCCGAGTGCCTCGAGATGTCTAAAGCCATTCGCGTGAGGAGAATGCGATGGCGGCGATGACCGAGAGCTGCAGCATCTGCACGAAACGATTCGACGTGCAGTTTCGCTATCAAATGGAGGAGCGCGAAGGTGGCTTTGCCTTCTATTGTTCCCAATCGTGCCACGACCGCGGGGTCCGCGGTGAGGGGTCGGGCGGGGCCGTTTGCAAGGCATGCAGCAAGCGCTTTTCCGTAGAGTTGGTGTCCCAAGTGTTGCGCATTCGCGGCGAGCGCACGTACGCGTGCTCCGAGCCGTGCAGGGCGCAGCTTCTCGCGGAAGCGAACGGCGCACGCCTCGGGGCGATGGCCGCGGCGGAAGCGCAGGCGGCGCAACAGGTGGCGCGCGCCGAGAAAGAGCGCGCGGACAAGGACCGCGTGGTGGCCGAGGTTGCGGCCTCGGTGTCGAGCGGTGGTGAAGCTCGCAAGAAGCTTCACGGGCCGCGGCGTCTGGCGATTTTCAATCACAAGGGCGGGACCGGCAAGACGACCACCAGCGTGAGCGTCGCGGCCGGCCTGGCCGAGCGCGGTCTGCGCGTGCTGCTCGTCGATACGGACTCGCAGGGCAACGTCGGCGTGTCCCTCGGCGTGAAGGCGACCACGTCGCTCTACCACGTGTTGGTCATGGGCCTGAAGGCGCAGGATGTCGCCGTCAACGTCCGGCCGAACTTCGACGTGCTCGTTTCGAACGAGACGTTGGCCGCCGCCGAGCTTTACCTGGCGGGCCGACAGAACCGCGACCGCGTGCTGCGCGAGCGGCTCATCGCGGCGGAGGCGGGCTACGACGTCGTCGTGCTCGACTGCTCGCCGTCGCTGTCGCTCTTGAACCAGAACGCGCTCGTCTTCGCCGATGGCATTTTGGTGCCCGTCGCGTGCGACTTCCTCTCGCTCGTGGGCGTGCGGCAGGTGCTCAAGACGGTGAAGAACGTCAACTCGCTCCTGCGCCACCCGGTGCAGATCTTCGGCGTGCTGCCGACGTTCTACGACGCCCGCGCGCGCATCTGCCGCGATGCCGTGGAGACGCTGAAGGAGCACTTCGGCGAACGGTGCCTGCCGCCGATTCGGCAGACCATCAAGATCAAAGAGGCTCCGGCGCAGGGGCGTACCATCTACGAGTACGCGCCGGACTCGCATGCTTCCGATGACTACAAGCGCGTGGTCGACATCATCGTCGACGGCGCGGATGCACGCCGCTCGTCACCAGCTTCATCGGGCAAGAGCAGCGTGAGCGACGACACCGGAGAGCTCGCAGCTACCGCGTGACGTCCCAAGACGGAACACGAGAGATATTTTCGAAGGACGAAGGAGATACACCATGGCGGCGCGGGATGAAGGTCTGGGAGCAGCGCGCGTGCTCGACGCGGACGAAGTACAAGGAGTTCTTTCGGGCCGCTTTTATGCACCCGCCGATGCCGCCCCCGCGCGTGCACCGTCGCGTGCTTCACTGGAGAAGCCGACTCACTACAAGGTGATCTGCATCTCCATGTACACGAAGGATCTGGACCGGTTGGATCAGCTGGTCGACGAGCTGAAAGGTCGGGGCATGACCAAGGCAAACCGCAGCGCCTTGATCCGTGCCGCGCTGGACCAGCTCGACTTGGACAAAGTGCCGCGCGGCATGTGACACGCGCCGACGCAGGGCGGCGTCGTGGTTGGACCGGCAGAGGCGCGGGGTTGCTTCGCATGAGGAAAGGCCCCACATAGGCGGGTCATGAACTCAGCAACCCTTTCCGCGCTCTCATCGTTTCCCGACGCGCTCGAGCGAGTTTTCGGTGAGGTCCCAGAGACGTCTCTCCGCTGGGTGCCGCCGTCATGGGACGGCATTCCAAGCGAGCAATTCACCGTGCTCGAACAAGTCTGCCACGTGCGCGACATCGAGATCGACGGCTACCACGTGCGGATCCGCCGCATGGTCGAGGAGACCAACCCGGTGCTCGCGGACATCGAGAGCTACGAGCTCGCCGCCGAGCGTCAATACGCCGACGCCAATCCGCGCGAGGCGCTGGCCACCTTTCGCGCCGCCCGCCTCGAAACCGTGAAGACGATTGCCGGCCTCACCGATGCCCAACTGGCACGAACCGGTTCCTTTGGCAGCTATGGATCGCTCACCTTGAAGGGGCTGATCCACTTCCTCTGCAGCCACGACCAGCAACACCTTGCCGGCCTCCAGTGGCTGCTCGGCAAGATGTCGACACCGTCGTCCTAGCGGACCCACGCCAACGTCGTTGGCAGATCCGCCACCCATGGCGCCAGGCAACACGAGTGGCGCCATGCGGTGGCGTTTTGCGTTTCAGGGCTTCTTGGAGAGCAGGATGCGCGCGAACGTCGACACGTTCGTACCGCCGTCTTCCGCCGGGTTGCCGAGCGGCTCGACGACGATGTTGCCGGTGTACTTGATGGCCGGGGCGGCCGGGTCGTTGAAGGGGAAGGGCTCGACGTTGCAGGTCGGGTGCTCGACCGTGATTTTGAAGCGGTTGCCGGGCGGGACGTTGTAGATGATGGCCGTCGGGGTCGTTGCGCCATCCTGCGTCTTTTGGGCCGACGTATCCGGGAAGGCCGCGCTCGTGAGGTAGACGACCTTCGGACCGTCGGTGCCGGCGTCCGACCCTGCATCCGTTCCTGCGTCGTCGGCCAACAGCGCGCTCGTGCCCGGCTCGACGCGGATCGTCGCGCCGCCCTCCGTGGCGCAGGTTCCTTTGATGAGGCCAACGGCGAGTACGCCCTTCTGCGGGTCCGCCTTCGGGAAGGATGGGTTGCCCTGAATGACCTGAACGAGCAACGAGGTTGCCTGCTTGTCGGGAAACACGCTCTTGCCGCGGTTGGCGTCGCCGGTCACCAGCCACTCTTGCTCGATCAAGGTGGTGTATCCGGCCTTCGAAATTCGCATGAAGTACGGCGTGTCTTTCGGCACGGCGAGCGAATAGGAGCCCTTGGGGGTCGTCCCTGCTTTGTCGACCGTCGTGGCGGTGTGGCCGTTTCCGACATCGATTGTGGCCCCCACGACGCCCTCTCCGCCGCCCGGGGGATAGTCGGAAATGATGCCCTTCTGCGTCACCATTCCCGGGGCCGGCGGGCCGGAGTCGACGCCGGGGCCGGCGTCGTTGCCGGTGCCCGTATCTTTGTTACCCCCGTCACCTGTCGGGGTCGACGTGTCATCGGAAGAACATCCTACGAATGCCAGCGAAAAGGCGAGTGCACCCACTCCGAGTGCCGCGCCGCACCTGATTGTTTTGCAAGCCATAGAAGCCATGACCGTTTTCCTCACTTGTTGGTGATTTCTAAATTTCTTGTCAGATTTGCGCGCCGCATAACGCGCCAACGAAGCATATACCGCTAAGCGTCATTGCCAACTTCGTTGACCCAAAGGGGAGCGGGCGGTCGCTCGACGTCGCGAATCGATGACGAATGCCGGGCAAAAATGCCTGGCGCCGTGTCGAATGTCATTTGATTCTGCATTTTAAAGTAGAGCCCATCCGGTCGAGAGACTCTGATTGACATCCTTCCGAACGTATAGCCATTCGGATAGCGACCCATTGAGCTCTGACTGGCTACTTTAATTTCGTTAAAATCGAATCATGAAATGAATGTTCGTACATTAATGACGAGACACGCGCACGTGAGATGTGCGACGTTGCGTTCCGACGGAGGTAATCTAAATGTACGCGATCAAAGCCATCGCCTTGGGATCCGTGTTGGCATTAGGCGCTTTTGCGTCGGACGATACCGATGCGACCTTCCGCCTTACACCGGTATCGACGAACTTTTCGGCGACCGGTGCAAGCACGCTCGTCAAAGGTGGCATTACCCTCAATTGCAACGCCAACTTCGGCGGCGCCACGGACGCCAATGGCGGCGGCGCGGTCACCACGGCGACGTTCAGCGGCGGATCGGTCTGCAACAGCCTCGCGGCCCAGGGTTTCCCGTGGGCGGTGAAGGCGGACTCGCTGACGCAAGTCACCATTCAGAACGTGACGGTCAACAGCCTCGCGGGCGCGTGCGGCCCCAGCGCGGTCGTTGCCACGTATGACAATGCCGCGGGCTCGCTCACCTTCAACAACGCGCCCCTCGCAGGTGGCTGTACGGTGACCGGCACGCTCACCACGTCACCGAAGCTCACCATCGTCACGCCGTAATTCGCCGTCGACGAGGATAGCCGGATGCCGGCGCTCCATAGAGGGCGCCGGCTATCCAGTGTATTTCAGCGGGCGCGGGCGGCTTTGCGGCCGACTTGCTCGGCGCGGAAGGCGCAAGGGCAGACGTCGTTGACGGGGCAGCCTTCGCAATTGGGCTTGATGGCGCCGCAGACGCGGCGGCCGTGGAAGATGAGCACGTGGCTCGCGTGATCCCATTCGCTGCGGGGCAGCAGGGCGCAGAGGTCTTGCTCGATTTCCGGCGGCTCTTGGTTCTTGGTCCAGCCGAGGCGCTGGGAGATGCGTTGCACGTGGGTGTCGACGACGACGCCCTCGGGGGTGCCGAAGGCGACGCCCAGGACGACGTTGGCGGTCTTGCGGCCGACCCCGCGGAGCTTGGTGAGCTCCGCCAGGGTGCGCGGCACTTCACCGCCGTGGTTTTCGACGATGCCTTGCGAAAGCGCGAGGAGGCTCTTCGTCTTTTGCCGGTACATGCCAATGCGGCTGATGAGCTCCTCGAGGTCCTCGGGCTTCGCGGACGCCATCGATTGGGCATCCGGGTAGCGCGCGAAGAGGGCAGGGGTCAGCTTGTTTACCGCGACGTCCGTGCTCTGCGCGGAGAGCACCGTGGCGCAGAGCAGCTCGAACGCGTTCTTGTGATCGAGCTCGCAGTGCGCGTCGGCGTGGTACTCGGCCAGGCGGCGGAAGACGTCGAGCTTTTCCGGTTTGGACGGGGCGGCCTTCTTGGCTCCCCCAGGAGGGAGCCGGGACGTCTTTTTCGCCGCGGGAGAGCGAGAAGCCGCCTTCTTTTTCGCAGCGGCCATCGTCAATTCAAGGTTGATGCGGGCGGGGCTCCGCCGTCGTCGGGGCTCCCGTTTTCGCTCGGAGGCTCGGCGCCGCCCTCGACCGTACCGTCCGGCGGCGGCGGAAGCATGCTGCCGCCTTCCGCATTCTCGTCGGCGGAGCTCTCCTCGAGGCGCTCGAGACCGACGACGCGCTCTTCGCCGTCGACGCTCATGATGCGCACGCCCTGGGCGTTGCGGCCCGTCTCGCGGATCTCGTCCACCTTGGTGCGCAGCATCTGACCGCGGTCGGTGATGAGCATCACCTCGTCGCCGACTTGCTTGACCAGAATGACGTCGACCACCGGCCCGTTGCGCTCGCTGGCGTCGATCAGGATGATGCCCTTGCCGCCGCGGTTCTGCGAACGGAACTCGTCGAGCAGGGTGCGCTTGCCGTAGCCCTTCTCGCAGACCGCGAGCACGTACGGGCGATCCGGCTGCGTCACGCCCATGCCCACCACGGTGTCGTCGTCGACCAGCTCGATGGCCTTCACGCCCATGGTGGCGCGCCCGGTGGGCCGCACTTGCTTCTCGTCGAAGCGGATGGACATACCCTGCTTGGTCGCGATGATGAACTCGCGCTCGCCGTCGGTGAGCGCGGCCGAGAGCAGCTGATCGTCGCCCTCGATCTTCACGCCGATGATGCCCTTCTCGCGGAAGTTCTCGTAGTCCGTCAGCTCGCTCTTCTTGATCTGCCCGCGGCGCGTGAGCGTCACCACGAACTTGCCGGGCTCGATCTTCGGCACCTCGACGATGGCGGCGACCTTCTCGCCCTGCTCCATGCCGACGAAGTTGATGATCGCGCGGCCCTTCGCATTGCGCGCGGCGAGCGGGATCTCGTACACCTTTTTGACGTAAACCTTGCCCTTGTCGGAGAAGAAGAAGACGTAGGCGTGGGTCGAGGCCACGAAGAGCTGGGTGACCCAGTCTTCGTCCCGCGCCTCCATGCCGATCTTGCCTTTTCCGCCGCGGCGCTGCGCGCGGTACGTGCTGGTGCTCGTCCGCTTGATGTAGCCCGCGTGGGAAATGGTGACGACCATGTCCTCTTCTTGGATCAGGTCCTCGTCCTGGATGTCCGCATCGCTGGCCACGATCTCCGTGCGGCGCTTGTCGGCGTACTTCGTGCGGATCTCTTCCAGCTCCATGACGATGACGTCGAAGAGCAGCTTTTCATCCGCCAAAATCGCCTGCAGGCGCGCGATCGTGTCGCTCAACTGCCCGTACTCGGCGGCCAGCTTCTCGTGCTCGAGGCCCGTGAGGCGTGCCAGGCGCATCTCGAGGATCGCCTTAGCCTGGCGCTCGGAGAGGAAGTACTCGCCGCGGGCCTTCGCCGCTTCGATTTCCTCCTCGGGGCGGCCGGCGCGGCGCACGAACGCCTCGAGGCCCACCAGCGGGAGCTTGAGCAGTTCCGTCTTGGCTTCGTCGGAATCGCGTGCGGCGCGGATGGTCTTGATGACCTTGTCCACGTCGGTCACCGCCATGCCGAGACCCTCGACGATTTCGCGTGCGGCCTCCGCCTGGCGCAGCTCGAAGCGCGTGCGGCGGGTGACGACGTCGCGGCGGTGTTCGATGAAGACGGCCAGCGTCTCCTTCAAATTGAGCACCGCGGGGCGGCCGGCGACGATGGCCAGGTTGATGACGCCGAAGCTCGTCTGCAGATCGGTCATCCGGTAAAGCTGGTTGATCATCACTTGGGGGACGACGTCCCGCTTCAATTCGATGACCAGGCGGATGCCATCGCGGTCGGACTCGTCGCGCACCTCGCTGATGCCTTCGATCTTCTTCTCGCGAATCAGCTCGCCGATCTTGGCGTGCACGCGCGCCTTGTTCACCTGGTACGGGATCTCGTTGACCACGATGAGCTCGCGCTCACCCTTGCCCGGTGCTTTCTCGACGTTCATCCGGGCGCGCATCACGATGGATCCGCGGCCCGTGCGCTGCGCCTGCTCGATGCCGGTGCGGCCGTAAATGAGGCCTGCGGTGGGGAAGTCCGGCCCCGGGATGAAGCGCATCAACTCTTCGATGGGCGCTTGCGGGTTGCGGATCAAATGGACCGTCGCGTCCAGCACCTCGCCCAGGTTGTGCGGCGGGACGTTCGTGGCCATACCGACCGCGATACCGCCCGATCCGTTGATGAGCAGGTTGGGGATGCGCGCGGGGAGCACCGTCGGCTCCTCGAGGCGGTCGTCGAAGTTGGGGGCGTGGTCGACACACTCCTTCTCGATGTCCGCCAGGAGCTCCATCGAGATGCGCGAGAGGCGCGCTTCCGTGTATCGGTACGCGGCCGGCGGGTCGCCGTCGACGGAGCCGAAGTTGCCCTGGCCGTCCACCAGCATGTAGCGCATGGAAAAATCCTGCGCGAGGCGCACCATGGCGTCGTAGACGCTGGCGTCGCCGTGCGGGTGGTACTTACCGAGCACGTCTCCAACCACGGTGGCGCTCTTGCGGTGCGCGCTGCCGGGGAGGATTTTCTGCTCGTACATCGAGTACAAAATCCGCCGGTGGACGGGCTTCAGCCCATCGCGCGCGTCCGGGATGGCGCGCCCGATGATGACGCTCATCGCGTAGTCGAGGTAGCTCGTGCGCATCTCGTCCTGGATGGAGACCGGGACGCGCTGATTCATGTTGGTCGTCGGGATGTCGTCGTTCGACATTTGGGCTTTCTTCCTACTATTTCTCCCGCCGTTTCGGTACCCATGATGGCGAGGAGAGCGATATGGCAATCACCTTGTATTACGCACCCATGAGTTCGGCGACGCGCGCATTTTGGGCGCTCGAAGAGCTCGGGATTCCGTTCGAAAAGGTCAAGCTGGATCTGCGTGCCGGCGATCAAAAGAAGCCGGATTACTTGAAGATCAATCCTAACGGCAAGGTGCCTGCACTCGTCGATGGCGAAGCGAAGATCTTCGAGAATCTAGCCATTCTTTTCCATCTTGGCGAACGATACGGCGTGGAAAAAGGACTCTGGCCCAAGGCCGATTCGCCTGCGCGCGCGGAGGCGTATTCGTGGTCCGTGTGGGGCTTGGTGGAACTCGTCCAGGGCGCGCGTTATTTCGCGCTTCACGATGGCGCGTCGCACTTTCCGGGGTTGCTTCCGCCGGAGAAACGTGTCGCCTGGATTGGCGAGCAAGCGCGCAAAGAGTGGGAGCAGAACGCGTCGCTTCTCGAGGCACGGCTCGAGGGCCGCGCGTACATCTTGGGCGATGCCTTCTCGCTCGCGGACGTGACGGTTGCGGGCAACGCAGCCTTCGGCCTGCGCATGGCGGGCTTGCCCATGGGGCCGCGCGCAACGGAATGGGTCGGGCGCTGTATGGCGCGTCCGGCGTTTGCGCGTTCGATGGCAGGGTAATGTTCTTCGGACACCGACCTTGCGGTCGAAAGGTCGCCATTCTATGGTGCAAGCTCTTCCAAAAGGAGTTCTGCCATGAAGAAGCTTTCCGTCATGTTGTTCGCCATGTTGGTCGTCGCGGGCTGTAGCGCGTCGAGCGAGGATTCGACCGGCGACAACGCTCCCGCCGTCGAGCAGAACGGCACCGAGGTGAAGCACAATTGGCCGTGCACCACGATTGGCGGAGCATGCGCCGCCGAGAGCACCTGCCAGAACGTGTACGCCAAGGGCAAAATCGAGTGCGGCCAGCAGATCTGCTGCCTCGACTGAGTCGTGACGAAACCCGGGGGGGGTTACTTGGTGATTTGCAGCCTTTGGCGATCGGCTTCGTGGATCGCGCGATAGTCGTAGGTGGGGTAAAACTCGGTGCGGTAGGCACCCCAGGCCCGTTGCTCGCAGGCGAGGTTGACCTCGCGGAGCTTGTCGGGCGGGACCCGCAACGTGACGACTTGGCCGATGCCCATCATCACGTACCACGAGACGACTTCCACGCCGGGCGGCGGGAAATTCTGGGTGAACTCGGTCTTGGCGAGGTGCTCTTTGATCTGCGCGAGCGTCTTCGTCTGGTCGTGGCGTAGGAAAATCGTCAGCAGGATCGCTTGATCGCTACTTGCCGCCGTGGTGACCGGCGCGGGGGCCGGTGGCGGTGCGGTGCGTGCGCAGGACGCGGTGGTCAGGGCGAACGTTGCCAATGCAACGAGGCGAATCGAGAGCGTTCCCATGGCGGCGTTTCATTCTACCATCGACGCATCGCATGACCGCCCTACACGTGATTCAGAACGCCGATGTTCGCACGATGGATGCTTCGGGTCGCCGCGCGGACGCGGTGGCGTGGCGCGATGGGAAAATCGTTGCGGTGGGAACACTCGCGGAGGTGACGAGCGCGGACGCGACGATCTGGGACGCGGGCGGCGCGACCGTTCTGCCGGGCTTCGTCGATGCGCATCACCATGCCTTTCTGGCCACGCTCATGGACGGCGGCGTGCAGCTGCGGCCTCCGGCGGTGCGCACCATCGGCGATTTGCAACGGGCGCTTGCGGCCGCATCGGCGCAGTTGCCGCCGGGCGAATGGCTCTTGGGGCAGGGGTGGGACGAATCGGTGCTGGTCGAGCGACGTGCGCCGACACGCCGCGAGCTCGACGATGCAGTGCCCGATCGGCCGCTCTTGGCGTTTCACTACAGTTGCCATCGGGCGCTGGCGAACAGCCGCGCTCTCGAAGCGGCGGGCATCGACAAGCACACGCCGGATCCTTCGGGAGGGCTCATTTCACGAGGGCGCGACGGGGTGCCCGACGGACTGCTCATCGAGCGCGGTATCAGCCGCGTCGAGATCGCGGCGCGCGTGCCCCACACCGAGGCGCAGGCCGAAGACTTTTTCGCGCGCCTGGGGCAGCACCACGGGGCGCTGCTGGCGGCGGGCATCACGCGCATCGCGGATGCGGCCGTGCCCGCGGATTTGATGGTGCTCTATCGGGAGGCCGCGCGGCGCGGCTTTCTCCGAGTGCCGACCGTGATGATGCCGGTCTCCGCGCGCGGGACGTTCGAGGAACCGTGGGACGTGCTCGACGGGCCGGTGACCGGGGAGGAAGAGGGGTTGCTCACCGTGGGCGCGCTCAAGTTGATCTTCGACGGCGCGCCGGTCTGCGCCATGTGCGTCGGCTGGCGGCAGATGGCCGGTGCGCTCGTGAACACGCTGGCCATGGGACTGCGCCAGCGCTCGTTCGACTCGATGAGGACCATGACGTCGGCCCGACTGCGTTTCGGCCGCACGGGGGTTCGCACGGGCATCAACATTTACCGCCGCGAGGAGGCTCGCGCGATCATCCGGGCGGCCACCGAGCGCGGTTTTGCCGTGGCGACGCACGCCATCGGCAACGACGCGGTGGACATCGCCGTCTCGGCGTACGAGGCGACGGGGAGCGCCCTGTCCCGCAAGCGCGCCCCGCGCATCGAGCACGCCGTATTCCTCTCGCGCGATCTCGTCGCGCGCATGGCCGATGCTGGCGTTCTCGTGGTCGCGCAGCCGCATTTTCTTTCACTGCCCGCCATGAGCACGGCCGCGCGCATTCCCGGCCTCGCCAACACGGCCTTGCGCTGGCTGCTCGACGCGAAGATCAAGGTCGCGGGCAGCTCGGACTACCCCGTGGCGAGCTTCGATCCGCTCGACGGCATCCGCTCCGCGGTGCAGCGGCGCACGGGCGGCGGGCACGTGCACGAGCCCGATCAGCGCATCGATCTCGACGAGGCCCTCACGATGTACACGCGCACCGCGGCTGAAGCATGCGGTGCGCTTGATCGATGCGGGACGCTGGAGGCGGGAAAGCGCGCCGACATCGTGGTGCTCGATGGCCCGCTGGCAGCGGCCGATCGCCTGCAATCGGCGCGGGTGCGGGCCACCGTGCTCGGCGGTGAGGTGGTGTTCGGGGAGCTCAGCTAACGCATCATCCGACGGGGGGCTTTGGTTCGTAGACGCGTAGCTGTCGAGCAGCGGCAGCGGGACAAGCCCGGCGGGGCCGGCGCCCTTGCCCTTGGAGAGAGGAAGGATCGCCAGACGTTATGGCGATCCTTCCTCTGAGAACCACACGTCGCGCCGGTCTCGCCGGTTTCGTCGCGCTGCCGCGGTTCTCGCACGGCCATGGCTCGAGAGCTGGTGCGTTCAATTGAACGTTGCCCTCTGCGCCGCGAGAAAATCGCGAACCGTCTGCGGCTCGCGGCCGGTAAGCTCCTTCACCGCGGAGGTCACCACGGCAAGATCGCCCTTGGTCACCGCCACGTCGAACGAGGCGATCACCGCCGCAAGCGGTGCCGGCAGGCCGTGCTCGATGAGGCCCGCGGTGAACGCTTCGGGGCTCACGGAGACGTGCTGCACCGGCTTGCCCGAGAGCTCGGTCAGCCAGGTAGCCACTTGAGCGCTCGTCACGGCGGCGGGGCCGGTGATCTCGAGGGTGCGGCGGCCCGAGTACGGGGATGACAGCGCGGCGGCAGCGGCCAGTGCGCAATCTTGCCGGGTGACGAATCCCGTCGCGCCGGTGCCGCGCGCATCGACGAGCTTTCCCGAGGCGAGGACGTGCGGCAGAGAGCCCACGAGCAGGTCGATGTACAGGTTGTTCCGCAGCACGGTGAACTCGAGGCGCGAAGCCGCGAGCGCCGCCTCGCTCTCGCGATGATCGGGCGCGATCAGGATCGGCGATTCGGCGTACGGATTCGTGAGCGACGTGTAGACCACGTGCTTCACCCCCGCGGCCTCGAAGGCCTTGATGGCTGCCCGGTGCTGGGCCAACCGGCGACCCGGCTTGTCGAGGGCGTCGGTGCTGATGAGCAGCGCGCGCGATGCGCCGGAGAACGCCTTGGCCAGCGCGCCCGGATCCCCCTCGAAATCGGCCTGGCGAACCTCGATGCCCTTGGCCGCGTAGGCGGCGAGACTCTCCGGGTTGCGGGTGGTGGCAATGATGGAACCTTGAACCTTGCGGGCGAGGAGATCGTCGAGAACTTGGCGCCCGAGCTGTCCGGACGCGCCGGTTACGAGAAGAGCTGACGTTGTCATGCGCTGAATCTTGGGTCGTTGCTGCCATGGTACAATGCGCCAAAATCTGCTTTCTGTGGTGCAGCATGGGAACAATCGATTTGAACCTGGTGCGCGCCTTCGTGGCCGTGCATGAAACGGGGAGCTTTTCGGGGGCAGCTGCCCGTCTCGATGCGCCCCGCTCGACGGTGAGCCGCGCGATCTCCGCGTTGGAGGCGTCCCTCCGCGTTCGCTTGTTCCATCGAACGACGCGGCAGGTGTCCACGACCTCCGCGGGTGTCGCGCTGTACGAGCGCCTCGCTCCTTCGCTGTCGGCACTGGAGCGTTCTCTCGCCGAGCTCCCCGAGCGCGAGGAGGAGCCCTCGGGCATCTTGCGGGTCACCTCCACGGTGGATCTTGGCGGCGCCGTGCTCGCGGAATCGGTCGCGCGCTTCACATCGCGTTACCGCGCGGCGCGCGTGGAGGTGCACTTGTCGAACTCCGTGGTCAACCTGGTGCGGGACGGATTCGACCTCGCCCTCCGCATAACCAGGGGCAAGATGATGCGCGAGTCCAGCCTGGTCGTTCGCAGGGTGGGTACCATCCGCATCCAGCTCTATGCCTCGCCCTCGTACCTCGCGCGCCGAGGCACCCCGCGCGCACCGAGCGATCTCGGCGCGCACGATTGGGTTTCCTACCGCGGCGCGATGCACCTGCAGGAAATGGCGGCGGGCGAGTGGCAGCTCACCGATTCACCGCCGAAGACGCGCATCACCCCGGAGGTGCGCGTCTTGTGCGATGACATGTCGTTCGCGCGCGAGGCGCTCAAGGCGGGGGCGGGCTTCGGGGCCATTCCTTCGTTTCTTGGCGACCCCGAAGTCGTCAACGGCACCTTGGTGCGTCTGTTGCCGCAATTGGTCGCCGAGACGAGCCGCGTTTACCTCGTGTACCCGAGCCAAAAGCACCCGGCCCCGAAGCTGACCGCCTTCCGCGACATCGTGGTCGAGCTATTGCGCCAACGCCCGCTGTCAGCTTCGTAACTTCATCAGAAGAAGTTGCCGATGGTGAACTCGAACACCGACGTCTCTTCATTGAAGATTCGGTAGAGCGGGAAGCCCCACTCGAAACGCAGCGGTCCGAGGGGTGAGAACCAGCGGATACCGAAGCCGGTGCTGGTGCGCACGTGGAGCAGGCTCGAGCCGGAGAAGCACGGACTCACCACGCCCGGGAACTGCGGGGCGGGCGTGGTCTTGCAGAACTGGTCTTCCGTGTTCCACGCATTGCCCATGTCGTAGAAGACGACGCCGCGAATACCGACTTTGTCGATGATCGGGAATTCGAGCTCCAAGTTCGAATAGGCCTGCAAGTTACCGCCGATGTTCGCGCCGTTGGGGATCGGCGTCGCATTCGGGTCGAGCGTCTGGTTCAGCGGAAGACGCGTACCGATGGTTCTCAACCGGTACCCGCGCATGTCGAGAATGCCGCCGAGGAAGAAGCGCTGGTAAATCGGCACGCCCGCGTCGCTCGGGCTGGTGATGTAGCCGATCTCCGTTCTCAGTTTGAGGACGAAGCCGGAGCCCGGCTGCCCGGTGCTGCCACCGAGGTTGTAATAGAAGTTCCCGGAGAAGCGGTGGCGCAGGTATTCGACCTCGCTGCCCAATCCCGAGTTCGCGAACTCCGTCGACAACTGCAGGTAGATACCCGACGTCGGAAAGAGTCGGTTGTCGCGTGTGTCGTAGATCAGCGCGGGGCGCAGCGAAATCGTGCGGCCGTCGTTGAACAGATTGGCCAGCGGCAGGCGAGGGAAGGTGTTGATGACGCTCGACGTGCTGCCGAAGAACGTCGTCGTATTCTGCGTATTGACCTTGTCGTACTGCACCGTGCCGGTGAGCGACAGACGCAGCCACGGCTGCACCAGCGCGTAGCCGTAGGTGAGCGATGCACCGTTCGAACTTCGCGAGAAGTCGCTGAACACGTAGAGCTGATTGAACAGCTCGGTGCTCATCGACCAGTCCGAGTTGAGGAAGTACGGTTCGAAGAAGCGGACGCTGACGATCTGCCGCAAGCTCGAAATCTGCGCTTGCAGGGCCAAGGATTGCCCGTTTCCGAACAGGTTTGCCTGTTGGATCTGCGCGGTGGCGATGAAGTTCTCCACCGAGCTGAAGCCGGCGCCGACCTGGAATGTACCGGTCGCGCGCTCCGCGATTTCGAAATAGATGGTCACCCGATCCGGGGCCGAGCCAATTTCCGGCGTGACGTCGACGCGCTCGAAGTAACCGAGGGCGGTGATGCGCTTCTTCGACGTCTCGAGCTTGGTCTCCGAATAGAGCGCGCCCTCTTGGATCTCCATCTCGCGGCGGAGCACCTTGTCGCGGGTCTTGGTGTTCCCCTTGATCTCGATGCGCTCGATGCGGGTGAGGGGGCCGCGCTTGATCGGGATGATGATGTCGACCTCGCGCTTGACGCTGTCGAGCTCCGTCTCCGGATCGGCCTCCACGCTGTAGTAGCCGGCATCGCGGTAGAGCGTGCGCACGGCCTGCAGGTCCTTCACCACCTCGGCGCGGTTGAACCAGTCGCCGCTGTGGGCGCGGATCAATTGGCGGAGGGCGCGGCGGCCGCCAAGCGGCTCGACCTCGTTGCCGTCTGCGTCGCGTTCGAACACGCGCAGCTGCCGAATCTTGAAGCGCGGGCCCTCGTGGATCACGAGCGTGATCTCGATGCCTTCGCGGTCGGGCGTGAGCATGACGCGCGGAGTACCGATCTGCACGTTCATGTAGCCCTTGTCGTAATAGAGCGCGCTCATCATGAGCACGTCCCGCTCGAACATGTCCTGCCGGTACGGGCCGCCCGATCCGAAGGAGAACAGCGAGCCCTGGCCCGTCTGCATCACCTCGCGCAATTCGCTCTCGGGGACGTTCTCGTTGCCGATGAAGGTGATGCGCCGAACGGTGACCTGCTGGTGCTCGACGATCTTGAACTTGACGATGACTTCGTTTTCGCGCTGCGCATCGATGGTGAAGTCGACGTCGGCGAGGAAGTACCCCTTCTCCTGGTACATGTCCTTGATCTTCTGGACGCTGCGGCGCACGGCCGGAACGCTGAGGATCGTGTTCGCCTTGACTTCGATGCCTTCGGTCAGCTTGTCGGTCTCGATTTCGTCGTTGCCCGAGAACTCGATGGCCTTGATGTTCGGCCGCTCGCGCACGAGGAAGCGCAGGGTGACGCCGCGGTCGCCGCGGGTGAGGTCGACTTCGACGTCGTCGAAGAAGCCCGCGTCCCAGAGCGCGCGCACGTCGCCGGTGAGCGTTTCCATCTTGAAGGGCTGGCCAACCTTTTCCTTCAAGTACGAGAGGACTTCGTCCTTCGTCGTCTTGCGGTTGCCGCTCACCTCGATGGCGATGATGTTGTAGCCCTCGGCCTTGTCACCCTCGGTCTGCGGGATGCGGATGGTGGGGCCCAGCGCCTCGGCGGGCGCGGTGCCCGGGGCTGCTGCGGCGCCGGCATCTGCATCGGGCGACGGCGCTCCTGCATTGGGCGTCGGTGCGCCTGCATCGGCGGGGGAGGCTGCCCCAGGCTTCGCTTGCGGAGCCGGCGCGGGTTTGGGCCCCGCCTGCGCCCACGCGACCGAGGAAAGGCTACCGGTGAGAAGCATCGCCAACGCCGCGCTGAACGCGAGCATGGCGACGAACAGGACGCGGCGGCATCCCTGCCCACGCCGCGAAGGCGCATCGACGGTACGAACGGAGATCGAGCGCATCAAGAGCTAGTGAGCAAGGCGGCAGTGTGGGGAGAGGTTGAGAAGGGAGAAGTTGACACGCTCGTAGCGCAGCAAAGCCTAGGAGGTCAACCGCGCGTCGCGCTCCCCAACGCCTTTTACACCTCGACGATTTTCATTCCCACGGCGTCGACTTTTCTGCTCGGCCGTCCGTCGCACCGTCTTGGTGCACCCTGCTGCACCCTGGTGCTGGCCTCTAGCGCTGCGCCGTCGCGCCGCTTCCGAGCTTCGCGCGGCGTTCTGCAAGTTGCGCGCGAAGCTTTTCGTACCCCTCGCGCAGCGAAACCGTGGACGCGAATTGCAGTGCTTCGTCGAGGGCTTGGCGTTCGGCCGGCGCGTCCTTTTTGGCCGCCGCGATATCCGCTTTGAGCTGATAGAGCCGCAGTTTGCGCGGGCCGTATGCCTTGGTGATGGCGCGGGATGCGGCAGCCAGAGCCTCGTCGTAGCGTTTCAACTCGAAATACACGCGGGAAAGGCGCGCCGGCGGGTTGTAGTCCTCCGGAAAGTCGCGTTCCGTCTGCGAAAACATGGGAATGGCCCGCGCCGGATCGCCGAGCTCGACGTACGCGAGCATCCGGTGCGCGTCGAAGACCGCGCGGCCCTTCGTGTCGGGCGCACGCTGCGCCTCGCCCTCGAGGAAGGCGGCCCATTCGGCGGCCATCTGCTTGGCCACGTCCTTCTTCCCGTCGGACTTGAGCGCGGAAATGAGCTCGTCGAAGGCCCCCGAGCGATCGTCGGCGAGGATCGTGCCCTTGGTGTGCACGATGTCCGTCAGCTCTTTGACCAACGGCGCGAGGTGCGTGTGGGCGGGCGAACCCTGCGGTTGATCCTGCGCGCATCCCGCGCCGATCACCGCGGCGTTCACGCGGTACGTGCTCATCGGAAGCGCGTGCGCTTCATGGTCAGCCACTTCGGCGCATCGCTCGGCCTGCTTGGTCGCCGACAGATCGGTCACGTACGCCGAAACGGCCTCCGCGCGGTGGTTCCACGTGCGCGGGGACTTGGCGAGCGCCTTCTCGTAGAAGCGCGCCGCGCCCGCGGGGTCTTTGTGCGCGTCGGCGCGAACGCCATCGGCGAAAGCGGATTCGGCCTCGCCCGCGTTTCCGTCCTTCTTGCGCACGTCATCGAGCGCTGCGGCGAGCTCCGGTGCGGTGAGTGCGCCGGCGAGCTTCCACGAGATCTGCTCGGTCTTCGGATCGATGACCCACAACGTCGGCAGGACGCTGAGGCCGAATTTCTGGAAGAAGGGCGCGTTCTGGTCCTTCTCGCTGTCGACGGAGAGCCAGACGAAGTTGTCAGCCTGGGCCCGCATCTCGGGCGCAGTCAGCACGTAGCTTTTCAGACTGAGGCACGAATGGCACCACGTTGCCCATCCATCGACGAAGAGCGGCTTGTTCTTCGCCTTGGCCTCGGCAAGTGCCCGCGGGTAGTCGTCCTCGATGAAGGGAAGGGGGGCATCCTTCGCCTTGGCCGGCGCCGAGGCGGCCGTCGTCTGCTGAGAGGCTGCCGTCGACGAAGGCGACGATGAACGATGCCCGCACGCGGAGGTGACGAAGCCAAGGACGGTCGCGGCAAGAAAGACAACGTGTCGCATAGGATGATTCTCCGTTCGAGGCTGGCGCGTAGCGAAGCAAGGTGCGCGGGTGGACAGTGCCGCACTCTACGCGAGCCTCGAGCGGAGTCAATTTGCACTGGCGGGATTTGCTTGCTTTTTCAGCTGCTTGCCTGGCACGAACCAAATAATGGCGCCGACAGCGAACCCAACCGTAATGAGGAACATCGCCGCGCGCATGGAGAACTGATCCGCAAGTGCTCCGATGAGAGGGGGCGACCAGAGGTCCCCGAACAGATGAATCGCGAAGATGCTCAGGGCCATGGCGCTGGCACGGCGCTCCTCGGGCACGCTTCGCAGGATGGCGGCGTTGATCGGCGAACTCGACACGAACAGAGCGATCTCGCACGCCAAGGCAATGCTGAAGAAGGTCCCCGCAGAGTCCGCGACGAAGCATGCGGCGGTCAGCGGTGCGCCCACGGCTGCACTCCATGCGCAGACGGAGAGGTAGCCGACGGACGCATTTCGGTCCGGATCTCCCTCGCCGCGATTCTGCTTGGCGGCCCTGTCCCCGAGGAAACCGCCAAGGACGGTGCCGATCGCCCCACCGATCACGGTGACCATTCCGAAGCGGAAATTGGCGGTCTTCAAATCGAGGTGGAACGTCTCGTAGAGAAACGTTGGTGCCCAAAAGGCCAGCCCGCCGATGGCAAACGTGTACGCGGCGTAACCGAGCACCGCGCGGCGGTAGGTGCGTTGCGGAAAGAGGTCGCGCAAGGCCGTGAGCATCGGCTCTTTGGCCTTGGCCACGACCCGCCGCTCCGGCTCGACGATGGCTAGGCAAAGAAGGGCGAGCATCAGGCCCGGCCCGCCGGCCACGAAGAAGGCCGCCCGCCATCCGAAGGCATGCTCGACGAAGCCACCCGTGAGGTACCCGAGCGCCGAGCCCACGGGCATCGCCGTATAAAACACGGAGAGCCATCGCCCTCGCCGCTCCGGGGGCGCGAGATCGTCGATGATCGTAGGTGCAATGGTCGCGTAGCTGGCCTCGCCGATGCCGACGAAGGCGCGCGAGGCGAGCAGCGACCATTTCCCCGCCGCGAGGCCCGACCACAGGGTCGCGAGGCTCCACACGGCGACCCCGAGGGCCATCAGCCGCGTGCGCCGTCCGCGGTCGCCCAGCACGCCAAACATCGGGCTCGTCGCGAAGTAACCCACGAGAAACACGGTGGCGGCCGTGCCCTCGACGAGCTTCGTCAGTGCGAGCTCCGCCTCGATCTTCGGCAGGACCGCCGAGAGGACGTAGCGGTCGAGGTAGTTGAGAAGATTCAGCCCGGTCAGCAGGATCAGAATGACGAAGGGTCGCCGGATCACGCCCGCAGGCTATCGCGGGCAAGGGTCACGAGCTTGACATTTGTTCAACCCACGAGCTACGTCCGCTCCCTGGACTGGGATCGCCTTAGGCGCCCCGCCTTCGGGAGTTATCACCTATGCCGAAAAGAGCCGCCAAAGTCAGCGAGCGGATCGAATCCGAAGAGACCCCCGCCGTCGAGGAATCCGAAGCATCTGCAGCGCCCACTCGCCCCGCGCGAAGGGCCACCGCCGAGACCATGGCCTCGCGCCAGCGCGAAATCTCGGTCAGCGAGTTCTTTACGAAGAATCGCCACCTCCTCGGTTTCGACAACCCCGCCAAGGCGCTGCTCACCACCGTGAAAGAGGCGGTGGACAACTCGCTGGACGCTTGCGAGGAAGCCGGCATCCTGCCGGAGCTCATCGTCGAGGTGAAGGAGGTAGGCAACCCCACCAACGCCTCGGGGGCCTCCCGCTTCCGCGTTTCCATCGAGGACAACGGCCCGGGCATCGTCAAACCGCAGATCGCGAAGATCTTCGCGAAGCTCTTATATGGGTCGAAGTTCCACCGTCTGAAGCAATCGCGCGGGCAGCAGGGGATCGGCATCAGCGCCGCGGGCCTCTACGGGCAGCTCACCACGGGGCGCCCCGTGGTCATCATCTCGAAGATCGGCAAGGGCCGACCCGCGCACCGCATCGAGCTGCGCATCGACACGAAGCGCAACCACCCCGACGTCCTCAAGGACGAAATCGTCGAGTGGGACAAGGAGCACGGTACTCGGGTCGAAATCGAGCTGGTCGCCGCCTACCGCGGTGGCCGCACCGGCGTGGAGGCCTACCTCGAGCAAACCGTGGTGGCGAACCCGCACCTCGGCCTGACCTTCCACCCGCCCAAGGGCGAGGTGCTCGTGTTCCCGCGCGTGGCCAACGAGTTGCCGCGCGAGGCCGAGGAGATCAAGCCGCACCCGCACGGTGTCGAACTGGGCATGCTCCTGCGCATGCTGCACGATTCGCCGGGCAAATCGGTGAAGCAGGTGCTCATCGACGACTTCTCGCGCATCAGCCCGGCCCTGGCCGAACAGGTGTGCGAGCTCGCCAAGGTAAAGCCGAAGACGTCGGCCGCCAGCATCGTGGGCGACGACGTGGATCGCCTCCACAAGGCTCTCGGCGAGGTGAAGGTCAAGGCGCCGTCCGCGTCGTGCGTCGTGCCCATTGGGGAGGACCTCCTCATCGAGGGCCTGAAACGCCGCTTCAAGGCCGATTTTTACGTGTCGACCACGCGCCCGCCGTCGGTTTACCGCGGCAACCCGTTCGTGGTGGAGGTCGGCCTCGCCTACGGCGGTGAGCTTCCGAACGACGATCCGGCGGACGTCATGCGCTTCGCCAACCGGGTGCCGTTGCAGTACCAGCCCAAGGCCTGCGCCATCAGCGAGGCCATCTACGATACGAACTGGCGCTCGTACGAGCTGCAGCAGCCCCGCGGAGCCTTGCCGCTCGGCCCCTTGGCCGTGGTGGTGCACTTGGCGAGCGTCTGGGTGCCGTTCACCAGCGAGGCGAAGGAGGCCGTCGCCCATTACGACGAGCTGCTTCGCGAGATGAAGCTCGCCGTGCAGGAGTGCGGCCGCAAGCTGGGTGCGCACCTGCGTGCCCGCGAGCGCGCCGTGAGCGAGCAAAAGCGCTTGCACCTCTTCCAGCGCTACATTCCCGAGGTGGCCGAGGCCATCGGGGCGATCCTCTCGAAGCCGAAGGACGCCGTGCAGCAGTCGTTCTACTCCGCGCTGCCGAACTTCGTGCGCATGGCGCAAGAGCAGCCGGAAAAGCCGGATGGCGAAGGCTCTCCCGGCGGAAGCGAGCCCCCGCCCGCGGCCAATGCCAGCGAGCCGCCGCCGCCGCCGAAGGCCGCGGCGAAGAAAGCTCCGGCCAAGAAGCCGGCAGCCCCTGCGAAGGCCGCGGCTCCTGCTGCCAAGGCAGCTGCTCCTGCTGCGAAGGCAGCCCCTGCAAAGGCGGCCGCTGCGAAGGAACCCGCCAAAAAGGCGCCGCCCGCCGCGCCCAAGAAGGGCGGCCCGCTCCCCAAGAAGCGCACGAAACCCGAGCTACGGACCCAGGTCTAAGGAGAACAACCCATGGCCGCCGCCAAGAAAGCCACGACCAAGCCCAAGACGACCGAGAAGGACGTCCGTACGCTCCGCAAGATCGAGCAGCTCGCTCAATCGGCGGTACGCACCGTCGAGAAGAAGGAGAACCCCGCGCTCTCCATCCGCATGCGCGCGCTCTCCAACGTCTCCTTCAACGAGAAGAAGCGCATCATCGAGCTGGGCCAGAAAACGCAATCGCGTGAGTTTTTCAACACGTCGATGGCCCGCAAGTTCATGCAGACCTTCCTCATCGCGCGCGGCTGCAAGACGCTGATCGACGAGGGCAAGACGGTCAGCATCCGTCAAATGTTCTACATGACGAAGCATACGCTCCAGGGCAGCTCGGAGAACACCTTCGAGGACCAGAGCGAGAGCGATCCCATCATCGAAGATCTCGAGGTGGGCATCGACGCGTTGCGCGAGGAGCTCCATCTCTTCGCCAACAAGCGCGGCCTCGTCGTGGGCTCGCTCGTGGTCAACGACGCGGGCGACGAGATCGATTTGACCCGCATGGGGCGCGGTGGCTGGGGCATTCCGAGCATCTGCGAGGACGACCAACTCCGTTTCGTGCGCAACAAGGCGGAGTTCATCCTCTGCGTCGAGAAGCAAGCCGTCTGGCACCGCCTCAACGAAGACCGCTTCTGGGAGAAGCACAAGTGCATCCTCATGACCACCGAGGGCCAGGCGGCCCGCGGGTCGCGCCGGCTATTGCAGCGCATGGCCACCGAGCTGAAACTGCCCATCTACGTCCTCGTCGATAACGATCCGTGGGGGCTCTACATCTACTCGGTCCTCAAGCAGGGCTCGATCAACCTGGCCTACGAATCGATGCGCATGGCCGTCCCGGGCGTTCGCTTCTTGGGCATGAGCTCGTTCGACTACAAGAAGTTCACCCTGCCCAAGGCGGTCGAGATCAAGCTCTCGAAGGAAGACATTTCCCGCGCCGAGCAGATGAAGGCGTACCCCTGGTTCAAGGACAAGAAGTGGCAGCGTGAGATTCAGGAGCTGCTGAAAAACGGCTTCAAGATGGAGGTCGACGCCCTCCTCACGAAGAGCATTTCCTTCATCACGGAGGAGTACATTCCGAAGAAACTGCGGGACAAAGATTTCCTGCAGTAAATCTTCCGGCGCATAATGGAGGCTGGAGGTCATCATGGTGACGGCGTTCGTCTTCATCTCCGCGGTACCGGAGCGTCAAGAGGAGCTGGTCGACGTCATTGGCGCGCGCGCCGAGGTCGTCGAGTGCCATCGGTTCGTCGGGGGCGAGCTCATGGCGCGCCTCTCGTGCGCGGATCTGGCGGGTGTGCATCAGTTCGTGGCCGATCAACTGCGGAACGAAGGGGTGGAGATCCGCATCGAGCGCGTCGAAGCGACGGTGAAGCAAGCCTCGGGCGCCGCTGCACTGGATTCGGTGACGGCCAAGCGGGGCGCCTCCATTCCGCCGCCTCCTCCGAGCGCGTCGCCGAATTCAGCGCCGGCCTCGCAAGGCCGGTCTGGCGGTCGTCCACGTCCACGTCCTCTGTCGAACCGCGAACGCGACGTCATCCGCGCGCTCGCGGCGGTGGTCTGGGTCGATGGAAATGCCGACCCGGCGGAGCTCGAGATCGTCGACCAGGTCATCTCCGGGTATGCCGTTAGCCCCGAGCAGCGCAAGGAGCTCGCGGAGTTCGTGCGCAGCGAGCGAGGGCTCGATACGACGATGTCCCTGGACCAGCTCGGGGCCGAGGATCGCGAGCTCCTCCTCACCAACGCGGCGATCATTACGCATGCCGACGGCGTTCAGCTTCCCTCAGAAAAGACGATGCTGACGAGGCTCGGGAAAATGCTGGGCTACTCGGAAGAGCAAGCCACCGTCATCGTCCAGTCGGCCGTGGAGGAGGGCGCAATCAGTCTCTCGAGCCGCGCCCTCGAGGACGAAGCGGACTGAATTCCTGAGAAATTTCAGCGTGGTGAAACGTTTGCGCTGATTAAAAGATTGCGAGCGGTCTCTATCTCGTTAGCATCGGGCCACAAGAGGTTGGCCAATGGAGACCGGGTACGACGTCATCATTCGCAACGGGCTCTGGTTCGATGGGACGGGCGCCCCTTCGGCCGTGCGCCATCTCGGGATCCGCGAAGGGCGCATCGAGGCGGTGTCCTCGGTGCCGCTTTCCGAGGAAGGCTGTCCCGAGATCATCGACGCCGAGGGCAAGTGGGTGCTGCCCGGCTTCGTCGACATCCACACGCACTACGATGCCGAGATCCTCGCCGCGCCGGGGCTGCGCGAATCCGTGCGCCATGGCGTGACCAGCGTGTTTCTCGGGAGCTGTTCCATCGGCACGGTGCACTCCTCCGCGCTCGACTGCGCCGATCTTTTCAGCCGCGTCGAGGCGGTGCCGCGCGACTACGTGCTCGCGCTGCTCGAGCGCCACAAGAGCTGGCAGAGCGCGGGTGACTACGTGCGCTTTCTCGAATCGATGCCCCTCGGCCCCAACGTGGCCGCGTTCCTCGGCCACTCGGACATGCGCGCCCACGTGATGGGCCTCGGGCGCTCCGTCGATCCGAACGACAAGCCCACCGAGGACGAGATGCGCCGGATGGAGCAGATGCTCGACGACGCGATTTCGCAGGGATTCCTCGGGCTCTCCACGATGACGAACCCCTGGGACAAGCTCGATGGTGACCGGTACCGCTCCAAGTCGTTGCCCTCGACGTTCGCCCGCTGGGGCGAGTACCAGAGGTTCAATCGCATCCTGCGCGCCACCGGCCGGGTGCTCCAGAGCGCGCCGAACATCACCACGAAGGTGAACGCGGTGCGCTTTCTCTGGGAGAGCATGGCCCTGTTCGGGCGCAAGGCGCTCAAGACGACGCTTCTCACGGCGGCCGACGCGAAATCGAGCCCGCTGTTGGTCCGCGCGCTCTGCGCGGTGGCGCGGTTCATCAATCGCTTCACCGGTGCGGACTTCCGCTGGCAGCACCTGCCGGTGCCCTTCGAGGTGTACGCCGACGGCATCGACTTGGTCGTCTTCGAGGAATTCGGCGCAGGGCGCGAGGCTTTGCACCTTCAAGAGCAAGTGGAGCGCAATCACCTGTTGACCGATGCGAAATATCGCCGCGAATTCCGCCGCGACTACGAAGCGAAGTTTACCCCGCGCGTCTGGCATCGCGACTTCCACGACGCGCACATCGTCGAGTGCCCGGACGCGTCGGTGGTGGGCAAGTCCTTCGGGCAGGTGGCCGACGAGCGCGGAATTCACCCCGTGGACGCGTTCCTCGACTTGGTCGTCGAGCATGGCACCAAGGTGCGCTGGCGAACGACGATTGCCAATCATCGCACGCCGGTGCTCGATCGCTTGGCGGCCGATTCGGCGGTGCAAATGGGATTTGCCGATTCGGGCGCCCATCTTCGCAATATGGCGTTTTACAACTTTCCCATTCGCATGCTGCGCCGGGTGAAGGCGGCCATCGATGCGGGGAGCCCGTTCATGTCTCTGGAGCGGGCCGTTCACCGCCTCACCGGCGAACTCGGTGGCTGGTACGGGATTCACGCGGGCACGTTGCGCAAAGGTGATCGCGCCGACGTCGTCGTGCTCGATCCCGCGGGGCTCGATGCGAGCGTGGACGCGTATTACGAGGCGCCGGTACCCGAGTACGGCGGGCTCTCGCGCATGGTGAATCGAAGCGATGCCGCGGTGAGGGCCACCCTCGTCGGGGGCCGCGTCGTTTATCAAAATGGGCAATTTCTCGCGGGCTACGGGGAGACCGTCCGTACGGGCTCTTTTCTCCGTGTCGGCGAGGGCAGTATGGTCGTAGCGGGCAATCCACGAGAGCAGTCGGGCACCAACGAAGTTACCACCCGGGGAGGCGAGCGCGCCGCATGAGCGAAGAGATCACATTGCCGAAGGTTCGTCGCAGTCAGCGTGAGCGGCGTGAAAGCACGATGGCGAAGCTGGTGGAGGCGACCATCGATTCGCTGCGCGAGGTTGGCTATGCCGCCACCTCGGTGAAAGAGGTGTGCCGCCGCTCCGGAGTTTCGCATGGCGGACTCTTTCGTCATTTCCCATCGATGCTCGAATTGATCCTCGCGGCGGCGGAGGAAGTGGCCCGCCGTCAGATCGCAGAGTTCGAGCGGCGATTCTGGCAGGCGCCGCTCGAGGAGCCGTCGCTCCACGCAGCGATGCGCATGCTGCGCGATGCCTGCCGCACGCCGATCAATTCGGTGTGGTACGAGCTTCTGGTCGCGGCGCGCACGGATGTGCCGCTTCGAACGGCGCTCGAGCCGACGATTCGTCGGTATTACCAGGCGATCCGCACGACGGCGTCGCGTCTTCCGGGCATCGATTCGATCCCGGCGGAGCTGTTCGAGACGCTTCTCTTCACGTTGGTGCACGTTTTCGACGGCGAGTCGTTGGCTCGCGTGGTTCTGCCCCACCCGGAACTCGAGGAGCGCCGCATGGAGCTTCTCGTCGGCTTGATCGAGCTTTTGCAGCAGCGGCGCGCCTGATAGAACGCGGCGGCATGTCCGCCCTTTTCGAGAAGGTGCTCATCGCGAACCGCGGTGAGATTGCGCGTCGCGTTATCCGAACCTGCCGCCGTCTGGGCATCAAGACGGTGGCCGTGCACTCGGAGGCCGACGCAAACGCGCCGCACGTGCACGAGGCCGACGAGGCGGTGCTCTTGGGCCCGCCGCCGCCGAAGGACTCGTATTTGAATCGTGATGCACTGCTCGCCGCCATCGAGAAGACGGGCGCGCGGGCGGTGCATCCGGGCTACGGCTTTTTGAGCGAAAATTCCGACTTTGCGCGTCGCGTGGCCGAGCGTGGCGTGACCTTCATCGGCCCGTCCCCCGACGTGCTCGACGCCTTTGGCGACAAGATGAAGGCGCGTCACGTCGCCCTCGCCGCGGGCACGCGCCCGGTGCCGGGCACCGACGAGCCGATCGCGATCGACACGCCCGAGGGCGTGGCCGAGGCCAAGGGTGTGGCCGCGCGCGTGGGGTATCCGGTCATCGTCAAAGCCGTCGGCGGCGGTGGTGGCATCGGGATGCAAATCGTGCGCGAGGAAGCGGGCATGGAGCGCGCGCTGAAGTCGTGCTCGGACCGGGGCAAGGCCTCGTTCGCGGACGCGCGCGTCTACTTGGAGCGCTACGTTCAGGAGCCGCGCCACATCGAGGTGCAGGTGCTCTGCGACGCGCACGGCCACGCGTACGCGCTGGGCGAGCGCGAGTGCAGCATGCAGCGCCGTCACCAGAAGATTCTCGAGGAGTCACCGTCGCCGGCGGCCTTTTTCCAAGGCGAGGAGGGCGCCAAGCGCCGCGCGGATCTCTTCGAGGCCGCGCTGCGCGTGGTGAAGAGCGTCGGTTACGTGGGCGCGGGGACGTGCGAGTTCATCGCCGACGCCTCGGGCGATCTGTTCTTCCTGGAGGTGAATGCGCGCCTGCAGGTCGAGCACCCCGTCACCGAGATGGTGCTCGGTCTCGACCTGGTGGAACTGCAGCTGCGCATCGCCGCCGGCGAGCCGCTGCCGGATCTCTCGCGCGTGCGTCCCGAGGGCCACGCCATCGAGGTGCGTGTCTACGCGGAAGATCCGAAGAAGGGATTCATCCCCAAGCCGGGCGCCATCGACGAGTTGGTCTGGGCCGGCGGCGTGGGCGACGCCCAAACACGCGCCCTGCGCATCGAATCCGGCGTGGCCGCCGGCTCGAAGGTCACGCCGTTCTACGATCCGATGGTGGCCAAAATCGTCGCCTGGGGCGCCGACCGCGAAGCCTCCATCGCGGAGCTCGCACGCGCTTTGGCCGGGACGAAAATCGCCCCCTGCTTCACCAACGTGGCCTTCCTCCAGGCCATCCTCGAGAGCCCCGAATTCCGCTCGGGCCGCTACGACACCTCCCTCGCCGAGGTTCTCGCCAAGCGCGTCTAACAAAAAAGAGGGAGAGGATTCACAGGAAGACGGGAAGACGGGAAGGTTTTTGGGTTTCCAATCCGCTCATTGAGCGAATTGGAAACCCAAAAGAAGCGTTCCGCGCCGATGCGTGCCGGAAGCCCTTCCCGTCTTCCCGTCTTCCTGTGAATTCTCCTTCTGGGAGGGCTAATCGCGGTCGAACGGCACGACGTCGTGCGTGCCGAGTTCGGGAATCGCTTCGCGGACCTTGGCTTCGATCTCGGAGGCCGTGCCCACGATGGAGACGAGAAAGTCGCGCGTCGTGAGGCGGTTCTTCAAGGCGCCGTTGGCCTGTTCCAAGGTGACGGCTTCCACGTGGGCGACGTAGCCGGAGTAGTAGTCCGCGGGGAGGCCGAGGAGATCGACGTCGAGGGCCTGGTGCAGCCGCTTGCTCGCGGTGTCGATCTCGAAGGCGTAGGACCGGGCGAGGTAGCGCTTGATGAAGGCGAGCTCGCGGGTGGTGATGCCTTTTTCGACGAGGTCGGTGAAGAGCTCCAGCTGCAAGGCAATGCACGCCGCGGCATCGGTGGCCGCAGGGAAGGTGACCATGGCGAACGAATGCCGCTGCCGGTCGATGCCGAGGCGCGACGAGGCACCGTAGGACCAGCCCCGCTTCGACCGCACCTCGCGCATCAAGCGCGACGTGAAGGTGCCGCCGAACACCGCATTGGCGACCGTGAGCGGAATATGATCCTCGTCGTGGGGCGACGTGCCCAATTGGCCAATCACGATTTGCGTCTGCGTGCGCTCCGGCTTGTCCACGAACACCAGGCGCCGCCCCGGAATGGGCGAGGGCGGGGGAACCGGATCCTGGAGCCGCGGCCCATCGGGGACGTCGCGGATGATGCGCCGCGCATACCTCTCGGCCGCCTCCAGCGAAATGTCGCCGGAGAAGCCGATGACCAGGTTTCCTTTGACGAAGTGCTTGCGGTACTGCGCCCGCGCATCGTCCGTGGTCAGCGACTCCACACCTGGAATCGTCCCCGCTGCCGAGCGGGAATACGGATGATCGCGAAACACCCCGCGGCGGAAAGCACGCTGGGCGAGCGCCCGGTCGTTGTCGCGTGCCCCGATCAGATCGGCCACGATTTCGCGCTTCAAGCGCCCGAACTCGTCCTCGGGGAACGACGGCGACTCGAGCAACGTCGAGAACAGCTCGATGAACGGCGCCAGATTGCGCTCGATGACCTGGCCGTACATCGTCGAGATCGACGCATTCACGTCGAGCGAGATTTCGCTCCCCAATCGGTCCAGCGCATCTTCGATCTGGTGCGACGTCAGATCCCGCGCCCCGCGGCGGAACATGCCCAGCATGGTGCGGAAAAGCCCCTGCTTCTCCACGGAGTCGTGCGCCGAGCCGCTTCGCGTGGAAACGACTACCTCGACCAGCGGAATCGCGTGGCTCTCTTCGACGAAGAGCAGCGTGCCCCCTTCGAGCTCGATGCGTGTGGTCATTCTGCCGCCTCCACGCTCGTCGCCGCTTCTTCCGGCTGCACGTGAATCGTCGTGCGGGCGCGGTCGACCAAGTAACGGCGCGCTGCGCGCAGCACGTCCCCCGCGGTGGTGCGGCGGTAGTCTTCGAGGCGCCGGAAGCTCACCGACGCGTCCCCGAGCACCGTCTCGTAAAAGCCGATTTGCTCGGCCTTGCCGCTCATCGTCTCCATCGATTGCAACGTCGATAGCTCCAGTCGCGCCTTGGCGCGCACCAATTCGTCATCGGAAATGGGCTCCGTCTTCGCCCGCTCCAGCTCCCGCGCCAACACGCCCTCGATGTCCGCCGCCGTTTTGCCCGGCCGCGCGGTGAAGTGCAATTCGTACAACCCCGGATCGCGGAAGGTGGCCACCCAGCCGCGAAGATCGCTCACGAATTCCTTCTCGATGACCAGCGCCCGATAGAGACGCGACGCGCGCCCGCCGAAGAGAATCTCGTTGAGCACCGTCAGATGGACATGATCGGCATCGCCCAGCGCGGGGCCGTGGAATCCGATGTAAAGCTTCTCCGTCGGCGTCGGCTTGCGCACCGCCACCCGGCGCTCTTCGAGTTGCGGCGGCTCGGGGTGCGTATTCTCGAGGGGGATCTCCGAACTCGGAATCGGCCCGTACGCCTTTTGAATCTTCGCGAGGACGTCCTTCTCTTTGATATCGCCGCAAATCACGACCAGCGCATTGTTCGGCGCGTAATACGTGCGATAAAATGATTCGCAATCTTCCGGCGTGAAGTTCTGAATGTCTTCCATCCAGCCGATGGTTGGCCAGTGGTACGGGTGCACCGTATACGCCGTTTTGTACAGCAGCTCGCTGGCTGCGCCCTCGATGTCGTCGTCGACGCGGAACCGGCGCTCGTTGGCGACCACTTCTTTCTCGCTGGCGACCTGCGGCTCGCGCAACACCAGGTGCGCCATGCGGTCGCTCTCCAGCTCCACCGCGAGTGACAGGCGGTCCGCCGGCAGGCTCTCGTAGTAATACGTCCAGTCGAGCCACGTGGCGGCGTTCGACTCGGCGCCGTTCTCTTCCAGCTTGCGATCGAACTCGCCCGCTTTGAGCGATTCGGTCTCGTTGAACATCAGGTGCTCGAAGAGGTGCGCCAGCCCGGTTTTTCCGAGCTTTTCGTGGCGCGAGCCCACACCGAACCATGTGAAATAGGTCACCACCGGCGCGCTGCGGTCGACCAGGAGCCGCACCTGCAGCCCATTTTCCAGCCGATACCGCAGAACCTCGCCCCCGCCGAAGGGTACCACCCCCTCGAACGTGATTTTCGACACGTCTCCCGTGTTAAGCGCTTCGATCCACTTCGCTCGTGCTGTGCTCACGGGCCGTGTTTAGCACGGCCGCAGGCTCTTAAGGCTCCAGATCCGTCGCGTTAAGGCTCCAGATCCGTCTTGAGCCTCCGGGCGCGCGTGGGGAGCCGCAGTTTGCGCAGCGCTTGGGTCTCGATCTGCCGAATGCGCTCGCGCGTCAGGGAGAACGATTCGCCAATTTCGCTCAGGGTGCGCTCGTTGCCGTCGTCGAGGCCGAAACGCATGCGGAGTACACGCTCTTCGCGGGGGGTGAGCTCGTTGAGCAGTTCCCGCGTCTCCTGCACGAAGCGCTTGCGCGCCAGCACGTCCACCGGCGCGGGGTTGTGCGTATCCTCGACGAAGTCGCCGAGACGCGCCTCGCCATCGTCCCCCACGGGGGCCTCCAGCGATACGGGCGTGCGCGCCGCGTTCAGCGCGGTCATCACCTTCTTCACCGGAAGATCGAGCTCGGTGGCCAGCTCTTCGGGCGTCGGCTCGCGGCCGTGCACCTGTTCGAGTTGGCGCCGTGCGCGGGCGATCTTCTGCCCCGTCTCCACCATGTGCACGGGGGTGCGGATGGTGCGGCCCTGATCGGCAATGGCGCGCGCGATCGACTGCCGAATCCACCACATGGCGTACGTGCTGAATTTGTATCCGCGGCGATAATCGAATTTCTCCGCCGCGCGCATCAGTCCGATATTGCCTTCTTGAATCAAATCGAGGAGGCCCAACGGCGAATTCTTCCGCCGCTTGACGATGGACACCACCAGACGGAGGTTCGCCTCCACCAGCGCCGACTTGGCCGAGTCGGCCTTGCGCTCGCCTTCGCGGATGGTCGTCACCGTGCGCTGAAGCGCGTCCACCGTCACCGTGTCCTCGGCGTCGTTGTCCGGCACGAGGCGCGCGCGCAGGCGGGCCGCGACCCGGTCGAGAACACCGCGGGTCAGACGGATCTCCTCGAGGGCCTTCCGAGCGTGCTCCCGGGCGACCTTCAACGGGGACTCCGGCTTGAGCGGCTTCTTCTTCGACTTGGCGGCCGCCGATCCCTTTTTCGCCGCAGGCGCCGCTTTGGACGCCGCCGCACTCGAAGGCGGGGGAGGGATCGATGCGCGGGCCGACGGCTTCGTTTGCTGCACGATTGCAAGATTCCGTACGGCCTCGAATTGCGCGAGCACCTTGACGGTGGCGACCTGTTCGTCCGTCGGACTCTCGGACTCGACCGAGTTGCGCGTGAGATCGCGCAGGCGCATCTTTCCTTCGCCGAGCTCGTCCGCGATCGAAACGAGCTCCCGCACCGCGAACGGCGAGGAAACCAGCGCGCTCAAGATCATGAGCTCGCCCTGTTCGATACGCTGAGCCAGCTCGACTTCGCCCTCACGCGTGAGGAGCGGGACCCGGGCGAGCCGGTGGAAATAGGCCTGAACGGAATCCTCTCCGTCGACGGTGCGCGTGGCCCTGGCCTCGCCGGCAGCGGCGGGCTTACCACCGGCGCCGCCGGCACCGGCAGCAACAGCGGCGGACCTAACGGCAGAAGAACGAGTGCTGGACGAACTTTTCACCTGATGAGCTCTTTCCTGAAGCGCCATGGAATCTAACACCCCCAATTGACCTCTCATTCCATACGGTCAACCCGTCTCCGGGGTCTGGCCGGTCGTGCGTCGGGTTTTTTCGACTTCTGCGTGATCCGATATCGACGTGTTGATACCTGCGTCGCTTCTGGCAAAGGCGCAAGTCTGCCCCGCACGTGACGCGTTGGACACGGTCGGCGCCGGATTCTTGGTTTCCAGCGCGAGCGTGGGAGAAACACAGATTTGCGTCTTGGATGAGAAAGATGCGCAACGCAACGTGCTGAGCGTGCATAAAAAGAGTGATGCTTCCGGCTCGAGAGGGGTCGTCCATCTCGCAAATGAAGTCGCAGCTCGTGCGAACGGTCGCGCATGCTCTGCCGTCGAACTTACTCTTCATGCGGGGTCCACACGAAAGTCGAAAACGGGTGGCACTCACCTTCGATGACGGGCCCGACGAAATGACACCACGTTATTTGCGCACTCTGGACCAACTGCATGTGCGCGCAACTTTTTTCCTTCTTGGAATGAACGCGGAAAAGCGGCCCGAACTTGTTCGATCCATCGTCGCTGCAGGGCACGAAGTCGCCAGTCACGGATATTCGCATCGCGCCTTTCCCTCGCTGGACGGGTGCGCGCTGGTGGATGAACTGATCCACACGGCGGATCTGCTCCCGCCCAGTCCCACGCCGAGACCGCTCGTGCGCCCGCCGCGCGGGGAGCTCACGCCCGCCACGTTGGCGCGTGTGGCCTTCGCGGGGTACACGACCGTGCTCTGGTCGCTCGACTCGGACGACTGCCGCACCACGGATTCGAACGAGGTGCAGGAAAAGGCGACGCGCGTCCGGCCCGGCGAGATCATCCTAATGCACGAGGGGCAGTCGTGGACGCTTTCGGCGTTGCCCGCCATCGTCGGGCGCCTTCGTCGGTCCGGCTTCGAGCTCGTGACCGTCGGTGAGCTCATGTCGTCGTAATTCCCGCGCAGCGCGGGCGGAAAGGTGAAAAAGGTAGGCAAGCGATGGCGCGTACGAGGCTATCGAAGCTACTCGATGAGACGGGGGCTCTCTCGTTGGTCTTGCGCCTCCGCGGACACACGGCGAGCCCCTGGCTGACGGTGTTGACGTACCACAGGGTGGCCGATCCCGCGTCGGCGGAGTTGGTCGACGGCAACGTGGTGGATGCCCGGCCCGATGCCTTCGAGGAGCAAATCGTATTTTTGAAACGTTATTGCCATATCATCGGCATGGACGATCTTCTGGCATTCCGGCACGGGGCGTCTTTGCCGCACAATCCCGTGCTTTTGACCTTCGACGACGGATATCGCGACAATTACGATACCGTGCTTCCTCTTCTGGTGCGCCACGGCGTGCCCGGGGTGTTCTTCATCGCCACGCGCTTCATCGAGGAGCGCCGCCTCTTCTGGTGGGATCGCGTGAGCTACCTGGTGAAGCACTCCCCGCACGAGTCCATCACCATCACCTATCCGCGCCCGCTGACGTTCGCGCTGGGGACGAAACGCGAGGAGCGCATCGCCGCGGCCCGCCGGGTGATGGCGGTCATCAAGAGCCACTACGACCTGAATTTGGCCCGATACCTCGATGAATTCGAGCGCGCCGCCGGTGTGACCTTGGGCCGCGAGTGCGAGCGTCGGATGGTTGACGACATGATGATGAACTGGGAGCAGGTGCGCGGCCTTCGCCGCGCCGGGATGAGCGTGCAGTCGCACACACGCGAACACCGTGTACTGTACACCTTGTCCGAGGCCGGCCTTCGCAGCGAGCTCGAAGGGTCGAAACACGACTTGGAGGAAGTGCTCGGCGAGCGCGTGGACGCCGTGGCCTACCCCGTGGGCAAGGCGCTGCATCGGGCGCCGCACGCACGCAACGCCATCCGCGCGGCGGGCTACGAACTAGGCTTCACCAACGGCACGGGCACCAACCCGGTGTGGCGCTTCGACCCAATGGATGTGCGGCGCCTCTCGCTGGAGGTGGACGTTCCGCCCTCGTACTTCCGCGGCATGGTGGCCCTGCCATACTTCGCCTACGAGCCCCACACCATGGCCCGCAACGAGTGGTGAGAGAAGAATTTAGGAATTCACAGGAAGACGGGAAGACGGGAAGGTTTTTGGGTTTCCAAGCTGCTCACGGAGCCAATTGGAAACCAAAAACAAGCGTTCCGCGCTGAGCCGAGCCGTACGTCCTTCCCGTCTTCCCGTCTTCCTGTTCAATCCTCTCAGGCTTCGACGATCACCGTCCGGCGTTTTCCCTCTTTCGTAAGGGGGATTTCTGGGGTCGTTTCGATGCGTACCGGGAGCTCCTTCAGCAATTGGGAGCAGCCGCGGCGGATGCTTTCGAGCGACGTGTCGTCGAGACCGTCGCCGGGCACGATGCGCAAGGTTACCGAGCGATCGCGGTGCTGGACGACTTGAAACTGGCGCGCCGCGTTGGCCAATCCGGTGAAAAGGACGTGGAATGCGACGCCGCTCACGAAGGAGCCGTCGGCGCCCTTCAGCAGATCCGCCGCGCGGCCCTCGACCTTGGCAATGCGTGAAAGATGGCGCCCGCATGGGCAGCGGTCCGCCGGGCCGGCCACGGCCAAGTCGCCATTTTTGTAGCGGATAAAGGGCATTCCCAAGTTGTGCAAATCGGTAATGACGACTTCGCCGGTTTCGCCTTCGCGTGCGGGGCGCTCGCGGCCGTCGGGGTCGGTCACCACGATTTCGACGAGGATGTTCTCCATCGAGACATGCAGGCCCTCGTGGGCTTCGCATTCGCTGGCGATGAGCATGACCTCGCGGCACCCGTAGGTCTCGAACACGGCGGGGCCGAAGGCGCGTTCCAGCTCGGCGCGGTCGGCTGGGAAGAGCCGCTCGGCACCGCAAAGCACGGGGATGGTTCCCCAGCCGCGGAGCTGGTTGCGGTTGATGAAGCGCGCGAGCTCGGCCGCCGCCTGCGTGTAACACACGACGACCTTGGGCGTATTGCGCTTCAGGAGGCGCACCACGTGCCGCAGGTCGGCCTCCGTCATCACCGTGCAGGGGACGTAGGTTTCGCGGCGCATGAAGCGATCGAGGAGCACTTTGGCGCGCGCCTTCGAGAAGTCGAACCCCGGCGGAGTCGGCGATCCCCAAAAATAGAGAGCGCGATCCCCCGGGTGGTAGCCCGCCCAGCCGTAACCTCGCAGCTTGATGGCCTGACGCCAATATTCGCTGTCGTTGTCGTAGCCGAAGAGCAGCGGCTGGCCGGTGGTGCCGCCGGTGTTCTTTCGCACCGTCGGGAAGGGGTAGGCGACGGACTCGCGATCGCTGGCGCGCTCGCGGGCATCCTCACGCGTGAGGACGGGGAGCTTGCGAAGATCCTCGGGGCTCTTGATATCGGCCTCGGTGATGTCGGCCTGGCGAAAACGCTGCCGGTAGAATGGGACGTGTGCGTACGCATGCCGGACGAGCCGCCGAAGCGCGCCCGTTTGAATCGCCACGAGCTCGTCGAGCGATCGCCATTGCGTACGTTCGAGGTACTCGTGGCGCACGAGCGTAGGCCGGCGCCGAATCCTCGACTCCCAAGTGGGCCACAGAATCGACCGAAACAGTTGCCCGTAGAGATCCATGGTGCCGTCGGGCGTGCGGGCCCAAAAGTAAGGCTGCGGGACGTGGCACGCGAGCACGACCTTGGATGAGCCAACGCGCTCCGACGTTTCGCCTCAATCTTACGCTTTCACGTCAGCGGTCGGAATCGACCGCCCGCACCGTGTCCGCGATGGACTGCTTGGCGCGGAATCCCAAGATTTCCCGAGCCCGGCGATCGTCGACCATGCAGACGTGGCGGATGTGGTCGAGCTCGGGCGCAGGGAAGTTGGTCAGCCGCAGCGACCAGAGGCGCTTCAACACCGAGCGCCCCACCGAATACGGAACGGGGATGCTCGGCCGATCGAGCAGCTTGATGATGCGCGACAGCGGCAGCGGATCCGGCCCGGCAATGTTGAACACGCCGCGCACGCCCGGGCGGACGGCCAGGCGGATGGCCTCGACCACGTCGCGTTCGTGGATGACCTGCACCATCGGGTCGTAGCCCAAGAGCGTTGGGATCGTGGGGAGGCGGAGGAAGTTCGACGGTGCATTGCGGACCGAGCCGAGGATGTGCACCGGCCGGAGGATGACCGTGTCCGTCTCAGGGTGCTTCCAGAAGAAGCTCTGCGCGAGCATGTCAACCTCGATGAGGTCGCGGATCTCGCCGAAGTTGGCCCCGCCCAAAAGGGGAGCCTCTTCGCTCAGGAATTGCGGATTTTCCGGCTGAGGGCCATAGACGTTCGCGCTCGAGAGCACGATCAGCTTGCCGATGCGGAAGTGCGCGACGTACTCGAGCAGCTTTGCGAAGCCCGCGACGTTCCACGCGTGGTGCTCGCCGGAGGACGCGCGCGGGTTGTGCATGATGCCGAGGTGCACGACGGCCGAGATGGCGTGCGCGCGGAAGACGTCCTTGAGCTTCTTGCGGCGGATGTCCACCTGCTGATGGATGACGTCCTTCGGCTTGTCTGGGAACGCCCGGCGGTCGACGCCGATGACCAAGCGCTGGCGGTGCAGCACGCGGGCGAGCCGCTTGCCGAGGCGGCCGCAGATGCCGGTGATGAGGATGGCGCCCTCCTCCCCGGCGGGAGGATGGAGCACGAACGAGCCTGACGGCGTTTTATCGCGGTCCACGGATCACCAAAAGACGCTGCGTCGGGCTTTGATGCCGCGGTTGAGCATGGATTGAATGGTGGCTTTGACGAGCCACACTTTCTCTTCGATCACCGCGTCGTCGTCGTCGTGGTCGCCGGTGAAGTGCATGGGTTCGCCGAAGTAGACGCGGTACTTCGTGGGCAGCGGCAATTGCCCGCCCGGCAAGAGGAATTGCGGAATGACCGGGAACGAGGGCATTCGCAATAGCTTTGCAACCGTATCCAGGTTGCCAACGGAAATGTATTGCTCTTCGCCACCGATGACCGCAATCGGGATGATGGGCGTCTTCGTCTCGATGGCCAGGCGCATGAAGCCGAGGCCGAAGTCGGTGAGCTGGTAGCGGCGGTCGAACGTCTTGGAGATGCCGCGCGCGCCCTCCGGAAAGACGAGCAGCGCCTCGCCCTGTTCGAGCAGGCGGCGCGCGTTTTCCGGGACGCCGACGACCTGCCCCACCCGCGGAAACAAGGTCGAAACGAAGGGGATCGATTGCGACCACTTTTCGACCATGGCGCGGACGAAGCGCGGCGGTTCGACGTCCATGAACATGGTGGCGCCGATGATCGCGCCGTCGATGGGGATCTGCCCCGAGTGGTTCGCGATGAGCAGGACGCGACCGGTCGGCACTTGGTTGGCGCCGTAGACGTCGGTGCGGAAGTAACGGCGGTGGAGGAACGCCGCGGAGGCGAGCGCGTACTTCGTCCAGCCCGGGTCGAGCCCGAACGGGTCGACCCCGGAGGAACCGAGCGACACCGGCACGCGCTGCAGTCGCTCGGCGAAGTCCTCACCGAGCAGCGACGACATCCACGAATCGAGCGTTTCCCCCGCCGCCTCGCGCACGCGCCGCGCCCAAGGCCATGCGGCCCGCGCCGCCGATCCAATGCGCACGAGGGCGCTGGAAGCTTGTTCGTTGTTCGCTGGCACGTCCATGAAGTAACAAAGATCGACGGCGAGAGGGAGAGACAGCTACGATGCACCATGCGTTTCACCCGCCCGGCAGCCCTCGCGCGCGGCGATCTCATTGCCGTGGCGGCACCGGCAAGCGCGTTCGACCGATCTGACTTCGACCAAGGCCTCGCATGGTTGGCCGAGCGCTACCGCATCCGCAGCGTGGATCCGTCGATTTACGAGAAGCGCGGCTACCTCGCGGGCAACGATGCGCGCCGTCGCGACGAGTTGGCGGCGGCGATGCGCGATCCCGAGGTCAAGGCGATCCTCATGGCCCGCGGTGGGTACGGTTCGACGCGCATCGTCGACCAGCTCCCCTGGGACGCGTTTCGCGCGAAGCCCAAGTGGATCGTGGGTTTCAGCGACATCACGACGTTCCATGTCGAGGCGACGCGTCTACGCATTGCCTCGCTGCATGCCTCGCACGTGAACGCCGTGGGGCGCATGCCCGAGGCGGCGCGCGAGGAGTTTCAGCGGGCTCTGGAGGGTAGGGCGCCGCCGCTCCATTTTCCGAGCTTGCAGCCCATCGTGGCGGGCGATGCGGCGGGCGTGCTCGTGGGCGGGAACATTGCGCTGCTCGAGGCCATGGCGTCGGCCGGGCGGCTCGATCTTCCGGCGGGTTGCATTCTGGCGATGGAGGACACCAACGAGGCGCCGTATCGGCTGGATCGCATGCTGACGTCGTTGCGCTTGGGCGGCTACTTCGCGAAGGCGTCGGCCATCGTCTTGGGCGAGTTCACCGAATGCCCGACGGGGTCCGATGGCGTGACGGCCATGGATGCCATGGTCTCGTGCTTGGATGCCTTGGGCATCCCGGTTTATTCGGGCGCGCCGTTCGGACACGGAGAGGTCAACACCGCCTTGGAGTTCGGCATCGAGGTCGCGTTGCGCGGGGGCCAGCTCGGGCAGGTTTGAGACGGGCAGGTTTGATCAGGTCGAGTGATCGTCGGTGAGTTCTTCCGCGGGGAAGATCTCGAGGTCGTCGTCCTCGTCGTCTTCGTCGCTGGTCTCGATGGGGATTTCCACCGACGGGCCGCGGTAGGGACGCGTCCTCGGTTGGTCCAAGAAGTCGACCGAGTTGATCTCGATTTCGTTCTCGCCCGACGAAAATCCGTCACTCGGCGTGAACTCGTCGGCGGCCGCGAAGCGATCGATGGGAACGCGCGGCGTGGAGCGGGCCGCTCCCAAGAGCTTGCGATTGAACTTGGGATCCGGGCGCGTGATGTCCGCCTCGACGGTCGGCGAGCTATCGGGGTGCTGGAGAACCGGCCGGGGAGGTGACGGCTCCGGGTCGGGTTCGACCGGCGGTGCGTACGCCGCGATGCCGACGCCGGGGTCCGACTTTTTCACCATCTTCGATTTGGCGCGCTCCAGACCTTCGAGGGCTTCGGGATCGTTCGAACGCATGCGCAGGACGCGGCGCCACGCATCCGCGGCCTCGCGCGGATCCTGCAGCTGCTCTTCCCACATCCGCGCAACTTGGCGTGCGAGTTCGGCCCGGGTCTCGATGTCCTTCCCGCGCAAGATGAGGTCCTCGTGCAGCTGCACGATGGCGCGGTAGTCCCCGAGCTCGCGCAGCAATGTGGAGAGCTGGTCCACCACGCCGCGATCGCTGGGCGACAGATCGTGAAGCTTCTTCAGATCCGCTGCGGCGCCGAGCAGATCGCCCAGCTCCTCCTGGCGGAGACGCGCGCGGCGCACCAGGAGCTGCCGCACCAGCGGCCCATCGAAGACCTCGGACAGCGCGCGGGTGAACACGGCGTCGCTGCGCGAAGGGCTCTGCACCTCGCGCCCGAGGGCCTCCACGAAGTCCAACGTGATCGCGTCGACTTGCGCGATGAGTGCATCGCCCAACAGCGAGAACGCCAGGTCGATGTCGCCCAGGTCGAGGCGCGCGATTTGGGCTGCGCGCCGGAGAAGCGAGGCGCGCGTGCGGCCGCCATCCCGCGCCCCCGTCCCGCCGCGCGAGAGCGCGAGGATCAGCGCGCGCCGGAGCTGCTCACTGCCGGTGGAGCGATCGCCCGCGACCGCGAAGTCGGACACCACGGCCAGCGTCTCGGCCGAGGGCACACCGGAGAGCGCCAGCTCGAGGAAGCCTTGCGCGCGTTCGAGGTTGCGCTTTGCCGAGGCCACCTGCGCGGCCCGCGCCAGGGAGCGCACGCGGTCGAGTGGCGCACGTGCCCGTGCGACTTGCCGCTCGTAGACCTCGATGACGTCGTCCGCATTGCCAGCCAGTGCCGCGAGCCGCTCCACGAGAGGTTCCGCCTCGTCCAGTGACAGATCGGCCAGCCCCGGTTCGCTATGGGCAATGGCCTCGGAGTACGGCACGCCGGTGCGCACCGACACCTCCGCCTGGCGCACCAGCTCCGCGGCCCTAGGCACGCCGGTGAGGTCGCGCACGAGGATCTCCTGCGCGAGCGAGAGCGCGTCGAGCTCGCCCGACTTCACCGCGAGACCTTCGAGGATGACCGCCAGATCGCGGTCGGCGACCTTGCTTCGCGCCAGCTCCACGGCCACGCGCAAGGCTTCTTGCTCGCGCTCGAGGGCCATGAACCGGTCGAAGGCGCCGCGCAGGGCCGTCGTGCGCTCGGGCGAGTGGCGCGCGGCGTACCACCACTCGACGAGCTTGGTGGCGACGATGCCCTTCCACCCCATGTGGTCGCCCAGCTCGACGTAGGTGCGGCGCAGCTCCTCGTCGCCCTGATCGCAGAGCTCCGTGAGCACCGCGAGGGCTTCTTCGCCGCGATCGAGTTGGTGCACCAGGACCTGTGCGAGCTTCTTCGTGAGCACGCTGGTCTCGTTGATGTCGCCCTCGACCTCGATCCGCTGGGCCAGGAGATCCGCGACGCGTGCCCAATCGCGGACCCGCTCGCACAGCATACAAAGCCGATTCAGCGCGTCGAAGTCTTCGGGATCGACCGTGCGCAGCACGTCGAGCGCGCGGATCGCGTGCTCCGGTTCGTCGATTTTCTCGTACAAGCGTGCGAGCCGCGCGGAGATGGGGCCGCGATCGCTGCGCAGCACCGACGTCTTCTGTCCCGCCTCGAGGTTGGTGACCAAGGTGAGCTCGCGTTCGAGCGCGATGGCGGCCTCGCGGAAGTTGTCGCGCGCCTCCTCCAGATCGCTGATGGCCTGCAGGGCCGGCCGGCACAACGGGTCGATGTCCGACAGGACGACCTCGTAGCGCACGATGGCGGTGTCGATGTCCCCGACGCCATCGGCCAAGAGCTCGGCCTCGCGCAGGGCGATGCGCACTTTGTCATCGCGCTCGGTCGCGACGCTGCCCAGGCGCCGCAAGAGCGTGGCCGCCTCGTTGTGATCTTCGCGCTCGATGGCCAGATCGATGAGCTTTTCCAAGGCTTCGCGGTCGTCGCCGTCTTCGAGGACCTTGAGCCATTGATCGCGGGAGAGCTCCCGTTCGAGGAGCCGCACCGCGTACAGGTTGGCCGCCTGCTTGCGCAGGGATACGCGCTTGGCCTTGTCCGCGACGCGGCCGCCGCGGCGGGCCAGGAACTCCACCAGCTTGGTCCAGTCTTCCTTGGAGAGATAATGCTCGCTGAGCAGCGACGCATAGTCGTCGTTCGAAGGATCCAGATCCGACGCCTGCTCGAGCCGCGTGATGGACTCGGGCTCTTTGCCGGCGCGGGTCATGAACTCCGACGCTCGGGCCAGGTGTGCTGCGTGCGCCTTGGCCTCGGTGGAGAGCAGCGCCCGCTGATCGGCCGCTGCGGCAGCTTCCTCCCAGCGCTCCACGCTGACGAAGCATTTTTCCGAAAGCTCCCAGAGCCGCGCGCTCCGATGCAGCTCGGCGGCGTTGGCGTACGCCTCGCCCGCGCCGAAGGCATGCCCGAGTTGCTCGCGCAGCTCGCCCAGTTTCTCCAGCAGCGATCCTCGTGTCCCCGGATCGATCACCGTGCGCACATTTTCGGTGATGACCTGCGTGGCCGCGTCGATGCGCTCGGCCTTCTCGAAGAGGCGCACCGCGGTGGTGATGGCGCGGTCGTCGTTGGGGGAGAGGTGCGCCACGCGCGCCCAGGCTTCCGCCGCGCTGCCGACGTCTTGCCGCTTTTGTTCGTGCAGGGCGGCCAGCTTCTTCTCGAGCACGACCTTCTCGGCCACCTCGCGCGCGGCCGCGGCCTCTTGCTCGAGGACATTGGCCATGTCGTCCCAACGCTGCGTGCGCTCGAGCAGGCGCATGAGCGACTGCCGCGCATTCTCGTCCGTGCGATCGAGCGCAATGAGCTGCTTGTACGCGGCCACGGCGCCGTCGACGTCGCGCAGGTTGCCCTCGGACAAGCCGGCCACTTCGCGCAACCGCGCCTTTCGGCTCTCCAGCACTTCCGGCACCGCCGCGGCCGACCCGAGCGCGCGCACGCTGCCCAAGAGCACATCGCGCAGCTGCGCATAATCGCGCTGCGTGCGAAGGTAGTCCTCGACCCACGCCAGCGCCTCGGCATGCGCGGGATCGATCTCCAGCGCCTCCTTGTACTTGGCGAGCGCCTCCGGTTTGCGTGCCGCCTGGGCGAGCTCCTTGGCCACGCGGAGCACCTCCTGCAGCGGATCGCGCGCCGACGAGGCATCGGCCGGCGCCGCGACGGCGGCGGGAGGCGAAGGTGACGGGCTCGCGGCCCGTGGCGGTGCGGGGGGAGGCGGAAGAGGCTCGGGAGCCTTTTCTCGCGTGGTGGCGTCGTCCTTGGTGGGAGGCTCCGACGCCATGGCCGCGCCGGTGGCCATGGTGCCGTCGGGGTTGGCCTTTAGGTACGCCGCCTGGCGTGCGGGGATGTCCTCCTCGCGTTGCAGGGACTGTGCATAGTACACATAAAGCTGGAGCGCGCGATCGTGCCCTGGCTCGATGTCCAGCGCGGCGCCCGCGTACGCGAGGCCGTGCTCACCGTGGTACGCCTCCGCGAGGCCGACCAAGAGCTCCACCGCCAAGGTGCGCTCCGCATCGGGCACTTGCTCGCCGGCCTGCACGCGATCGACCACCGACGAGGCAAGCTCCTGGGAGAGCTCCGGATCCTCCTCGTCGAACACACGCGCGCGCACCAGCGCGCCCGTGGCCCCCGCGAGATCTCCCGCGCGGTGCCGGGTTTGCGCTTCGTCGCGAAGGAGCGCCACCTTGCGCGCCGGATCGTCGACCAGCGAGAGCTCCATGTCATAGAGGAGGTAGGCGTCCTCCCACTGGCCATGCGTCTTGCACAGCTCCCGCCCGCAATAGATGGCATACGCGTTCGACGGGTCGAGTTCGATGGCTTTGCGAAAGCTCTCGATGGCCTTCTTCGGCTGCGACAGCGGAGCTTCGCTCCATAGTTTCCCGAGCTCTTCGTGCATCTGCGCGAGCTCGGCCACGAGCTCGGGGTGGTAGGGCACGAGCGGCACCAGCGCCTTGGCCCTTCGCTCGAGAAGGGCAGCCAGTCCGCGCACGTTCTCCTTGTCGCGGTAAAGTTGCGCGAGGCGCTCGGCGGCGAGGCTTTGCGTCGGATCGCGGTCGACCGCCTCCATCAGCACGCGCGCCGCGCGATGGGCATCGCCCAGGGTTTGCAGCCAGACGTTGGCGGCTTCGCTCAGCCAATGACTCGCGTACGCAGGGTCGAGCGTGAGGCTCCCGACCTTCTCGAGCAAGAGCGCGTACGCCTTGGGGTCGTTGTTGCCCGAGTCGTGAGCGGCGGCGAGGGCCTCCTCGTCGTGGGGATTTTGCACGAGACGCGCGACGAGCGTCTCGAGGTCAGCGGCATCCATGACAGAACGGCTATGCTACCAAGTTTTCTCGGTTTTCAAAACGCCGAGCCTACTTCGGTTGCATATCGAACTACTCGAGGATGCCGTAGCGAGAGCTCGCACTCGGTGCGGGTGGCGGTGTGCTCTTGTTCGTCGACGCCGTGGTACTCGGGCCGTTCTGGTTCGACGATCCACGCGTTGGTCCGCGTCCGATCCCCGCCCGTGCCGGCGATGCGATCGGCGCAGCGAGGCGCGGATGCGCGCTGGCATCCGTGTCGTTCGCACCGGCAGACTCCACGGGGCTCGTGGAGCCAACGTAAGAAGCGGAGCTTGCGGAGCTAGCCGCGGAGACCGCGGGTTCCGGTAACACCGACGCGACAGGCGCGCTGGTGCCGGTCGTCTCGGCGGTGGGGACGGCCGGGCCGACGGCGTTCGTGGCCTTCGTGGCCGTATCGGCATTGCGGGCACGCACGAACATGACCACCACCAGGACGGCGAGGGTCAAAAGCGCAATGAGCCCCCCGATGAATCCTCGCGAGGTGCGGCGTCGATCGTGCGAGGCCGAAACACCGGCGATACCGAGGCTGTCGTCCGCGCTCCCGGCCATCGTCGGCACGGACACGCTGGCGAGTGAGACTTGCTGCACGCCGCTGGAACTCGCGGCCGCAGGGTTGGCGCTTTCGAGTGCGCGCGCCAGCTCGTTGGCCATCGCATCGGCGGTGGCCGGGCGATCGGCCGGGCTTTTCGCCAGCACGCGCATGACCGCCGCGTCGATCTCCGGCGGGATGCCCGCGTCGGGCGCAACTTCGCGCAGAGGACGCGGCGGCGTCTTGATATGGCGCGCCATCACGATGATGGCGTCATCGTCGGTGAAGGGCGGGCGCCCCGTGAGCATGTGATAGAGGAGGACGCCCAGCGAATAGAGATCGCTGCGCGCATCGAGTGGCTTGGCCTGTGCTTGTTCGGGGGACATGTACCGCGGCGTCCCGAACACCGTGCCAGCCTGCGTCTCGATGGCGTTGATGGGGCCCATGCCCTCGCCGAGCATCTTCGCGATGCCGAAGTCGACGACCTTGATGATCTCCGCATCGGAGGAGTCGCCGTGCATCACCTTCGCGTAAAAGAGGTTGTCCGGCTTGAGATCGCGGTGGACGATGCCCTTCGCGTGTGCCTCGGCGAGCGATCGCAAGGCTTGCTTCGCCGTGTCGAGCGCCAAGGGGATGGGCAGCCTCTTCAGACGCGTGAGGCGTTGTCCGAGCGATTCGCCCTCGAGCAGCTCCATCGCGAGGAAAAGCTCTCCGCTCGATGCCTGGCCGAAGTCGAACACGGTCACCGTGTGCGGCGACACCAAGGCGCTGTTGGCGCGGGCCTCGCGCAGAAAGCGAGCCTTGCTCGCCTCGTCCACGGCTCGGTCGCTGCGCAAAATCTTGATCGCGACGTCGCGTTCCATCCCGTGCTGGCGCGCGCGGTACACGGTGCCCATCGAGCCCGCGCCGAGGCGGGTGAGGAGCGTGAAGCGTCCGTCGAGCGTGCGGCCCACCATCGGATCGTTCTGCGCTTCGAGCCACGTGCGCGCCGAGATCAGCGGTGTGCGATCTTGCGGGCAATGCGAAGGAATCACATCCGTCTCGGGGAACGTCAGCCGGCACATCGGGCAGAGGTATCCCGTGACCGAGCGGAACGACGGCCCGGGCGACGCTGACTGCGGGTCAGGTGGAGCAGGCTGATGGGACGACGGCGGCACCTGAGTCCAATCGTCGCGCGGAGAAAGGCTGCGCGCAAGCTCGCTGGAATGGAGTTTGTTTGGGGTCACGCGGAATTATCCGAGGCTACTTGAGTGTGGGCAGGATCCCTTCTAACGAAAGGTGGGCGTGTATGGCATACGTTACGCACGTCGATATCCTGCCGCGCATCCTGCGATGACAGTGAGCTCGAAAAGATCTCCCCCGCTCCAATATTTATCGATGGCGCTTTGCGCATAACGCAGCGGCTTGTTGAGCGCGATTCCCAAGTTCTGTTCCAGCTCGGGAAGTACCAGCAGCCGCATGGCCGTGTCCGAAATGAGCGCCTGGCCGTTGGCGAAGGTGAGGGTGATCGTCTTGGTGGTCACCGTCACTTGCTCGAACCCCGCGCGTGAAAGCTCGTTCGCCAATCCCTCCGCACCGGGTCGGAGCGACGCCGCACCGGTGACCGCCGCCTCCACGTCGGGCGCATCGTGCTTGAGCGCGTACTCGCGCAGAAGATCGCCCAATTCGGTGAACGAACCCCGGAGGGGCACGGCGAGGACGACTTGTGCGGTGGGCCAAAGGATCCGTCGGTACTCGGCGAGCAGGCGTGCGCGATCGCCGACGCTCCCGCCGGGGTGCACGGTGATGCCGTGCGAAAACCAGCCGTCGGTGAACGGTGTCGGCAGGGAAGGGACGACGGTGTATTCGCCGTCGGGACCCGAAGGCGCACGCGCAATCGCATCGGCCGAAGGATCGGTGCCGTAGATGCGCGCCCCAGGAAGTACGCGCCGGATCCCTGCGTGGAGGAAGCCGGTCCGCGCGCACAGGTGAACGACGCGTGCCGGCTCGCTGGCCTGTGCGACGTCGGCGATGCGCGTGCGGGTGAACGACGGATGGTGCTCGAGGTGCTCGAGCGCGAGCTGCACGAAGGGGGCGAGGTACCCCGAGACGGCAGGGCTGTCGAACTCTGCGGCTTGTTCCGCGGACAGCCCTTGATCGATCCGACGAGGGCCAAGGCTCGGCGGGTCGATCGCCTCGGTCATCGTCCTTTGGGCTTTCCGCCGGACGAGGCCGGCCCGGCCATTTGCCGCAGGAGATCGCGTGCCTCGGATGCGAGTTCGCCGATGGTGATGCGGCCTTCCTCTCCCGTCTCGTCCTCGAGTTGGACGGTGCGGGTGTCCTTCGTGAGCGACGCGAGCATGCTCACGCTCGCCGGATCGCCGTATTCGACGAGAGCTTCCACGGCGGCGGCGGCAGCATCGGCATCCGGATGCGCGAGGAAGCGGCCGAGCAACTTGATGACGCCCGGCTCGGGCACCTCGGCCAAGAGATAGGGAAGTTCGGAAAGCGCGGGGTCGCCCGGCTTCATGCGCTCGAGCGCGCGTTCGACACCGAGGGCGACTTCTTTGAAGCGATCGTAGGCATGCTCTTGCAGGGCTTCGCCTGCCGCATGGCGAGGCTCGGGCTCGTCGCATCCGAGGATGCGGATGAGCAGGTCGACGGTCTGGGCCCCTTCGAGATCGCTCAGCAACTCCGCCGCGCGCGTGAGGCGGAGCTGGAGCTCGCTGCGATCCGAATTCGCCAGCGCGAAGGCTTCGTCGACGGCGGTCGCGATGCTGGTCACGAGGGCACCATGGTTCTGATCGAGCAGCGAAGCGTGCGTGCGACGGACGGCACGCTCGGCGTCGAAGAGCTCTGCAATGAGCTTTTCTATGTCACTTTTTTGCACGCTCCCCCATAACACAACGATGCGCGGGAATGCGAAGTTGTGCCGTACGGTTGCGCCACTCCCGATGCGAAGATTCTGGGCAATAACGTTAAGCTCGATATGAAATTTGCAGTAGGTGCTCTCTTCGTCGTGGTCACGACATCGCTTGGGGCTGCCGCCGGGCCGCTCTCTCCGCTGCGCATTCGAACGGTCGACGTGCCGCGTACGCCGGGTGAAGCGGTGGAGACGGCATGCGCGGAGGGGCTGCTCCCGGACGGCGAAGCCTGCGTCCATTTGCCCGCGGACGACGAGGCCGAGGACGCCGTCATCGCGACCAATGCCCACCGCGAACGCAGTGGCCGCTGGGCCATCTACGATCAGATCCCGCGGCGTCCCGATCGACCGGCCGACTACGAGCTGTATCGGTACCCTGTGGCTCCGGGGCTGGCGGGCGGAAGGACCGTGGTGAGCGGTTACGATTTGGATCGCCCGAACGAGTCGCAGCGGCGCGGTGCCACGTTGCGGGCGACGGGCCATGGCGGCGTCGATCTTCCGGGGCCGCGCGGAACGGAGATCAAGGTGGTGGCGCTCGAGCACCAGCAGGGCGACGCCGACGTGGTGTTCGTCGGGCAGCTCTTTGGCACCAGCGTGGTCACGCGGCACACGATTCGGGAGGCGGGCCAGTTGCGCGACTACGTCGTGCTCTACGGACACCTTGCTTCGGCCGCGCCCGGCCTCGTGGCCGGCACCACGGTGCATGAGGGCGATCTTCTCGGATTGATGGGGGACACCGGTTCGCCGGAGTTGGTGCACCTGCACCTGGAGGTGCGCCGCGTCCGCGATGGTCTCGACATCGCCACCAAAGCCGGCGGGCAGCTCATGGAGAGTGCGGTCAGCATCGTGTGCGATCCACGCAACGTGCTGCCCTTCAAATAGGCGTGAGGTTCAGCGCGCGCGTGTGACGGGGTATGCCTCGCGGAGCACCGCCGCGAGCTTGTGCAATGCCAGCGAGAGCGGCGAGCGTTTGCGCCAGACGAGCGCAATCGTGCGCGACGGGGCCGGATCGACGAAGGAACGAACGCGCAGGCGCGCGCGGTGCGTTTCGGTTGGGATGGAGAGGGCAGGGAGCAAGGTGACGCCGGAGCCGCCCGCCACCATCTGCACGAGCGTGGGCAGGCTGGTGGCGCGAAACTCGAGCTCGCGCGCGTTGGCTCGGGAGCAGAAATCGAGCGCTTGCTCGCGCATGCAATGGCCATCGTCGAGAAGGAGGACGCCGGCATCCCGCAGCTCCGCGCGGCCGGCCGGGGCCGATTTTTTGGCCAGCGGATGCTCCGGGGGCGCGACGAGGAAGAACGGGTCCTTCGCGATGACGTCGTGCTCCACCTCGCCGATGTCGGCCTCGAGGGCAAGGAGTGCGGCGTCCAAGTTGCCGCCGTTCAAGCTCTTCACGAGGACGTCGGTCTTGTCCTCGACCCACGCCACCGTGAGCCGCTCGAACTTGCGCCGCAGCCGCGGCGTGAGCCGTGGAAGCAGGTACGGCGAGACGGTGGGGATGACCCCGATGCGCAAGGTGCCGTCCAAAGGATCGGCCACGCGCTTGGCCGCCTCCACGAGATCGTCGGCCTCGAGCAGCACGCGGCGGGCGCGTTCGACCAGGGCCTGCCCGGCGGCGGTTGGCAAGACCCGCCGGCGATCGCGCTCGAAGAGCTGCACGCCGACGGCCTCCTCGAGTTGGGCGAGCTGGGCGCTGAGCGAGGGTTGCGACACATGGCAGTGCTCGGCGGCCCTACGGAAGGAGAGCTGGTCGGCCACGGCCACCACGTATTGAAGCTGGCGCAACGAAAATGGGTGCGGTGCCGTCATGATCCCGTCACGCGCAGTGTGATAGATACCGCCTATCACGTCCATCGAAACCATGTGTTTGGGGAATCGACGGATCGAACGCATCTTGGCCAACGAGATAGAGAGGACCCCATGTACAAGAGCCCCAGTCACCTGCCCGAAGATGCCCGCGTCAAGATCGTCGAGACGCTCAACGCGCGCCTGGCCGATGGCCTCGACTTGCATAGCCAGATCAAGGTCGCGCACTGGAACATCAAGGGGCCGCAGTTCGCAGCCTTGCACCCGCTGTTCGAGACGTTTGCCGTGGGCTTGGCCAACTTCAACGACGGCGTCGCCGAGCGCGCCGTCACCTTGGGCGGCCGCGCCTATGGGACCGTGCGCCACGTGTCCAAGGCGTCACGCCTGCCGGAGTACCCCCAGGACACGACGCGCGATCTGGAGCACGTGCGCCTTCTGGCCGAGCGCTTCGAGACGTTTCTCGACGGCGTCCGCGAGTCACGCACCGTGGGCGAGAAGCTCGGCGATACGGACACCGTCGATCTGCTCACGCAGGTCGTGACGGAATTCGAGAAGCACGCGTGGTTCTTGCGTGCTTCTCTCGAGGGCTAGCCGCGCGTCAGCCGGCCATTTTCTCGCAAGCCGTTGTTACTTGCAGTAGCCGTCGATGCAGAGCGTCGGGCTGCTGCAAGGACGCTTGGCGTCGCACTCGTTGCCGATGTCCGTCTCCGACCCGCAGACGTTGTACGACCCGTTGGCCGCGGTGACGGGCCGGCAGACGGTCAACTTGTAGATTTCCCCGCCTTTGCAAGCGTCGGCGCCGGCGTCCGGTGAGCAGGTGATGTAGCAGTTGTGGTGCAAACAGATGCTGCCGGTGGCGCAGATGTCCTGCGTGCCATCCCCGGTGCACTGGGCCGGGCCTGCGTCCGTGGGAGGACCCGCATCCGGGTAGATGCACTGGAGTTTCCCGCCGGAAAGCTTGCAGGTGCCGCCGTTGGGGCAGCCATTCGTGGAGCAATCGCCATTATGGCACTGGCGGTCCGAACCGCAGACCTGGCCGTAGGGACAATTGGCGTCGCTCGAGCAGCTCTTCCCGCCGCCGACGCAATAGTTGTTCTGGCAGCTGTACCCTGAGGGGCAGTCGTAGCTGGACCCGCATTGGTAGGGCACGCACTCATTGGAGTAGTACGAGTTGGGGCAATCGTAGCAGTCGCCGCCGCCGGTGCAGACGCGGTGCCCGCTATCCCCGTCGTAAATGGGACAGCCGCTCAAGACGGCGGCCGTCGTGAGCCCGAGGGCTGCCGGAATGAGAAGACCGAACCATCGCTTCATGAAAGGAGCCCTCACGTTGAACGTCGGCCGCATGCCCAGCCAAGCATAGCAACGCGTGTGCCCCCCACAAGCACCTGTGGAAACTCGTGAATTACGCCAAAAGACAAAGGAAGCCGCGCGGGTGTGCACTCTCGTTCACGCGGCATGTGGAACACGCGTCATGCCGGGGATTAGGGGTGAGGGATTCGGGGTAAGGGATTAGGGTCCAATTGAGATAGGAATCGTTTCTGATCCCAACCCCTAACCCCTGATCCCTCCCTTCGACCATGTACGTCCAGTGCGAGCGCTGCCAGACCGAGTACGATTTCGACGACGCGCTCGTCAGCGAGAGGGGGACGACCGTCAAATGCACGAGCTGCGGGCACCAGTTTCGCGTGCGGCGCAGCATGGGGGCGCCTGAAGAAGATCGATGGGTCATCTCGACGGCGCAGGGCAGCACCCTTATTTTTACGTCGCTTCGTGAATTGCAGCGCGCCATCTCGGGAAACGCCGTGGGGCGCGACGATGTGCTCGCGCGGGGCAGTGCTCCGCCGCGACAGCTTGGCGCCATTGCGGAGCTGGAGCCGTTCTTTCACGGGAGGGAGCCCGAACGCCGGGTCACCGCGCCGATCGAGACCGCCGACGCGGGGCCGCTGGCAGCTGCGGACGAGGCTCATCTGCCCGTCGTCAGCGGGGTTCCACGCGGGACGTTGGCCGGTACCGGTCGCGCCGGAGAGGACCACTTCGACCCGCCGACCTTGCCCCCGACCGAGGCCCCCAACCCACCGCTGCCCCCGGAAGCAGGCGCGCGCGCGTCGGCTGCGGTCGAACCAACCGGCCCCGGTCGGGCCGTCTGGAAGTCGACCCGCATCGGCGTCGGTTCGGGTCACCGATCCACGACGCAAGTGGGAATCGGGCAGGTCGGGATGGGTCAAATTGGCATGGCGTCGCCGGAAGCTGGCCAGGTTGACAACGCGGCGCAGGAGCCGCGGCCAGGGGCGGTGACCACCCAGGGCGTCGGGCCGGAAGGGGCGCTCGCGCCTACGGTGCGCGTTCCGGCCGTGACCAACGAGCTTGCGGCGTCGCCCAGCGCGTCGCCGTCGCCGGTGCCGCCCGCGTACGGGACGTACGACTCGCGCGCCGGCAGGAGCGGCCCCGCGAGCGGGGCCTGGGGCGAGCGGCCGATCGATCCGGCGCAGAAGATGCCCGAGAGGCGCTTTCCGACGCCCACGCCGTCGCTCGAGGGCTCCCTTCCTCCGCCCACGGCGCCGGTGCGGCGCGCAGAGTCGCTGGACGAGGAGGATTTCAGCGATGGAAGGCGCCGTCGCAGCCGCACGCCGCTGTCCGCGATGGTCGAGCCGCTGCCGCGCCGCAACCGCGCGGCGCGATGGTTCGTGGCCATCGTCATGCTGTTTGGCGTCGGTGCGATAGCGGCCGTCTTCGGGCGGCCATACCTGGATCGGATCAGCAAGTCGATCGCGCTGCCGGAGGCCGAGCCTGCGCCGGATCCTCGCCTGGGCACGTACCTCAAACAGGGCGAGACGGCGCTCGATCAAGGCAACCTCGATCAAGCGAAGGACAACTTCGACAAGGCGAGTGCCCTCGCCGACAAAGATCCGCGGGTGCTTATCGACGTGGCGCGCCTCGCAGCGGTGCGTGCGGACGTTCCCTGGCTGCGTCAGCGGCTTTTGCCCGACGATCCGCGGGCCGAGAACGAGGCCCGGGCGAACAAGACCGAGCTCGATGCCCTGGTGAACGCCGCGCTCAAGTCCGCCGATGCGGCCATGGCGGCGGCACCGAACGAGATGGCGGCCAAGAAGGTGAAGGTCGACGCCCTGCGCCTGGCCGGCGAGAAAGAATCGGCGCGCGCCTTGGTGGGAAGCGCCTCCCTCAATGCGTCGCAGCCCGATGCGGCGTACACCCTGGCGGCGCTCGATCTGTCCGAGCAAGATCCGCCGTTTGCCATCGTCATCGAGCGCTTGCGTACCGCGGCGGGCGGGGAGGGAACCCTGGGCCGTGCCCGCGCGGCGCTCGTCTATGCGCTTGCGCGCTCGGGTGACGCTGCGCTGTCCAAGCAGGAACTCGATCGCCTGGCGGCGCTTCCGCGTCCGCACCCGCTTCTCGCGTCGTTGCGTGCGTACGTCGAACGCGGCGGGACGGGCGTGGATGCAGGGGCGGCGGCGTCCGCGGCTCAGGACGCCGGCGCGGCATCCGCGGCATCCAGTGTGTCGGCCGCGCCGAAGGGCAAGGGGGCGGCGCATGCGGCTGCGCCCCCGCCGGCGCCGAACGAGTTGCAACAGGCCGACAGCGCGAAGAACCACAACGACCTGCCGCGTGCCAAGGCTCTGTACCAAGGCGTGCTGGCGAAGAATCCGCACAACGTGGAGGCGCTGACCGGCATGGGCGACGTGGCGCGCGGCCAGCGTGATTTGCAGGGCGCGCAGGGCTACTACAAGCGCGCGATCGCCGACAATTCGGCCTACATGCCCGCGCTGGTCGGCCTCGGCGACGTGCAATGGGAAATGGGGGATCGTGCTGGCGCCACCCGGACCTACAAGGATATCGTCGAGCGGATGCCGGAAGGAACGTACCCGCACCGGGTCAAGCAGCGCGTCGAAAGCACCTCCGGGCCATCGCCATCTCCCGAGCAATAAGCCATCATGAGCGGAAAATTCGCGCGATATACGGGCCTGGCCGCGCTGGCGGCGACGCTGGCGGTGGGCTGCAAAGGACGCACGCCGTCGGCTTCAGGCTCGGGTGCGCCCGCCCGCGAGCCGCGCACCGGTCCGGCGCTCGCCCTTCTCGATTTGAGCCATGGCGTGCCGGAGCAGAGCACGGGCAGCGCATGGGGCCTCGGGCCGCGCAAGCATAGCTTCGACGAAGTGCTGCGCTCTGCGGAGCGGGCCCGCAAGGACGCGGACATCAAGGGTGTGCTCGTGCGCTTCGGCGCCGTCAGCATGGGAAATGCGCGCGCCGAGGAACTCGGCGAGGCCCTCGAAAAGGTGCGCAAGGACAAGGCCGTCTACTGCCACGGCGACGGTTACTCGAACCAGACGATGTTCGCGGCGGCCCGGGGCTGCACGAAGATTTTCGTCTCGCCCGCCGGTGAGGTGGAGACCGTGGGCATCGCCGCGCAAGTCGTCTACATGCGCAAGCTGCTTGCCGACGAGCTCCATCTGACCATCGATTTCCTGCAGGTCGGCAAATTCAAAGGCGCCGAGGAGCCGCTCACCCGCGACGGGCCGAGCCCGGAGGCGCGCGCCTCGTTGGAGTCGGTGCTGGCGGACATCCGTGCGAGCTGGCTCGGGGCCATCGGCCAAGGGCTCACGCGCGATGGACAAGCGAAGCCCAACGTGGCGGCATCGGCCGAAGATGGGCCATTTTCGCCCAACAAGGCCAAGGAACGCGGACTGGTCGACGAGGTGGGCTACGTGGACGACGCCCGCGACGCCGCGAAAAAGGCCACGGGCGCTGTTCGCGAGGAGCTCCGCTTCGGTCCCGGCGCGAGCGACGATGGGGAGGCGAGCCTCTCGGGCCTGGTGCGTGCACTCGGCAGCGACAGCGTGACCAGCGCACCCATCGCCTTGGTGCGCGCGACGGGAAGCATCTCCATGGCGCCGAGCGGCGGGCTTTTGGGCGGCCAAGAGGGGATCACCGAGAAAGAGCTCGGGAAGATCGTCACCCGCCTGGAGAAGAACGATGCAGTGAAGGCCGTGGTGCTGCGCATCGACTCGCCCGGCGGCAGCGCGCTGGCGAGCGATCTGCTCTGGCACCGGTTGATGCGGGTGCGGGCGAAAAAGCCCATCGTGGTGAGCGTGGGCGACATGGCCGCGAGCGGCGGGTACTACCTGGCGTCGACCGCGAACGTCATCTTTGCGGATGCCACGAGCATCGTCGGGTCGATCGGTGTGGTCGGCGGCAAGATTGCCATCGGCGGCGCCCTGGAAAAGGTGGGCGTGCACGCCGAGACGTTTCCGGCCAAGCCGGGCGACACCCAGGCCGCGACCCGGGCGGCGTACAACTCGCCGTTCATGGCGTGGGACGAGCCCACGCGGGCGCGCGTGCTGGAGTCGATGACCGGCGTCTACGACCTGTTTTTGGCGCGGGTGGCCGAGGGGCGGAAGATCCCGGTGGAGAAGGTCGCCGTTTCGGCCGAGGGCCGCATTTTCAGCGGGCGCGAAGGCAAGAACCGCGGGCTGGTGGACGAAATCGGCGGCCTCGACGCGGCCATTGCCAAGGCGCGTGAGCTGGCGAAGCTCGACGGCGACGCGGCCGTGGCGGTGGTGGAGAATTCGCCCCGGGTGCTCGAGGCGCTGGGCGGCGGCGGTGGTGCGGATGAGGGCGGCGAAGAGAGCCGCGCGCAAAGGGTGACGGCGGTGAAGGCGGCGGCCAAGTCGGTGCTGGACCAGGTGGCGCCGGACATGGTGCCCTTCGTGTCGGCCCTTGCCCCGCTGACGGGCGAGGAGCACCAGGCTGCCGCCATGCCGTACGTGCTCGTGGTCAAATGATAGCGAGAATCTAGGCCACATTCGCTACCATGGCGATGTGGACAAGCTCGACAACGCCATGGCTCGCGCGACATTGCCGCCGCCCGAGTGGACCGTGCCTGCCGAGGCAACGCGAAAGCGCAACTCCACGGCCCCGCCGCCCGCTCCGCAGCGCCGCACCGGCGAGCGCGCGGAGGAAGCGAGCTTGCGCGCGCGGTTGTCCGAGGCACGTCAGTTCGAGGACGCCATCGCCGAGGCTTCGGCCGCGGTGGAGCTCGCGCGCTGGCTGGCGCGGCGCGACCGCGATCTCGACGAGGCGGCCCAGTTTGCGCTGCGCGCGCTGCGGGTCGCGGAAGACCCGGAGTTGCGCCGCGAGCTGGCATCCTGGCTCGAGAGCCTGGGCGAGGCGGGGCTGGCCGCTGCGGTGCTGCGCGCCGCCATCGACGAGGGGGAGGTGCCCTCCACCGAGGCCGACGAGGCGGAGATGGCGGCGGCGCTGGTGCGCGTCGGCGTGCTGCATGCGCGCGCGGGCGATCCGGGGGGCGCGAGCGAGGCCTTCGAAGATGCGGCCCGCGTCGACAAGAAGAGCGGGCTGTCGCTGGAACTGCGCGGCACCTTGGCCTCGTGGGCATCCGATGTGGTGAGCCCCGCCATCGCGGCGCAGTCCTACGTGGACGCGGCCGCGCGGCGCAAGGCCTTGGGCGAAGACGCTCTGGAGGACACGTTGCGTGCCTTCGAGGCGGATCCGGCGAGCGACACGGCGGCGTCCGCGCTGGCGGAGGCCCTTGCCGAGAAGGGCAAGCCGCTGGCGGGCGACGCGATCTGGCGCGAGCATGCGCGCGCCCTGCCAGACAGCGCGCAGGCGCGTGCGGTCCACACGCGAAGGCGCAAAGATGCGCTGGCGCGGGGCGAGGTGGCGGTCGCGCTCGGGGCGGCCTTCGACGAAGGTATCGACGTGGGCTACCTCGGGGAGTCGGCGTCGGAGTTCGACGAGTTGCTCCTGCGCGCGGGGTTGTTCGAGATGCTCGCGGTGCGGGTGGAGGCTCGGGCGCAGGCGGAGGACGACGTCGAGGTCTGCGCGCGGCATTACGAGGAGCTCGCGCACCTTGCCGCGGGGCGCCTCGACGATCCGGAGCATGCGGCGGAGGCCTATGCCGAGCTTTACGTGCTCGATGCGAACTCGCACGAGGCGCATGAAGCGCTGCGCACGCACGCGCTCCGTTTCGCGATCGAGCCGATGCTGGAGGCCATCCAGGCCGCGGATGCTCGAGCGGTGCGGGAGGAATTGCGCAAGACCATGGTCGATTCCCCGCGTCGCCATGCGCGGCTCGATTGGGTCAAGTCCGTGGTGGAGCGCTCGGGCGCCACCGATGTGCACGAGCTCGAGCGGCTCGCCACGGACGCCGCGCCCGCCGTGCGCGCGGTGTTGTTCGCGGTGGCGTCGGAGCGGTGCCTCGCGGCGGGCGATGCGGCGGCGGCACGGGCGCACGCCGAGCAAGCGTGCCATGCCGATCCGGCGTCACCTCGCGCCGTTTGGGCGATGGCGGAGGCCTGCATTTCCGGAGAGGATCGCACCAGTGCCTCGGCCCTCGAGCGCGCGGTCAAGGTGGTGTGCCCGCGCGGGCACTTCTGCAGGGCACTGGCGGAGGCGCTCGAGAAGCTCGACGAGACCGGGTACGCGGTGGCGTGGACGCAGCAGTACGTTGCCTTGCGCCCGGGTGATCGCGATGCCACGCAATGGCTCATCGAGCGGGTGGTGCGCGCGAAGGAGGCGGCGCGCTTGGGGGACGCACTGTCCTGGGTTCTCTCGCAGCCGCAGCCCGCGGGGCCGCTGGCCGATCTCGTGGGGCAGGGGATCCGCGAGCTCTCGCACCTCGACTCGGCGCGTGCGGTGGTGGTGGCGCGGCGCGCGCTCGACGTGTTCGGCCCGCGCAAAGCGCAGCTGCGAGCGGCCTTGCTCGATGCGGCGGAGCGCGCGGGGGACGACCATCTCGCGGGCACCATCATCGAGCGATGGATCGCCTCGGGCGCGACCGCGGAGGAACGGCGCGAGCTGTTCGTCGCCCTGTCCGAGCGGCGCATGGCCACGGGCGATCTCGACGGCGAAGCGCGGGCCATCGTGCGGGCGCTTCGCCTGGGTGCTTTGCCGGGGCCTCTTGCGGAGCGCATCCAGGCGTTGAGCGAGGCGGCGCTCTCGGAGGACGGCAGCCTCGCATGGCTGGAGGCGCGTGCACGGCTGTTGAGCGAGGAGGAGGACCCCGGCGCTGCATCGGCCGCGTGGCGGGAGCTGGGGGCGGCACTCTGGGATCTCGCGGGCGATCGCCATGGGGCGGTCGACGCATGGGTGCGCGCGGCGAAGACGGCCCCATACCGAGGCTATTTCACGTTGGCGACGGACATGGCGCGCTACGCCGACCCGCAGTTCGCCTTCGATTGCCTTTGCGAGCTGATGGATCACGAGACCGATCGCGCAACCTCGGGCGCCATCGCGGCGGAGGCTGCGCGCGCCGCGCTGGCGGTGGACGAGGCGAGCCGCGGGTTCGAGTTGGCCATCGTCGCGCTGGACCGCGATCCAGAGCACACCGAGGCGCTGGAGATCGCCGAGGAGTGCGCGATCAAGAGCGACCGCATCGTGGAGATGTCCGATCTGTACGATGCGATGGGCGATCGGGCCCTGGGCCGATTCGGGCGGCGCGCGGCGCACTACCGAGGGGCGCGCTTTTTCGAGCACCACGGCGATCCCGCGCGGGCCTTGAAGCACGCCGGGGACGCGTTCGTCGCGGTGCCGTCGGAAGGTGCCGCCTTGGTGCTTTTGGAGCGCGTGGCCGATCGGGCGAACAATCGCCTCTTCGCGGTGCGTACCCTGGAATACGTGGCGGAGCTCTCTCCGAGCGCGGCGGCCCAGGCCGGGTGGCTCCTGCGGGCAGCGGCGCTGACCGACGCCGACGACGCGGGGTTGCAGCAAAGGGTCGACTGCTTGCTCCGGGCCGCGCGTCTCGCGCCCGGTGCGGGAACGCTGGCCTTGCTCGCCGACGCGGCGCAGGGACTTCTGCGCGTGGCGCCGGGCCAACACGATGCGCTGGCGGTGGGCGTCCAGGAGGCCGTGCAGGCGCTCACCGCGAAGCTCGATGGGCCCGATGGAGCGCGCACCGCGCTGGCGCTGGCCCACCTGATGTTGCAGCTTTTTCACGACGCGCGGGGTGCGCTGGGCGCGATATCGAGCGCATTCGACACCAACGCGGACATCGACGAGTACGCGTCTTTGGTCGCCTTCGCGGGCGAGCTCGCGAGCTCGCCGGCCGTCGTGGCCTTCATGGATGCCGCGCTCGCCGTGCTCGAGCAGCCGTATTCCCACGTGGGGGTGGCGGCGTTGAAGCTTCTCGCCGCCATCGCGCACCACCGCGGTGAAGGCGACTTGCGCGATCGCCTCACATTGCGCGCGGCGCTGCGCGAGCCGGAGGACCCTCAATTGGTGCGTGCGGCCGACGATGCCGCGCAGCGCCTGGGGGATGCGGAGCTGTCGCAGCGCTTCGATCAAACGGTGCCCCCGGGTGAACGCGGCGAGGTGTTTCGCGCGTACGCGCGTGAACGGGCCATCGCCGGGGAGTATGACGAGGCCATCGACGCGATGGAGCGCGCGCGCATTCTCTTCGGACCGGAGGAGCGTTCGGCCGTCGAGTCGGAGATCCGCGCGCTCTACGGGTCGGCGGGGCGCGCGTCCGATCTGGAGCGGCGCACCTTGGCGCGGGCCGAGGATGAGTCCTTTCAACCGCGCGATCGCGCCGATCGCTACGCCGAAGTGGCGCAGCGCTGCGAAGAGCGCGGGGAGCTGGGCAGCTCGGCCTCGCTGCTTCGCAAGGCCGCCGAGTTGGATCCCGCGCCGCTCGCCCGATGGAGCGCGCTCGAGCGTGCCGCGGAGATGGCCCGCCGGAACGACGTGCGCATTTTGGCGCTGCGCGAAATCGAAAAGCGTGTCGACGCCGATGCGCGTCCCGCCGTGCTGCGGCGCCTCGCGCGTGCGCTGGAGGACGCGGCGCAGGTGGACGAGGCCATCACGGTCCTCGAGCAGGTGCTCGACGCGAACCCGGACGACGAGACCTCGGATCAGACCGTGGAGTCGATGATCGTCGCCGCGGGCGACTACGAGCGGCTCGCCGAGCACCTCGCCGGACGCATCACGCGGCTCGCGCCGAAGACCGAGCGGCGCGACTCGCTCCGGGCGGTGCGGCTCCGGCGCGTGGCCATCCTCGAGCAGCGACTGGGGCGGGTCGACGAAGCGTGCACCGAGCTGGAGGAGCTTCTGCGCGAGTGGCCCGAGAACGACGGTGCGCTGCGCTACTTGGCCGATCTCTACGAGCGCACGGGGCAGACCCATCGCGCGGCGCCGCTGTGGAAGCACCTGTCGGCGCTGGCCAACGGTGCGGAGACGCAAGCGGAACTCGAACTGCGCGCCGTCACGGCGACGCGCGACGCGGGCGACCTTCGCGGGGCGCTGTTGCTGGTGAATCAGCTGCTCGAGCGCGAGCCGCTCTTGATCGAGGCGATGGTGCTTCGCGTGGACCTGGCGCGCGCGCTGGAGGACGACCACGAGCTGGGCGCCGCGCTGGAGGCGGCGGCCCTCTATGGTGGCGCAGACGATGCGACGCGCGCCGATCTGTGGGTCGACGCGGCGCAGGCCGCGGCGCGTGTGGGCGATGGAACGCGCTCGCTCGAGCGGGCGCGCAAGGCGGCCGACGCGGCCCCGCACCGGGCGGCAACGCAGCTTTTCGCGCGCGGGCTGGAGTACCGGCTGCGAGGCGCCGGCTCGGAATACGAGGCACGCACCACCTTGGCGGAACTCGGCAAGGTCGACGAGGAGCTCGAGCCGGAGGACGTGGCGCTGTCGACGTTCCTCGCGGTGGAGGCGCTCGCGGCGTTGGGCCGCGTGGACGAGGCGGCGCTGCGGCTCGCCCAGGCCTACGCGGAGGTGGGCGCGCAGCCGCTCCTCGCACTGGCCTTGGCCGAGCGCTGCATGCTCACGTCGGACTTCACGGGGGCGCTCTCCTATTACGAGGCGGCGCTGGAGGGGAACCTTCTCGGTTTCCGTTCGCGCGGCACGGTGGCTCTGGCGGCAGCCTCGGCGGCCCTTCGCGCGGATCGGGTCGATGCGGCCTTGGTGCACCTGGACGAGGCGGCGTTTCATCCCGAATCGCGCTTCGAGGCGCTGAAAAAGACGGCGCAGGTGGCCGCCGCGCGCGGCGATCTTTCGCGGGCGCGCACGGTGTTGCGCGAGCTGGTTCGTGCGACCAGCGGTGAGGAGCGCACGGTGACGTTGGCGCAGCTCGGACGGTTGCTCCTCACGTCGACGAGCGAGGACGACTTCGTCGAGGGCGAACAGGTCTTCGTCGAGGCCATGGCGGCGGCGCCGGAGGGGAGCGTGCTCTCGGCGCAGCTTTCCGCGGAGCTCGAGGCGTTGCGCGAGCGTCGTTCGTCGTTGCCCGTGGCGCCCGAGGAGACGTCGACCGCCGAAATCGAGCGCGTGCTCGCCGCACTCGATCCGGAGGCGGTTCCGCGAGAGCCTCCTCCGCTCGCCGCGCAACGGGAGCAGCCGGGCATGCTGGCGCTTTTGGCGAAGGTGGGGCATCCCGCCGTTCTCGAGGTGCTTTGGCTCTTGTGGGAGAGCGCGCCGGAGATTTTCCTTCGCGAGTCGACGAGTCCACCGGGCATCCGAATCGGGAAGGGCACCTCGGAGCCGCTGGTGCACCTGTTTCATCTTTTGCACACGGCGACGCGGCTTCTGGCGCTGCCGAAGCTCGCGCTCTACGCGCACCCGCGTCCAGGGACGACGTCGGTGACGTCGAGCGTGTACATCGCATCGCCGCCCGCCATCGTGCTTTCGGGCGATCTGCGCTCCGACACACCCGAGCTGCGCTACGCCCTGGGCCAAGGCATCGCGTGCGCCCTGCCGCAGAACGTGCTCGTCGCCTCGCTGTCCGAGGCGGAGGGGTCGCTGATGTGGCGCGCGATGCTGGGCGCCTTCGGCCCCCCCGAGTACGGCCGCCAACTGGACCCCAAGAGCGGCCGCCTGGCCGAGTCCTTCTGGCACACCGTTCCCCCGCGCACCCAGCGTCGCATGCAGGAGCTCCTCAACGCCGCGCCGCGAACGAGCTACGACGACGTCGTCGCCATGGTCCGCCAGAGCGCTCGCCGCGTCGGCCTCTTTCTCGCGGGCGACTTCGCCGTGGTCGCCGAGTCGTTCCTCCGCGAGCGCGCCATGGACCTGGAAAGCGCCCGCGCCTGGGGCGGCGTCGAGCGCTTGTGCGCGCAGTTCCCCGAGCTGGAGAACCTCGTCGAGCTTGCAGCCTCCACCGAGTACGCGGCGGCCCGCCTGAAAGGGGAGTCGTGAGGCGCAAGGTCGCTGCGGTGGCGTTGGTCACGGGCTTACTTGCCGCGTGCATCATTGCGGATCCGTTACCCGAGCAACGGAGTTTGCCGACGCGAGTGCCCTCGATCATATTGACCACCCCCGACGTATCGCGCCCCTTGCTCGAGGCACCGGATGGCGGCTTCAACGTGACCCTCCGGCTGTACAATCCGGCGGCGGGCTACCGGTGGCGTGTGTTCGTCGACTACGACGATGGCGTGAATCCGAATCCTGTCCCCGGGTTGAACATTTCCGAACCGGGGAGTTCGGACTTGCCGGACGTGCAAACTGTCACCTTCTCGTTGTCGAGGGCCGCCATGGACCCCGAGCGTTGCCACGTCATCGAGTTCGTGGTCGCACTGGTTTTTGGTGCGTTTCCCCACAACGGCGATCCGGGAGCCGATTCGGTATCGTGGCGCTACGTACCCGGTGGGGACTATTCGAAGTGTGCGCAATACGATGCCAGCGTCCCGGACGCGCGACCACTCGATGCCGGGATGGACGGCTCGGACGCTTCGCCATGAAGCCGCGGATCTTCGGCCGCCTCCTTGTCGGCATTCCCTTGCTCGTCGTCGCAGCGCATTGCAAGGAGCTGCCGCTCGAGTCTTCGCTCGCGCCGAGAAACGATTGCTCGGAGCACCCATGCCAAGGCTACCAGCAAGAAGGCGTACCGGTTTGTGACCGCGTCGGCCAGTTCTGCAAGCTGAACTCGACCTTGGACTTCACGCTGCTGATCTCCACGGCCGCCGGCTCTCCGGCGTACTCGATGCCCGCGACCGCGGTGATGAAATCCTCCGATTTGGAGGCAGTCGTCGCGCCCCAGATCTGTCCGGATGGGGTGCAGTGTGCGTACATTCCAAGTTTGGTAAGCGCGCTGGGGTGGTACCAGTTCGATCCCGCGGCGCAAAATACGTTAGGGCGCAATTTGGGCAACCCGGCCTTTACCACCATCTCGCAGCATACGACGTGGTATCCGCTCGCTTACGACAAGCCTTCAACACCACCGAAGGACCCGGTCGATACGCCATTGTCCACGGACTTCGGCATACCAGCGTTGCCCGTGTTCACCCCCATGCTTGTTCCAATTCCGCCCAGGTCGATCGAGTCCCTGGAGGACAGGGACAAACCCGGACCTGGCCCGTTTGGGAGTCCCAGCATCGGATGGGCCGTTTCTCTTCCCGCGGGGCGCTATTTGCGCGTGATTTCGCCCGATCCGCCGTTCGATCAAGTGTTCCCGCCGCACGAGCAGGTGATCGATTTCGTGGGGGCTGCATTTCAGAGGGTAAACATCACAAGCAACGAGTTGGACACGGATCCCCGCACGTTCCGGATCTCTCCCGACTCCTCGTCCGGACCGCCGCAGGATCTTACGGGTTGGACGGCCGTTCTGCAGAACAGCGTGCGGCATCGCAACATCTCACGCATGGCCACGCTTCTTCATTCGGGGATGAACGAGGTGACTCTCTACACGGTTGGTCATCCCAGTCTGCAGAACGTTTCGGCGGAGCTCGTGGTGGCGCCCCCGCCCACCGTGCTGGGGGTGCCGTCGCTCATCGTCCCGGCGTTGCCGATCATTTCGAGGCAGCCGCCTTATCCTTTCGTTCCGCCGCCAGCCAACGTGACGGGCCAGGTGGTGGGACCCGACGGCGCGCCCGTGCGGGCCACGATGGTCTTTCGAAGCGTGGACAAGCCAGGGGCGCTCGTGTCACGGCCTTCGAACGTGCTCCTTCGTTACGCTACGACGATTCAAACCGACCCTTTCGGCACGTTTCAGGTCCCGCTTCCCTTGGGGCAGTACAATGTGGCGATTTTTCCGGACCCCTCCACCCCTGAGGCTGTGCCGCTGGCGCTTTGGGTCGGGACCATGACGGTGGACGGTTCGGGGCCGAAGTCGTTCCCCGTGGTGCGCCAGACCGAGGTGCGTGGAGCCGTCGTCCTTGCCGATGGTATCGCCGTTGCGGAAGCCAGTGTGGAAGCCAAGGCTGCGGTCACTCCGTCCAATCCGGGGCCCTTTGCGCAAGCGATGCGCAGCGTGCGGACGACTACGGATGCGACGGGAGCATTCTCGCTCCAGCTCGATCCGGGCGATTACGATATTGTCGTCCGACCTAGGGTTGGAACGCGATTTCCATGGGTGGTCTCGACATCGCACAAGATAGCTGACACGCCAGTCACCTTGGACCGCCTCGTGGTACCCGCGCCCATTGCCGTTTCGGTCACGCTCGTCTCGCGAGCACGCAACATCCAACCCGAGGATCTCGTGCGCGGGGCCCTGGTCAGAGCGTTTGCCGTGCCCAAATGCCCCGTTGGGCAGTCGTGTGGGAACCGAGCGGTGGAAATTGGCCAGGCTGTTACGGATGCGAACGGCAAGCTGGAACTCTTTCTGACCGAACCACGAAATGTTTCTGCCAAGCCGCCGAACTGAAAGCTGGTAATCTCATTGGAAATGTCGAGCGAACACAAGATTCACATGCTCGCGAAGATCGCGCGCACGAAAGGGCGCCTGGCGGAGGAGCCTCCGAGCACACGTGTGATCGTGGGGACGCCGACGTCGCCTGGGTCGATTCTCATCTTGGCGGCGGCGTCGTATGGAGCGAAGCCGGCGGAGGATGCGACCGTGCCGACGGGGTTCGATCCCGTGGCGGTCGCGCTGTTCGAGTCCATTGTCGAAGGCGCCTATTTGGTGGCATCGGCCGACGGCGTCGTCGACGACGAGGAACGGCGCACCCTGGAACGGGTCGTTACGGCCGCTTGCGGTGGCACCGTCGCGCCGAAGCACGTGGCGGAGCTCATTACCGAGCTCGAAGCGTGGCTGAAGGAAGAAGGCCTCGAGCGACGCATCGCGGCCGTGGCCACGCAGATCACGCGTAAGAGCCACGCGCGCGAAGTGTTGCGCATTGCCGCGCTGCTGGGGCAAGTCAGCCACGACGTGAGCGAGGTCGAACGCGATGTGCTGGTGCGCCTCGCGCAGGCGTGCGGCCTTCAGGCGAGCGACGTGGACGTTGCCTTGCGCGAAGTGGCCGATTCGCTGGCCGAAGCGGCCTCGTAGTCGCGCCACCTCGGCGTCGCAACGTCACGAAAGGGCATCGCGGGCGCTGGCGAAGAGCTGCGCTTCCAGATCTTGCCCGCGTGCGCGCGCATCGGCCTCGAGGCGCGTCAACACGTCGCGCTGCTTTGGCACGAGGGTCACGCGTCGGTCCGGCGTGGCGTCCTCGAGGCGCGCGCTCAGAAGCGCGAAAAGCTCGTGGCTTCGCCCGAGTCGCAGCAAGCGATCGACCAATTCGTCCACGACGTCGTCGCGCGTGGGATCGGCCTGCAGCTGCCGGGTGAGCTCCTCGACCCGGGCTTCGTCCTCCGCCTCCTGCACATCGTCGCCGTGTTCGCCCGTGCCCCCCAGGCCGATGTTCATGATGGACGGAGGTGACGGCGGCAGGCGCGCCATCGACAGCCCCTCCATGTTGGCGAATTCGTCCGGGGAGAACCCGTCCGACGACTCGCCCAGCTCCGACGGGGGAGCCGGCGGTGGGGCCGCAATGCCCGCGATCTCGGCGCCCACCGCGCGGTACGCCGACGCGATGCCGAAATGGTTCGGACACAGACGCAACGCCGCCGCGAGATGGCGCTGCGCGGCCAGTGAATCGTGCAGCACCTCGCGCTCGAAAATGGCCGCCTCCAGGAGAAACGCCGCCGTCGGCTCGTGGGCCTCGCGGTTGCCCGGTGGCAGCGTCTCGGCATGATCGCGCAGCCGCGCGAAGGCCAGCGACGCGCCGGCCACATCGCCCAACTCCGCGCGCCAGCGCCCCTCGAGCGCGCGCGCCTCCACTGCATCGCGTCCGCCGTGCCGGACCGCGCGCACGTGCACGATGGCCGCGGGCCGATCGTCCAGCTTCTCCGCGAGCGCCTTCGCCAAATCGATGTGCAGCCCTGCCGCGTCCTCGTTCCCGTCCTCGCGCAGATCGATGGCGCGCGTGAGAAGCGCCACCCCGCGCGCGGTCTTGCCACGCGCCACCAGCGCGCGCCCCAAGCCGGCCAGCGCGTGCGCGTCGTCCGGAACGAAGCGCAGCGCGCGCTCGAACAGCGGCGCCGCATCCGCGACCAGCCCTTGATCCTGCCAGGCCGCCCCCGCACGCCACCACACGTCGTAGCGCGCACGCGGCCCGCTGGCCTGGGCCTCCAGGTGCTCCACGTCGGCGCGCGCATCCTGCGTGCGCCCCAGGGCGAGACGCCGCTGCACCCGCGCCCAACGGATCCGCGGCACCGCCGGCGCATGCGCGACCGCCCGATCGAGCCAGCCCGCAGCCTCCAGCGCATCGCGTGTCAGCTCCGCGGCGCGCTCGAAGGCGCGCGCGGCGAGAACCGGCGCCGTCTCGTGCTCGCCGGCCCGCTCGAACGCGGCAATGGCACCGCGCACGTCCCCCGTTTCGGCGAGCAACTCCGCCCGGAGAAAATCGAGGTGCGATCCGCGTCCCTCCTCGCGGTCCACCTCCGCAATGGTGGCCAGAGCCGCCTCGGCGCGCCCGCCGACGAACGCGTCGATCTCGGCGATGCGTGACGCAATCTCCGGGTGACGCGGCGCCCGCTCCAGCGACAACAAATCCAGGGCCCGCGCCCCTTCGTAGTCCTTTCCGAGACGCGCCTCGTCGGCCGCCCGCGTGATGGCCACGGCCTCCAGCGCGCGCGTCGCTATCTCCGTGGGCTCCGCGGCCACGGGATGCGCCGATGCATGCACAATCCACGCATCGTGCGCCGCCGCGATCGACGTGATGCTCACGTCCGCCGTTCCTGGCGTGCGCACGCCCGCCTCGGGAAGCAGCGCGCGCGCCACCTTGGTCACGGCCCGCGGCACGACGAAGCGAGCCCCTTCGCGCCGGGCCAGATTCCCAATCAGCGCCTCGATCGCCGAAATCGCCATGGCCGTCGGGGGGGCGGGAAGCCCTGTCCCGCGGGCCCGCGTCACCATCAGCGACACGTCCTCCCCCGTGACCGTGACCGCCACCGAGAACGCCAAGATGGCGATCTCCGACGAAAGGGCGAACGACGCCCCGTACTTCTCCACCCCGACCCACACCTCGCACGGGCCGACCCCGATGAGGCCGCGCAGGCGCCCCGCCGCCCACCGTCGAAGCCGCTGGACGGGAAGCTCCGCGCTGATGCGGTCCAACGTCCCGCGCCGATGCCGAAAGCGCGACACCCCACCCGAGACATCGAGGGGAAAGCGCACCGTCGGGAGTGCGATCACCAACTCCATGATCTCGAGCACCCCCATCGAAAAAGGCCGCCCCAGCTCCAACCCGAGCCCACCTTTGCCGATGGCCAGCCGCAGCTCGAGCCCCTCCGCCGCACGCGTCGCGCCTGTCGCGCCTGCGGCCGGGCCCGCCGATTCGGGGGTCGGATCCGGGGCGCGACGCGCTGGACTTCGTTGCGCTGAGGGTGGCCGCTGGGAATGCACGGTTTTTCTATGGTAGCAAGCACCCTCGAGGGAGCGCGAGTTTAGGAAGAATGCGAGTTGCGGATGTCATGGGGCCGGGATCGGCCCTCAGCCGGGCCCTGGGCGGTTACGAGCCGCGCGAAGGGCAACTTCGCATGGCGGAGGCGGTGGAGCGCGCCCTGGATATCGAGCGTCCCCTGTTCGTCGAGGCGGGCACCGGCACGGGAAAGACGCTCGCCTACCTGATTCCGGCGGCCCTGAGCGGGAAAAAAGTGGTCATCTCCACCGGCACCCGCGCCCTGCAGGACCAAATCATGTCCAAGGACCTCCCCCTGGTGGCGGAGGTGCTCGCACCGCACGGTATTCGATTCCGTTCGGCCATGATGAAGGGCTTATCGAACTATTTATGCCGCCGCCGCTTCCAGGAGCTGCGTGAAACCGAGGCCCACCGCTTCGCCCTCGAGACGGACTTGATCCACATCGAGAAGTGGGTGCCGCGCAGCCGCACCGGCGACCGGGTCGAGCTCTCCATGCTCCCCGACGACTCCCGCGCCTGGTTCGCCGTGCAGTCGTCCACGGACACGCGCATCGGCAAAGGGTGCGCCTACAACGATGACTGCTTCGTCACGCAAATGAAGCAGGAGGCCGAGGACGCGGACTTGGTGGTGGTGAATCACCACCTCTTTTTCGCGGATCTCGCCCTGCGGCGGGGCATGGCCGCGCAAGGACGGCGTGCGGACATGGCCAGCGTCATCCCGGCCTACGACGCGGTCATCTTCGACGAGGCCCACCAGCTCGAGGACGTGGCGACCACGTTCTTCGGCGTGAGGGCCTCGAGTGCGCGTGTCGACGCGCTGGTGCGCGATGCGCTTCGCACGCTGACCGCAGCGGGGCGAGGGGAGGCGCGCGGCATGCTCGACCGCGTGGAGCACGCCACCCACGCATTCTTTCGAGCGCTTCCTGCGGGGCGTTTTGCGGCCGGCGGTGTGGACTCGCGCCGGCCGCTCACCGGGCAGGAGCTCGAGGGCGCGACGTACGAGCTTTTCCTGAAGCTGGTCGCGGCCGTGGACGCGCTCGCGACCTACGCGGATCTGTTCGCGCGCGAGGAGTCGATCGCGCTCATCGCGCGCCGGGCGGCGGATTTGAAGCGCGATCTGCAGCAGATCGTCGAGGGAGCGCGGGCCATCGGCCGCGGCAATCCGGAGGACGACGAGGACCCGCAGGCCATGCGCAACGTGGCGTGGGTCGAAACGCGGGAGAAGTCGGTGGCCATCGGCTCGAGCCCCGTTCACGTGGGCGGTTTGCTGCGCGGGGCGCTGTTCGATCGCGTCTCGGCGGTGATTTGCACGAGCGCCACCTTGGCCGCCGCTGGCGGCTTTCACTTTGCGAAAGCCCGGCTCGGGGCCACGCCGGAGGCCGAGGAGCTCATCGTGGCCTCGCCCTTCGACTACGGCTCACGGGCCGGCTTCTACGTGGCGCGCGATCTGCCCGAGCCAACGAACCCCGCGTTCGAAGCGGCGGCCGCGGAGCGCATCATCGAGCTCGTCGAAATGACCAAAGGCGGCGCCTTCGTGCTGGCGACCTCGAACCGCGCGATGAAGAACTTGTGCGGCATCCTGCGCGGTCGCATCCGCGAGCCGATCTTGCTCCAGGGCGAGGCGCCGAAGCAGATCCTGCTGGCGCGTTTTCGCGAGCTTGGCAACGCCGTGCTCGTGGCCACGATGAGCTTTTGGGAAGGCGTGGACGTCCCAGGTCATGCGCTGCGGCTGGTCGTGCTGGACAAGATTCCCTTTGCAGTGCCAACCGACCCTTTGGTGGCATCGCGTTCGGCCGAAGTGGAACGCCAAGGTGGGAATCCATTCTCGCAATATTCCGTTCCGGCCGCGGCAATCTTGCTCAAGCAGGGCTTTGGCCGTCTCTTGCGCACCCGAAAAGATGGCGGCGTCATCGCCTTGCTCGATCGGCGCGCGACCACCAAGGGCTACGGGCGAATGCTCCTGTCGAGCCTCCCGCCGGCGCGACGGCTCGGAAGCATGGACGACGTGCGCGCATTTTGGCGGGAACTCGACCTCGTCGGATCGTGAGCGCCTCAAGCGGGGCCGGCCGCCCCATCCGAAACATGTTTCGCGCGACAATCGCGGCGACTCCCGCTTTCGCACGGGGGAAATGAATGCTACTCCCCGGGCTTCCACGACTTTCCCCCGGGTCCAACATGAGCGAAATTTCAGCAGTTTTCGCGCGAGAAATCCTTGATTCGCGCGGCAATCCCACGGTCGAAGTCGAAGTACAAACCGAGAGCGGCCGCGGTCGTGCGGCGGTTCCGAGCGGCGCCTCGACCGGTGAGCACGAGGCCATCGAGCTGCGTGACGGCGACAAGGCGCGCTACCTCGGCAAGGGTGTGCTTCAGGCGGTGCGCAACGTCAATCAGACGCTCGGCCCGGCCATCATCGGGCTCGACTCGCTCGATCAGCCGGCCATCGACAAGGTGCTTCTGCAAGCCGACGGCACGGCGAACAAGTCGAAGCTCGGCGCCAACGCGCTGCTCGGCGTCTCCATGGCCGTTGCGCGTGCGGCGGCCGACGTGGTCGGTCTCCCGCTCTGGCGCTACCTCGGCGGTCTCAATGCGCGCGTGCTCCCCACGCCGCTGATGAACATCGTCAACGGCGGCCAGCACGCCGACAACGGGCTCGAGATCCAGGAGTTCATGATCGTGCCCGCCGGCCTTCCCACCTTCGAGGAAGCGCTGCGCGCCGGAACGGAAGTGTTCCACACGCTCAAGGGCATCCTCAAGAAGCGCAACCTGACGACCGCCGTCGGTGACGAAGGCGGCTTCGCACCGCGCCTCGAGTCGAACGAAGAGGCCATCGGCGTCATCGTTCAGGCCATCGAGGGCGCCGGCTACGCGCCGGGCAAGGACATTTTCCTGGCGCTCGATTGCGCGGCCAGTGAGTTCTACGACAAGAAATCGGGCAAATACACCTTCGACAAGAAGGCCGTGTCGTCCGACGAGCTGGTGGCCATCTACGAGAAGCTCACCAAGACGTACCCTATCGTGTCGATCGAAGACGGCCTCGCCGAGGACGATTGGACCGCCTGGAAGAAGCTCACCGAGCGCGTGGGCGACCGCGTGCAGCTCGTGGGCGACGACTTGTTCGTCACCAACGTGGAGCGTCTGAAGCGCGGCATCGATGGCGGCTACGCCAACGCGATCCTCATCAAGCTGAATCAGATCGGCACCCTCACCGAGACGCTCGACACGATCCGTCTCGCGACCGCGGCCAAGTACCGCTCGATCATCAGCCACCGCTCGGGCGAGACCGAGGACACCTTCATCGCCGACCTCGCGGTGGCGACGAACGCCGGCCAGATCAAGACCGGCAGCTTGTCCCGCTCGGACCGGATTGCGAAGTACAACCAGCTGCTTCGCATTGGCTTCGAACTGGGCGCCGGCGCCGCCTTCGCAGGCCGCGACCCCTTCAAGTCGTAGTCGCTCTTCGCAGGGTGCGCCTCCACGCCGAGGCGCACCTGCTGCGAAGTGCCGAAATTCGTTGGCAGCACGCGGATGAGCGGTACGGCCATGGCAGCGCTAATTTGGACGCATGCGCGTCGCCGAGGCCCATAGTCTCGCCTATCACCAGGCCGTGGCCGAGCGGCTGCGCCGCGAGCCGGACCTTTTGAGTGACGTTCGCATCCGGGTGCTGACCTGGCTGGCTCGGCAGGACCGTTCCCGCCATTACGCGGAGGAGTGGCTTCGCATCGTCGATGCGGGCCTGCCCGCCGTATTGGCGGTGCTCGAAGGACCGTCGTGGCACGACGTCGATCTGAGGCACGCGTCACCTTTCGCCGGGCTCCTTCCACCACAGGATCGTTGGCGTATCTGGAGGTCGATCCCGCATGACCCGGAGAGAGACCCTGGACGCATCCGCGCGGACGCGCGTCGCTGAAGTTTTTTTATTCTCGTCGCGATTTCGACGAACAAACGTCGGGGTTGGGCGTCCATGAAGCATGCGCCGATCGCTTCTTGCTTGGAAGGTGGCGACCTTGCTTTCGCTCGGGCTCGCTGTGTTCTTTGCGTTGCGCCCGATGCGGAAGGCTTCCGGGGAGGAGGCGCGGGCGGACCGTTCGGAGCTTGCGCCCAGCACGGCGTGTGCGGGGGTGGCCATGCCGGTGCCGCTCGGGGGCGGGTTCGTGGCCGATTCGGAGCGGGAACCGGGGGCGACGCCGATGTCGCTCTACGTTGGCCAGTGGATGGATCGGCTTCGGGCGGCGCGGTTGGAATCGCACAAGTGCACGGCGCTTCGCCACCTTGGCATTTCCGGGGAGCCGGCGGCGGTGCAGACGATCCTCGAGGTGTATCGCACGGCGCGCCGACCGGAGTTGCGGTACTGCGCCATCGACGCCCTTGGCGAGACCGGGGCGTCCGAGGCGATGAATTGGCTCGGCGAGATCGCGCGCGGCTCGGATCCGGGGCTCACGGGAGCTGCGTTCGGGGCCCTGGCCATGAGTCGCAGCGAGGCGGCGCGCGCGGAGCTGCTCGAGTTGGCGCATAGCGATTCGCCCAAGTTGCAGCATCAGGCCATCGTGGCGATGGGCCAGGCCGGATGGCCCGAGGCGGCGCCGCTCCTGGTCCACGCGCTGGAGCGTGCCAAGGGACGGGACAAGACCGCGCTCGTGTACGCGTTGGGGGAGGTGGGGGACCCTTCGACGGTGCCGATGTTGCTCAATCTTGCGCAGCAGGGTGGACCGGGGGAGATGCGCGGCATTGCCGTGGAGGCGCTCGCCCAGATTGGCGGGCCCGAGGCCTTGGCGTTTCTCCTGCAGGAAGCCCGCGGCAAGAATGCGCCGACGGTCGTGAATGCGCTCGCGCAAATGTCGGACGAGGCGGCGCAGAAGGCGCTCGCCGACTTGTCGCGAACGCCAGGCCCTGCGCAGGTGCAGGCGCTGCAAGAGACGATGGGCAACGCGCCCAACAGCGATCCGCGTGCGCGCGAAGAGGCTCGCACGGCCTTGATCCGCATCGCGCACCAAGGTGGAAAGGACGCCGCGGAGGCGGTCAACGCCCTGGCGATGGATGAATCGCTGGAGAGCTCCCGCGAACTCGCCGCCATCGCCCGCGGTAGCGGCCCCCAGGCGGAGCAGGCGGTCCTGTCCCTCGGCCGTCGCGAGGATCCCGAGTCCGTGCGGACCGTCACCGAGCTCGCGGAAGGTTCGTCCCCCGCGCGTGCGGGCGCGCTGCAGGCGCTGGCGGAGGCCGGCGATCCGCAGTCCATGGGGACGTTTCTCCGCGCGTACGAATCGCAGAGCGGCGATGTGCGGGGCGCCGCCTTGCAAGGGCTCGCGCAACTCGGCGGGCCAGAGGCGGAGCGCGTTCTCGACGGCGCACTTCGCAGCAGCGACGCCTCGACCCGCCGCCAGGCGGTGCAAGCCATCCGCACCAGTGGCAGCTCCACGATGGAAGGGCGCGTGGACGCCGCGGGCGATTCCGACGAGGGGCCGCCGCCCGATCCTTGCGCGCGCTGACTGACACGCCCGTCGGCCGTTACCTTAGTCGTCGAAGGTCTTTCGCTCGGTGGGCAGCTTGATCGACCCGAAGGGATCCTCTGGGGGATCCTCGCGCGGCGTGGGCGCGGGGCGGATGCGCGCATTTTCCGCGGCGTCCACGATGGCGGCGGCGACACCATCCCGATGGCCCGCATCGAGTGCCGTGGCTTCGCGTTTGACGACGCGGCGCTTGGGCGCGGACGGAGCACGCTCACCCGGGGCGGAGACGCGCTCCGCGGGGGCGGGATTGCCGAGCGCAATGGCGTCGGGGAATGCTCCGTCGGGCGTGATGACCACCTGGGTCGTTCGCAGGCGGCCCGCGGCGGTGAGCCCTATTTCGTGGCGGCTTCCGAGCTCGCCCACGACTTCCACGTACCCCGTCGGCGAGGGCACCGTGCGCTGCCCATCGACGAGGACTTCCTCCGCGGGGGGCACGTGCACCCAGACGGAGCGCGCCGCCGACATCAACGTCCCCGTTTGCGGGAGCATTCCCGCCGGTGTGATCGGTGCCGGCTCCGCCGATGCCGCCGATGCGACGGGCGTGACCGATGTGACCGCGGCGTGGATCGCGCGGGACACCGAGGAACCGCGCGTGCGCCAGAGCCCCATGACCGCGAGGAGCACCACCGCCATGGCGATGGCCCCGAGCACCGCCGTCAGCAGGGAGCCCTTGTCCGGTCGCGTGGCGACGGAACCTTGCAGCGTCTGATCCCAGCTGCGCGCGTTGACCCCAGGCCCCGCTTGCGGGGCCGCTCCTGCATCGTCGAAGCGCCGCGACGACGATGGCTCGAACCCCGCGCGCTGCTCCTCGGTGATCGGCCCCACGTCGGCCGGTGCAATGCGCAGATCGCCCACGATGGTCGCGATGCCGTGGGCCATCTCGCCGGCGGACTGAAACCGCGCGGACGGCGGAATGGCGATCGCGCGCTCGACGAAGGCCACCATCTCCGGCGGAACCCAGGGCGCGACCTCGGAAAGCGGCCGTGCGGGTTCCGTGCAGATTGCATACATCAAACGAACCAGCGTATCGGCGGTCGGGTGCGGCGTCTGACCGGAGAGCAGCCGATAGAGCACGGCGCCCAGCGAGAAAAGATCGCTTCGATGATCCAGGGTCGGCAGGTCCTGCGCCTGCTCCGGCGACATGTAGTGCGGCGAGCCCACGACCTGACCGCCCATCGCCGCCGGGTCATCGTCGAGATCTCGCACCTTGGCGATGCCGAAATCGAGCACCTTGACCACGACCTCGTCCGCCTCGAGCGAGAGAAAGATGTTCGCCGGCTTGACGTCGCGGTGGACGATGCCCGCGGCGTGCGCCTTCGAGAGGCCCAAGGCGGCCTGGCCCACGATGCTGAACGCCAGCTCGGGCGCGAGCGGACCGAATCGCTTGATGAGCGTGTGCAGGCTCTCGCCGCGCAGAAGCTCCATCACCAGGTAGCGGCGGCCCGTATCGCGGTCGGTGCCGGCGTCGAACACCTGCACGATGTGCTCCGCGTCGAGCGTGCCCGCGGCGTATGCCTCGTGGCGAAAGCGATCGCTCGCCACCGCCTCGTTCACCGCGGGCTGTTCGTAGAGCAATTTTACGGCGACCGCGCGGCCGGTGACCATGTGGCGCGCTTCGAACACCTCGCCCATGCCACCGGTGCCGATGGATCGTTCAAGACGGTACTTTTCGCCGATGATCGTTCCAAGCATGCCGACGGGAGCCCTGGGGTAGAGCTTTACGACATCCCATGGTGCTCCATTCGGAGCGAAATCGCCAGCGAACTGAACTACAGCATCGGCGCAACGAGGCACCGAGCGGGAAGGGGCTATTTCCGCAAATAATCGCGGCCTTCGCGCTCCAGGTACTCGTCGTACGTGCCACCGAACTCGACCACCGTGGCGGCTTCACGTTTCTCACCCGTCCCACCTTCGCCGGGCTGTAGCTCGAGGACGCGGTTGGTGAGCTCGGCAACGAAGTGCCGGTCGTGGCTGACCACGACCACCGTTCCGGGGAACGGCTTCAACCCATCGAGCAGACCCTCGATGGACTCGATGTCCAGGTGGTTGGTCGGCTCGTCGAGCACCAGAACATTGTGCTTTTGCAGCAGCAACTTCGCCAAGAGAAGGCGCGCCGACTCGCCACCGGAGAGCGCCTCGATCTTCTTCAGCGCGGCCTCGCCCGAGAAGAGGAGACGCCCGAGGATCGCGCGAATCGACTCTTGGGTCGCCGTCTTGTCGAAGGAGTACAGCCACTCGTACGCCGTCAGGCCCTTGGCCGTCTCGCCGAGCGCCTCGTGGTGATCCTGCGCGAAGTAGCCCACGCTGGTCTCGTGGCCCCAGCGGATCTCGCCGGTGTCGGGCTTGAGCGTTTCCTTCTTGGTGTCCGCGTCCAAGTTGGCGGAGGAGCCGACGATCAACTTCAGCAACGTGGATTTGCCGATGCCGTTCGGGCCGATGACGGCCATCTTGTCGCCGCGGTTCAAGTTGAGGCTCAGGCCCTTGAAGATCTTCTTCTCGGGGCCGAAGGCCTTGTCGACACCGTCCACGCGGAGGACATCGCGGCCGCTGGGCTTGTCCAGCTCGAAGCGCACGAAGGGACGCACGAGGCTCGATCGTTTCAGCTCCTTCACCTCGAGCTTCTCGATCTGCTTCACACGCGACTGCGCCTGCTTGCTCTTCGAAGCGTGCGACCCGAAGCGGTCGACGAACTGTTGCAGCTCCGCAATTTTCTTCTTCGCCGCGGCGTTTTGCGCCTGCGCGCGCTGGCGGGTCTCGTACTTCTCCTCGACGAAGTCCGTGTAGTTGCCGGTGTAGACCGTGATGGTCTGGTAGTCGACGTCCGCCATGTGCGTGGCGACCGCGTTGAGGAAGTGCCGGTCGTGCGAGACGATGACCAGTGTGCCCTTGTAGTCGACGAGGAACTGCTCGAGCCATCGGATCGAGTCGAGGTCGAGGTGGTTCGTCGGCTCGTCGAGCAGGAGCACGTCCGGGTGCAGGAAGAGCACCTGCGCCAGAAGCACCCGCAGCTTGTAGCCGGCGGCGAGGGTGCTCATCGGATCACTGTGCTTGTGCGTCGGAATGCCGAGGCCGACGAGGAGCTCCGCGGCTTCGCTTTCCGCGACGTAGCCGTTCTCCTCGGCAATGACGCCTTCCAGCTCGCCCAGGCGGATGCCGATCTCGTCCGTGACCTCACCGGCAAGAAGGGTTTCCTTCTCGGCCATGGCGTCCCAGAGGGCCTTGTTGCCCATCAGAACGGCGTCCAAAATGCGCTCTTTGTCGTACGCAAAGTGGTTTTGCTTGAGGACGCCGAGCCGCAACGACGATGGAATACTGATGGATCCCATGTCGGATTCTTCATCCCCCGCGAGCATTTTCAGCAGGGTCGACTTGCCGGCGCCGTTGGCTCCGACCAAGCCATAACGCTTGCCGGGGTCGAACTGCATCGACACGTTCTCGAAGAGAATCTTGGGTCCGAATCGTTTGGTGAGGTTCTCGAGAAGAATCACGGGCCCCTTCCTACCAAAGAAGCGAAAGTCGTCGAGGGAAAAGCTGGAAAATCGTGGCGGTTTTTCGTGTGGCAGCGGATGATGAGTGAATCACCGTGAAAGGACCGTGGACCTACGTCAGCGGCCTGCTCGATCTCCCGCGGATGCATGACCCTGCAGAGCGGCGCGCTTCGTGGCGGCAGGCTTTGGCGACTCTCGCCCGAGTGAGCGTGCAAGATGGGCCCAGCCCGCTCGACGGCCTTCATCCGGATGCCCTCGTCAAAGTGGTGCGCGTGGCGCTCCACGATGGCCTGGTGGACGATTTGGATTGGCTGGCACCCCCCGCCTCGGGCGCGGCGCTCTATGCGCTTGCCGCCGCGCTCCCCCCAGGCCCGGAGCAGCGCGAAATGGGGCGGCGTGTCCTCGGGCGCCTGAACGCCGCGAACGCGGAGACCTTCGTGGCGATGGCCACGCGCATGGCGCTGGGCTCCGGGAAGGGCCTGGGCACGTCGGCGGTGCGTGCGCGGGTGGCGCTGGTGGTGGATTTGCCCTTGGCGCTGGGGGTTCGCGATGGGCCGCTGGCCTATGGGCTGTGCGCCTCGCGCGAGCTCGCGCGGGAGTGGATCGTGATGCCGTCCAGCGGCTCGCTGCACGCGCGGCGGATCGCGGCGCGGCTCATGGAGCGGGCGGCGCGGGAGGCGGCCACGCGCGCGCAGCAAGGGGATGATCACGCGCTGCGCGTGTTCCAGGCCGATGGACTGCAGGAGGCGTGGCGGCGGTTGCTCGGGGACCGCGAATCGCTGGTGTGGCGCTCCATCGCGGTCGCGCGGGGCCTTTTGGCGCCGTTCGTTCCGGCGCTGAAGGCGGAGGTCGCGGGCGCGCTGGCGCCGGGCCTCACGCCGACGGAATGGCGCCGCGGGGCCACGTCGCTCGCGGCGATGGTGGCGGTGAGCCCCGATGTGGCGCTGCGCGGTGCGGTGCACGCGATCGACAGCGGCGCGCTGGAACGGGATGCGGGGATGACGGCGGCGTTCGCGTGGGGCTTGCCGCGCGCGGCGGAGGCCGAGCCCGATGCCGCGAAGGTGCTGCTCGAGCGGCTGGTGGCGCGCGCAGGGTTCGAGGCGTCGGAGGCCATTGCGGAGTTGCTCGCGGAGTACGGCAAAGGGTCGTTCGTGGAGCGCGCCGCGGCGAAAGCGTTTGCGGCGCTGGGGCGCATCAGCAACCCCGATCCATTCGTGCCCGACGATGCGGCGCAGGCCCTGGCCCGCGAGATTGCGCGCGATTTGAAGCGCGCGACGAGCGAGGAGCCTTCGCTGCGCGAGCAACTGGCGGCGGCACTGGAGCTTTTCGTCACGCACGGCGCGAAGCAGTCGTACGCCGCGGCGCGCGAGGTGCTCTCGGGGGCGGTGGCGGCGCTCGACACCCTGGACGTGCTCGCGCAGGACGAGGGCGAGGAGGGCCGCGGTGGATCGACGGCGCGGCGCACGTCGCTGGCCGTGGTGCGCGATCTGGACATCACCTTGCTCGAGCGCCACACGTTGTCGGATTTGCTCAAGCTCGGTGGCTCCGATGGCACGCGGCACGAAGACGAGCTCGACACCGTGCGCGAGCGCATCGCCTCGTGGATCCTGTCGCGCGAAACGGGAACGGGCGCGCATACGACGTTGCGCCTGCGGCGGCTCCGCGCGCTGATCCACCTCGTCGACAGCGACGTGGGTGCCTACGACGAGCCCGCACGCGCGGCGAAGCTTCGCACGCGGTGGTGCCGCATCGCGGGGGCGCTGGTCGAGCGGTTCGAGTCGGGGCCTCCGCCGGTGCTCGTGCGGACCTTGTCGGCGGCGCTCGCGCGGACGCTCGATGCGCTGGTGCGCGCGGAGGCCATCGAAACGGTGGATGCGCTGCTCGTGGGGGTCGGGGTGGGGGATGCCCTGGCGCCCGTGTTCGACGAGCCGGTCGCGTTTCGCGCGGCGCTGGCCACGGCGCCGGTGACGCACCTTCGCACCTTGGCCGAGGCGGCCATGGATCCCGATTTGAAGCACATGTTCGAGCGCTACGAGCGCTTCGTTCGTGCGTGCAGCCCGAGCAGTCTTTCCACGGGCAACAGCGAGCCCGCGCCGCTTCAAACGCAGATCGGGGCGCTGGACGAGCTGGCGCGCGAACTCTTTCTGCATCCGTCGAAGCGCGGTGAGGCGTTTCGGACGGCGCTGGTCGGTTTGCACGGCGCGCTGGTCGCCATCGAGGAGGCGCCCACGCTTTCGGCGCTGGTCGATCCCAGCGGCGGCGAGTACGGGCCTCTCGGCGCGCTGGAGACGCAGCTCTCCACGGTGCGGTACCTGGCGCGGTTCGCGCGCGGGCGGGTCGATGGCTCGCAGGTCGACACGCCGCCCGAACAAGCCACGGAAGAAGGCATCCGCGTGCTGGTCGCGCGGGCGGTTTCGGGGGCGGCGCCGCAGCTCACACGCGAGACCGTCGCCGGGTGCGAGGCTCGGCTCTTGAAAGACGTTCCGCCGTCGCTGGCGCGGGTCGTGTCGTCGGTGCTGGCGTACCTGCATGCGATGCCCGTCGACAGCGAAGTGGTGGACTCGCAGCACGTGCGCGTGGCGAAGCCGGATCCGCTGCCCTCGTGGGTGCCGCCCCGGCGCACCATCGGTGGCTTTTACATCGTGAAGGCGCTCGGCTCCGGAGGCTCGGGCAGCGTGTTCATCGTCAACCGGGTCGAAGATCGGCACGAGCCGAATGCGGAAAAGTTCGCGCTGAAGGTGCCCGATTATTCGGCCACGGCGGCGCGCACCCTGTCCGAGGCGGCGTTCTTGGATCTTTTCCGCGCGGAGGCCTCGGCGCTCATTGCGGTGCCGCAGCACAAGAACCTGGCACGCTTCGTCACGTTCGACCTGGCCGCGCGGCCGAAGCCCATTCTGGTGATGGAGCTCGTGGAGGGCGCCACCTTCGCCAATGTGATCGACTCGCGCGCGCTCGACATGCAGCGCTGCTTCGGCGTGCTCGATGACGTGCTGCGCGGCCTGGAGGCGATGCACGGTGTGGGCGTGGGCCACCTCGATCTAACGCCGTCGAACGTCGTGCTTCGCGCGGGGCACGACGGCGTGCTCGTGGACTTCGGCCTGGCCGGTCGCCACATCCGCCCCGGCTGCGCCACCGGTCCATACGGCGCACCCGAGGTCTGGGGCGCGACCAGCGGCAACGGCCCGCAATCGCCGCAGGCGGCCGACGTATACGCCTTCGGCTGCCTCGCCTTCGAGGCGCTCACCGGCATTCCGCTCTTTCAGGCCCCGAGCGAGATGGCCCTCATCGCGGCGCACATCGCCCACGATGGCCTTCCGCCGCGTCTGCGTGCGCTGGCCACGCGCGTCGGGCTCGCTCCGCTCGGCGAGGCCATCTTCTGGGCCCTGCGCCGCGACCCGACCTTGCGCCCCAGCATTTCCCAAGTGCGCAGCGATTTTGCGCAGGTCGCCTCACGCCTCTCCGGGTTGAAGTGGCCGCTCTCCATTTAGAAGAGTAAACCTCCCGTCCGAATGCCCACCCCCGTGACTGGAGAGCCCGATCCGAACGGCGCCGACTGTGTCGGTTGCGGCCGTTGTTGCCATCACCCGGCCCACACCGTGCACTTTTTGGAGAGCGACGATGTGCGGATGGGCAAGCGCCTGCTCGAGATTTACACCGAGGAGTACCGCTCCCCGCCGGGCTTTCGCTTCATGAAAAACGTCCCCGCGAACAACGGCATTGCCGGCGAAACACGGTGCGCAGGGCTCGACGTTTCGGTGCCCGAGCAATACCCATGCGCCGTCTACGAGGTGCGTCCGGAGGACTGCCGCATCGTCGAACCGGGATCGCCGGCGTGCCTCGAGGCACGCCGGCTCGGCCATCTCGGGAACTCGGTGGAGTTCCACCGCGCTCCCTCGTGATCAATGGACGATGTTGACGCAGTAGCCGTTGTTGCAGGGGATGCCGTTGCAGCAGTCGGTGGACTCCTTGCAAGATTGGCCGTAAAGCGAGCACGTTCCGGTGCCGCCGTCGGGGGTGGTCGTCGCGCCGCAGGTGCCCTTCACGGAGCCGGGCGGCGTGTTGCAGGTGAGGCCATTGCAGCAGTCCGCGTTGACGGTGCAGGCGTTGCCGGTCTGGCTGCATTGCGTGGTGGGCGGTGCGCAGCGGAGGGTGCCGCTGGCGTCGGGGAGGCACTTGGCGCCGTTGCAGCAGTTGGCCGAAAATGCGCAGGTCTGGCCGGTGGTGCGGCAGGCCAGGCCTCCGTCGGTGCCCACGACGTGGCATCGCGGAACGCCCACGGGATCGAGTTCGCAGTTCGTCTTCGACCCGAGGTGCTCGCAGCAGTCATTGCGCGCCGCGGAATTGCTGCACACGTAGTCCTTGAAGTGGCAGACGTTTCCTTCGGGGTTGCAGCTTCGCGGGTTGCGGCAGATGCCCACGGCGGCGCCGGGCTCTTTGTCGCAGGTGACGTTGCCGTCGCCGGGTAGGCCCGTACCGGCGGCGCCGCAGCAGTCCTTGTCCGCGCGACAAAGGTCACCGTTGACGCGGCAGCCGTTGGCGGGTTGGCAGATGTTCACGCCGGAGGGCGCGTACGGCGCGCAGAGGCGGCTGCAGCATGCCTCGCAGCCTTTGCCTTCGCACACCGTGCCGTCGACGCCGCCGTTGCAGTAGGTCGAACCCGTGGGGGCGCTGCAGGTGCCCAGGGTCGCGCCGGCGGTCTTGGTGCAGATGCCACCGCAGCAGTCTTCGGCGTGGGCGCACGCGTCGCCACCTTGAATGCAGTACGACGAGTTGAGCTGGCACACTCCCCCTTTGCACAGCTTGGAGCAGCAATCGCCGGCACCGGAGCACGCGTTGCCCGCCGTCTTGCACGTGCCACCGGGATTGAGCGGCTGGCAGGTGCCGCCCGAGCATTTGCCGCTGCAGCACGATTCGGGCGTGGTGCAGGCCTTCGAATCTTGAATGCACGCCGCCGCCGCACACTTGCCGCCTTCGCAGCGCAGGCTGCAGCAATCCGTCCCGTTGCCGCACGTCGCACCGGTCGCGGCGCATTGCCCGACGCCGCCGGTACACTTTTTCGTGGTGGCATCGCACGTGCCGGTGCAGCACTTTTCCCCCGAGGTGCAGGCGGTTCCGGACGGATCGCACGCCGATGGGACACCGCCATCGAAGACGCCAAATCCCCCGTCGGGCTCGACGACGTCCGGTCCGGCGTCGCCCCCATTGAAGATGGAGGCATCGTCGTTGCTGCCGCAGGCGAAGATCACCGCAGCGAAGAAGATGAGAAAAAGGACAGTACGGCGCATCGTCATGGCCCCAGGGTGGTTCGGCGTTTCCCGAATCAGGCAGGCCCGTGTCGATTAATTCTCAGCTGGGATGAACGCACGCGAATGTCGCGGGATCGCACACGGACTGGTCACTCGGGCAATCCGATGACACGAGGCAGCGTACGCATCTCCCTGAAATGAGATCGCATCGCGGATGACCTGCTGCGCAATCCGTATCCACGAGGCATTCCACACATCGGCCCGTGGCCACTTGGCATACGCGCGCCTTGTCCGAATTTTTGCACTCGCTGTGGGCCTGGCATTCTTTGCATATCTGCGATTCGGAGTGGCAACTCGAATTGCCAGGGCACGTGCCCCCGTCTTGGCACGAGGGGACGCAAACCTTCTGCGCGCAGAGCTGACCCGAAGGACAATCGTCGCGCGTGCCGCAGCCGATGCAGCGATGGAGTGCGGTGTCGCACCGGGGCAGGGGACCTGCGCAATGCGAATCGGAGGTGCACGCGACGCAGGCGCCGGAGGTGGTGTCGCAATGCAAATTGGATAAGGGGCAGATGCCGGCTTGGGTTCGGCAATCGACGGGTGGTGTCTGGCTATCGGTGCGGGCGTCGAGGGATGCGTCGAATGCGGTGCCGCCGTCGGTGGGATCGGTGAACTCGAGCTCTCCGTGGCATGCGGCGATACCCGTGAGGCGCGCGAGGCCTGCGAAAATCGCGAGGGCGAGAAAGCCGAAACGCATCGAGGGAGTCTATTCGCCGAGAAGCGCGCGCGCATCGGCGCGGGCGAATCCGTTGGGATAGCGGTCCAAGTAGTCCTTGGCCGCGGTGCGTGCGGAGGCGCGATCGATGTGCGTGAGCAGCCGCCAGCGCTCGACGGCGGCGCTTTCTGCGAGGGCGCTCTTGGGGTAGCGCGCGAGGAAGGTTTCGAACGTGGCAAGGGCACCGCGGGCGTTGCCGGCGCGCTTTTGATCCGTGGCGCGTGCGAAAAGGTCGTTCTGGGCGGAGAGATCCGAGGTCGACGTCTCGGGCGCGGCCACCGGGGCCGGTGCGGGTGGGGGCCGTTTGGCGCTCGCCCGAGCATTTCCTTGAGCTCTGCCTGGATCGCTGCCTGGATCGCTACCTGGATCTCTCCCCCTCCCCGAGCCCTCCCCCCGGGAGGGAGGGAGCACCAACGGGGGCTGTTGAGGAGGCGATGCGGCCGATGCACACGGCCACTCTTCGCCCGCGGCGACAGGCGTCTCGACGCCTCCGTGGCGCACGACCACCACGCCTTCGAGCACGCTCACGCGCGTGGTGCTTCCATTGCCGCAGGTGGCGTGCGGCTCGGCGGCCGCGACGCGGAATTGCGTGCCGCGGACCTCCACGTCGGCATCGGGCGTGCGCACCACGAAGCGGTCGCCTTCGCCCAGCTTCGAAACGCGCGCCTGCAGAGCGCCCTTGGCGAGCCAGTAAATCTGGTGGCGATTCTGCGAGAGCACCGACAGATCCGCCTCCGCCTCCAGGGCGAGGTGCGTGCCCGTCGTCAGGGTCAACGCCGCGTGCCCGCCCTGGGGCACCACCACGTGGTCGCCAGCTTGAACCTTCTTGCCCGACGCCAGCGCTTCGCGGGCACCGTCGCGCTCCACGTACGCGGCCTCGCCGCTCGCCTCCGCAACCGCCTCCACATGCGCGGGGCGTCCGCGCGCGAAAAGCGCAACCGCCGCGGCGGCCGCGAGAACCGCCACACCTGCACCGGCCCCGCGCGCGACCATCTTTCGCCGTGCGCGCTGCCGTATGGCACCGCGGACGGCGTCGATGCGCTGGGCGCGGGCGGCACCGTGCTGCCCCGGCTCGAATGCGTCATCCTCGGTGAGCTCACGGCGAAGTGCTCGTGCAGCGAGGTCGGCGTACTCGGGACCGCGGCTCATGGATCCACCCCCGTTTCGAGCGCACCCCGCAGCTCGGGATCTTCGGCGAGCCGCTCATGGAGCTCGCAGCGCCCGCGCACCAGCCGCGTCTGGGCGGCCGCGACGCTCACCCCCGTGATCGTGGCAATCTCGCGCAAATCGTAGCCGCACACATCGTGAAGCAGGAAGGTCCACGCCTTGTCCGGATGCAGCTCGCCCAGGTGCTGCCGCACCCGCTGCATCGTGTTGCGGGCGCTCAAGGTGCGGGACAGCTTCGACGGATCCAGATCGTCCGGTGGGGGCGGAGCGAAGATGAGCCGCTCGCGCTTGCGCCTGCGCAAGTGGTTGTACACTGCACGCGATGCGATGGTGGAGGCCCACGACTCGAGGGAGCACTCACCACGGTAGCGATCGAAGGACTGAATCAACTCGACCATGCTGAGCTGAATGAGGTCCTCGTAATCGGCGTCGCGCCGTCCGAGCAAGCGTTGGATCGTACGGCTGACGCACGGGTAGAGGCGGTCATGAAAGGCGGTGGCCGCCAGATCATCGTTCGCGCGGATGGCCGCGATGAGCTGCGCGTCGTCGAGCGCCGGCGTACGCGGGGAGGCCGGCGGAGAAGCCGGCGCCGGCGCGGGGCGCGAGGGGACGAGACGAAGCTTGGCCTGCACGATCCGGAGAGTAACCCGACGCCTCGAAAGCCAGGCAGGGCGCCCCTCAAAAGCGCACCCTCACGCCCAGCTCGCCCGTACCGCGGTACGGGGACAACGTGGCCTCTGTGTGGCCATTGACCACAATGTCCGTCTCGCCAAGGTTCGCGTGCAAGCCAAGCCCCGCGAGCGCGGCGATGCGCGGGGTGAAAAACCACGCTGCTGCGAGGCGAACGCGCGCGCCCGGCACCCAACGCCCCTCCGTGTGCGAGCCGTCGGTGCCATTTCGGGAGACCGCTTCGTGGGAAAGGGCGGCCTCGGCGGAAACGGCGAGTTCGTACGGGCGCCCCGGGCCCGCGAGCACGATGGGAACCTTGGCGCCGGCCGAAAGGGACGCGATGTCGATGCGGCCATCGATGTCCTTCATCGCGCCCGTGGACCAATCGGCGCTGGCCGTGACGCCGGCCTGCGGAACGATGAGGTAGGCCGCGCGAAGGCCACCGCCGAACGCCGTGGCATGGGCAGCCACGTGCACGTGCGCGCCCGCCTCCAGCTCGAAGGGGAATCGCGGCCACGAAGGACGTGCGGGCGGCGGCGTGGCGATCGGCGCGGGCGGTGCATCGAGCGCGGGCCCGAGCGGGCTCTCGGTGCGAATCATCGTCGCGAGCGTGAACCCGATGGTGCGGCCTCGTTCATCGAGTGCGTCGGCGTCGTTGAAGGAGAAGAAGCGATCCGTCCACCCCGCTTGCCCGCTCCAGTGCGCGTGCAGGGAAACGCGCCCGCCCTCCAGCCATCGCAACGTCACCACGGCATTCGCGTGGAGCCGGTCGGCGAGCGCCACCGCGTCGTCGTCCGAGGCGGGCGTGCGCGCATCGACCACCACGCGCGCCTCGGCTCCGAGCGCGCGTGACGTCGCCGCTGCCAGGCCCCCGATGAGCGGGGCCTGTGCCTCGCCCGGGGGAACCAGCAGCAGAATGACGACGCCTGCGCTCATGGGCGTGGGGGCCGCGGTTACGCGTCGCCGAAGACTGCTTTTTTCAGCTGACCGGAAACGTTGAAGTCCACGAGCTCGTTGTAGCCGCCCACGGCGGTGCCGGCGACGAAGACCACGGGCAGATCGTCTTCCTTGCACCGGGCCTCGCGCACCACGAAATCCTTCGTGGCGGCGTCGCCCGTGACGTCGAGCTTCTTGAACGCGATGGACGCCCCGGAGAGCAATTCCTCGATGCGGCCCAGCATGCGCGCATTCCGGTCCTTCTCGAAGTAGACCATGACGGGGGCCTGCTCCCGGACGATGGCGGTCCGCCCGCCCTCCCGGCGCAACTGGGCCAACCGTTCGCGGGCCTCGTGACGGCGCACGAGCTCTTCTTGGGAACAGATGGGTTGCCCCAAGGTCACGTTTACCCGCCGCAGAAGGTCCTTCGGGATGCGGATGGGGGCCAAGTTGTCGCCGAACGGCGTGGTGATGGCACGGTGAAGGGCGGATCGGAGGCTGCCTTTGAGCATGAATCCTCATACCATGGCTGGGCCATGCAAGAGATCGCGTGCGAGAGCCGTATCGCATCCGTGGACCTGTTTGCGCGCGGCGCCGTGGTGACGCGCCGGGTGACCCTTCCTTCGGACCTGCCCGAGGAGGAGGTCGACCTGCTCATGGGCGGTATCACGGTGCAGGCGCAATCGGGCAGCGTGCGGGCGATCTTGTCGCTCGACGAAGGGGCGGAGCGGCGCATCGTTTACGTGCGCGCGCGGGCCGTGCTGCCCTTGGAGCCGCCCGCGCCCGGCGAGCTTGCGCAGCGCGTGCGCGAGCTCGAGGGCGATTTGGAGAAGCTGGAGCTCGAACAGCGCTACGTGCACGCGCGCCGGGCCGCCGTGGGGACGGTGAAGCCGGAGCCCGTGCTCGACGTGCGCTGGCGGCGCATCGATCCCGAGTCGCGCGTGTCCGACGCGCTGGCCGTGCTTTCGCTGGTCGACGATTTGACCTCGGAGCTCGATCGAAGGCTGCTCACCATCGACGATGCCCGCATCGATCTGGAAAAGCGCCTCGAGCGCGCACGTCTGGAGGCGGCGCAGGGCAGCACGGCGGAGCACGCGCAGGCGAGGGAAACGCGCGCCATCGTGGTGCGCCTCGGTGCGGGGCCCCGGCCTTCGGCGCTCGAAGTCTCCTACGCGGTTCCTGCGGCGCGCTGGTGGCCCGTGTATTCTGCACGCTTTGCCACGGGCCCGAAGCTCGCGGCGGAGTGGAGCCTGGAAGCCTTCGTGGCGCAGGCCACCGGTGAGGATTGGCAGGGCGTTCAGGTGAGTCTCTCCACGGTGGGCTTGGTGCGCGATGCGCAGCTGCCCGAGCTCCTCTCGTACCGTCTCGGACGAAAGCAGCCGCCGCCACGTCGCGGTTTTCGCCCGCTGCCCGAGGGCCTGCGCGAGATGTTCGCCGGCTACGACGAAGCGCTCGCCCGGTTCGTGCCGCCGCCGGCGCCCCCGCCGCGGCCACCGCGCCCGGTGCCTCGGCACGCGGGCCCGCACGCTGCGTTGGACGAAGCGGTCTTCAGCATGGCCGAAAGCGCCCCCGTGGGGGAGCTGAGTGACGCGAACGGCATGGAGGAGATGGCCTTCGCGCCCGCGCCTGCGCCGGGCTCGATGCCTGCCGCGGCCGCGTACGGCGCCGCACCCGCGCCCATGGTCATGGCCCGTCGCCAGGCCAAATCCCTCGTCCCGATGCGGGCGATGGCGCTGTCGGCGTCGATCGAGGATCAGCCCACGGTGGTCGGCTACCCCGATTCGTACGAACTGCAGCCCACCGATGCGTGGCTCGATTTCGACGCCCTGGTTCTCGCGGACATGGATGACCGCGACAAGCGCGGGCAGCTCGTGCGCGATCCCGCCTCGATGGCGGATGCGACGTCGGACGAGACGCACACCATCGAGCGCATTCCCATGCCGCGTTACGCATCCGATCCGCGCTACGTCGGCAACGGGGAGCGGCAGGTCCGCTACCGCGCCGATGCACCGGCGGACATCGGTTCCGACGGTGCCGCCCACCGCATTCTCGTGCGCAGCGCGGCGGGGGACGCGGCGCTGTCGATGGTGGCCTTCCCGCGCGAATCGGCGGAGGTGTACCGCGAGGCGTCGCAGCGGAATCCCTTCGAGGGCGTGACCCTTTTGCCAGGGCCGGCGGATGTCTTTCTCGATGGCGGGTTGCTCACCACGTCGGCCCTCGAGCTCACCGGCGATGGCGGCTCCTTGCGTCTGGGGCTTGGCGTGGAGGAGCGCATCCGCGTGGTGCGCAACGTGCGCGCACAGGAGGAAAGCGCTGGCTTCCTGGGCGGCAAGATCGCCGTGGTGCACGATGTCTCCATCGAGCTGTCATCGGCCCTGGGCTACCCGGTGACCCTCAAGGTGTACGACCGCCTGCCCGTGACGGAGGACAAGGACGTCGAGATCGAGCTCGTGTCCACGCGCCCTCGTCCGGACAAATACGATCAGGCCGAGCGCGGCACGCCCATCCGCGGGGGCCTCGTCTGGGAGATCGAACTCGGCGCGGCGGGGCGGACCCGCATCGACTTTTCGTACCGCATCGTGCTTCCAGCCAAGAGTGAGCTCGAGGGAGGAAATCGACGTGACTGAGACCGCGCAAGCCTGGCCTCGGGCCATTCACCCCACGACGGTACGCGAGGTGACGTTTTTCGAAGATCGGGCCGAGGTCGTGCGCACGGCGGATGTCGTGCTGGAGGAGGGCGAGCGATGGCTCGTCTTTTCCGGCGTGACCCCGTTCATCGACGAGCGCTCCGTGCGCGTGCGGCTGATCTCCGGCAAGGCCCGGGTGCTTGGCGCGCGCATCAAGCGCCGCGTGCACCACGAGGAAACGCTGGGCCGCGCGGACCTCGACGAGCGTGAGGGCCAATTGCGGCGCGCCGAGCATCGCCTTCAGGAGGCGAACGATGCCACCGAGCGGGCGCGTCTCCGCGGCGAGGGCGTGCGCGAGCTGCTCGATCGATGGACCTCGGGGCTCTCGACGGTGCCTCGCGGGCTGCGCGCTTCGAACGGGCACGAGAACGGGCGCAAACACGCATGGCGCGGGGCCTACGATGCGCTGGCCCAGGCGGAGGCCGAGGTGCTCGGTGCGGCCGATGCGGCCCGCGTGCAACGCGTTCAGGCCGAGGACGAGGTGGCCCACGCCGAAGCGCGGTTGCGCGAGGGGAACCTGCGGCATGTGCGGCAGGAGGCCCTGGTCGAGGTGCGCGTTCGGATCGATGAGCCGGGCGAGGCGCGCTTCGAGATCGTGTACCGCACGCCGGGTGCGCTCTGGCGTCCCGAGCACGTGGCCCGCGCCGGGGAGGGAACAACGGCGGAAGACGAGCTCGAGCTCCTCACGTGGGCCACGGTGTGGCAGCGCACCGGCGAAGATTGGAACGACGTTCGGGTGCGCCTTTCGACCGCGCGTCCCGCCCACCAGGCGACGCCTCCGCTCTTGGAGGACGACCGGCTGGTGACGCGGCGCAAGTCCGATGCGGATCGGCGGCGCACGGTCGTCGAGGGGCGCGAGCAGGAAATTCTGTCCGCGGCGGTTTCGGGCGCCAAGAACGCCGTCGAGCAGATGCCCGGCGTCGACGACGGCGGCGTTCCGCTCGTTTACGAGGTGCGGGCGCGCGCCGACGTTCGCTCGGACGGGCGCCCGGTGCGGCTCGAGATCGGGCACGTTCGCCTACCGGCGCGCGTGGAGCGGGTGGTGTACCCCGAGCTAGCGCGCGTCGCACACATCCGGGCCACGGCCACGTTGTCCGAGGGCGGGCCGCTTCTGGCTGGGCCGGTCCACGTGCACCACGCGGGCACGGCCGCCGGCCGCGTTCGAACGCGGTTCGTGGCGCAGGGCGATCCCTTCGAGCTAGGCCTCGGCACGGACGACGCCATCCGTGTGCGCCGCGATGTCGAAAAGGAGGACGAGACGAGCTCGATCCTGGGCACACAGCGCCGCAAGCGCACCGTCACGGTGTGGTTATCCAACCTGTCGCGCGAGCCAAAGCGCCTCCGCGTGACCGAGCGCGTGCCGGTGAGCGAGATCGATGGCGTCGACATCGACGTGCCCGCGCAGCACACCTGGCAAATCGATGCTCGAGACGGCTTCGCCACCTGCGACGTCGAACTCGCCGGCGACGAGACACGCAAAATCGTCCTCGTGTACGAGCTGCGCGCCACGTCGAAGATGGTATTGCCAGACTTGTAGAGACCTACACTTTGTCAACTGCGCAATCGTATTGCAGTTGAAATTTAGTTGGTTCGAAGCGTGTATCGCTTGCGGAACCGCCGCGCATGGGCGAAAACGATTTGGACCCCGCGATGATGAAGAGTTCCGCGACCGAATTGCCCGACCCCACATGTGGTCCCGAGGAGCACGCGCTACGTAGCGGACGTCGCAAGCCCGTCAGCGACGAGGCTTTCGAACGCGCTGCGTCGCTCTTCCGTACCGCTGCCGACGTATCCCGTCTCAAGCTGCTGGAGCGCCTGGCCGACGGCGAGTGGTGCGTGACCGAACTGGCCGAGGCCGCTGGAAGTGCGCTCTCCACGGTGTCGCAGCAGCTGCGCATGCTCCGTGCCGAGCGCATCGTCACCCGCCGGCGTGCGGGCAAGCACGTGTTTTACTCCCTCGCCGATCGGCACGTGATCGACATGGTGCACAACGCCCTCGAACACGCGTCCGAGCGAAGCCACCTCGTGGCCGACGTCGCGGGCAGCGCCGTCGAAGACGTCGCCGAAGAGTAGGCTACATCCCGCGCCACGAGTGAGTGGTATACGAGGCTCGCACCATGAGCCTGTCGTTTGGCCACCGTTTGGTTCCAGGGTCCGTCATCGGCGGAGACTTCACGGTGGAGAGGCCGCTCGACGAGGGCGGCATGGGCGCGGTGTTCGTGGTCGCGCAGCGAAGCACGGGAAAGCTGCGCGCCCTCAAGGTGATGCACCGGGAGATCGTGGCCGATGCCGCGTTGGCCCGGCGGTTCGAGCAGGAGGCGCGGGTCGGTGCGCGCATTGCGAGCGATCACGTCGTGGAGGTCATCGCCGCGGGTTTCGATGCGAGCATCGGTCTGCCGTACCTGGTGATGGAGCTCCTGGAGGGGGAGACGTTGCGCCATCGCATGGACACGCGTGGTGCGATGGCACCTGCCGAGGTGCAGGCCATTTTCGAGCAGCTCTGTCACGCGGTGGCGGCGGCGCACGCGGCGGGGGTCGTGCATCGCGATCTCAAGCCGGAGAACGTCTTTCTGGCGTCCTCGCGGCGCGCGGGGGCGACGCCGTTCACCGTGAAGGTGCTCGATTTCGGCATCGCGAAGTTGCTTGCGGAGGTGCAGACGCATGCCACGCGCGGCACGCTCGGTTCGCCGCTGTGGATGGCCGCGGAGCAGACCGCGTCGGGCGATATTGCACCGGCGGCGGACGTGTGGGCGCTCGGCCTCATCGCGTACCACCTGCTGACCGGTGGCTATTACTGGCGCACGGCGCGCGGTGGGACCAGCGTCCAACTTTTGCGCGAGATCGTGTTCGAGTCCCTTCCACGGGCGAGCGAGCGCGCCCGAGAGGACGGTGTTGCCGAAAGGCTACCCCCCGGGTTCGATCCATGGTTCGCGCGCTGCGTGACCCGCGAGATGGCCTCGCGCTTTCCCAACGCACGAACCATGTGGGACGCGATGCAGTCGGTCTTCGCGGGGTCGGGGGAATCGGTCGATGCGACCATGGCCCCGCGTCCCGTGCTCGTCGCCGCGCCGCGCATCGATCCCGCGCTCGCCCCGACGGAAACGCCCATCGCCTCCGTCCAAGAGGCGCGTGCCGCGCGGCCGCCGCCTCGCGCCCGCGCGGTGCCGTTTGCCGCCGGTGTGGTGGTCGCGGTCGCCGCCCTGGGCGGAGGCTACTTGCTCGCCACGAAGCCCAAACCGGCCGCGCCGCCCCCGACGCCGGTCGCGGTGTCCGCTCCCACGCCGGCCCCGCCGCCTCCACCTCCGGCCCCGGCGCCCGCGTCCGCATCGGCCACCGCGTCCGCCTCTGCGGCGCCGCCACCGGTAGCTTCGGCCATCGCTTCGAGCGCCCCCACCGCGCCTCCCCGCAAGCCGAAGAAACAGCTCTCGGCAAGCGGCTTCGGCGATCCCGCCGATCGCAATGCTGCGGTTCTCTGGAAGGTCCAAGACCGGCGCGTCCGGCTCTTCACCCGCATGATCCGAAACGACACCAACGTCATCGACAAGGAAGTTCGCGAGGCCGTCGACCACACGTCCTGGCTCTACCTGCGCTGCTACGAGCGCCACTTCCAGAGCGCAAAAATACTACCCGAGGGCGATGTCACCGTCTCCTTCGAGATCCTCGACCAGCTGCCGCGCCACGGCAAACTCGAATCGAGCACCTTCGAAAGCGTCGCCTTTAGCACCTGCGTGGTCGACGTTCTTCTGGGACAAACGGCGAACGGCGCAGGTCCCGATGGCAAAGGCCACGTGCTCTACGCATTCCGCTTCGTCCCCATGGATAAGCCACCGGTCGAATGATCGTGTCAGGTTGACGTTACGTCGTGCTGGAACCGCGGCAGCGTGAATGACCGGCGGGACCGGAGCGATGTTTGGTGTCTGCCACGATCAATCGCCTTCTACGTCATTCTCTTCGAGCCGCTTCGACAGTGCGCGCAGCTCGTCGCGCACCATTTCGAGGCGGCCGATCGAGGCCGCATCGTCCAAATCGTAACCCGCACGGCATGCGATGCCGAGCGGGACGCGCTTGGCCTTGGCCTTGAGGGCCTTGCCCTCGCGCGTGAGATGCACGTGCACCACGCGCTCGTCCTCCTCGCTGCGCTGGCGGGTGACCAGGCCCATGTGCTCCAGCCGCTTCAAGAGGGGCGTCAAGGTTCCCGAGTCGAGCGCCAGCCGCTCGCCCAACCTCTTCACCGTGGCGCCGTCCTCCTCCCAGAGGACGAGCAGCACCAGATACTGCGGATACGTCACGCCCAGCGGATCGAGCAGATCGGCATAGGCACGCGTGAGTGCGCGCGACGCCGCGTACAACGCGAAGCACAGTTGATCATCGAGTCGTAATAGGTCGTCCCGCGAGCTCATTCATGTCGTCCTTCTGGGCTACCTTTCACCATTGAAGGTGTGGAGGTTCACCCTGCCTGATCGAACCGCCAAGACGCCGAGAACGCCAAGGGAGGGAGGGTCGAGAAACGGCCTTTTCACGATTTCCCAATCTTTGGCGTCCTTGGCGTCTTGGCGGTTCGCTTCTTTCTGCGACCGAGTGTGGCGTTAGGCCAGACGAATCGCGACTTCGATGTTTCCGCGGGTCGCGTTCGAGTACGGGCAAACCTGGTGGGCCGCATCGAGGAGCGCCTGCGCCTGATCGCGCGGCAGCTCGGGAATTTCTGCGGTGAGTTCCGCGGCGAGCCCGAAGCCCTGGCCCACGGCGCCGATGTCGACCTTGGCCGTGATCGTCACGGGGCCGGTCTTGATGCCCTTGCTCTTGGCCACGAAGGCGAGCGCGCTGCCGAAGCACGCGGCGTATCCGCCCGCAAAAAGCTGCTCGGGGTTCGTCCCGTTGCCACCGGGGCCGCCGAGGCTCTTGGGAAGGCTCAACTGGACGTCGAGGTTTCCGTCGTTGCTGGTGACCTTTCCTTCGCGGTTCGAGGCCGAAGCGGTGGCGGTGTAGAGGACCTTGTCGATGTGTACCGGATTGCTCATGACCAGATAGGTAGCGATCAATTTAATTGTGCGCAACTGAATTTCGTCACGGCGACGTCGATCCCATCGATGAGCTCGAGCTTGCAAGCCCATCGATATGATGGTAACGTTACCATGCGTTAACATCGGGATTCGTGCCAAACCGAGGTGAAGGATGCAAACGACGCGATGCCTCAGTCTTATCGTCCTCACCGCGATCGCCTGCGCATCCGGCAAGGCCGAGGAGGAAATGCCGGCGACGCCGGACGGCGCCTCTCACGTGCCGCCGCAGGTACCACCGCAGGCGCCCGATGCGGCCTCGCAGGTCGCGCAGGATGGGGCTCTCGATGGCGACGGCGTTCAAATGCTATTTCCCTCGGCGTCATCCGGTGTCTCGTTTCGACTTGGCCCGAACAATCCCAACGACACCGATCGTTTCCTCATCGAAAAAGGCACCAAGGCCACCCCGGGAACGGATGGCGGTATCCACTTTTGGAACCTGCCGAGTTACCCCTTGGATTACTCGAGCGGCGGAAAAGGCTGGACGAGCCGCCTGCATGTGCACGCGAGCGGCGGTGAGCAGAAGTACACGTGGAAAACACAACACGGATACCTCTCGAGCCCGCAGGATTTGAAGAACCAAGAATTCACCGTGTACGTTCGCCCGCACCAGATCCTCGATCGGCCGCGCGCCGCGCTCACCTTGAAGATCCGTGGCGGGAAGCACTCGTCGAAGGAATCCGAGGCGGCTCTTGGCTCGTGCACCATGATGGTTCTCTCGCCCGCGAGCGAGGGCCACGTTGCCCGGTTTGGCAAGGAGCTGAATCACCCCACCTACGATTACGTCAAGCTCACCTCCGCCTTCTCCGCGGAAATGGCCGATAACGTGTGGGTCGGCATGAAGCTGGTGAGCTATGCGCAATCCGGCAAAGTCATCAATCGCCTCTATCTCGATACCGATCCGTTCGATCGCACGAGCGGCAAGCCGAAGAACGGTTGGCGGCTCTTCAGCGAGTACGTCGACGAAGAGGGCAAAAGCACCGGCACGTACACGAAGCTCGTCGATTGGGGAGGGTGGCAAACCACGTTCCGCACCGACGGCATCCACGATATGGACGTGGCCATCTTCTCCGTGCGCGAGATCGTTCCGCCGGGGTAGCCTCCCGCAGTAAAGTTAGGCATGCGCTTTCAGGATGACGATGCATTCTGCCGGTACGTCGCGGGCGAGCTGGCCGGCCTGGCCGACGTCGTGGCGGTGGCGTTGGGCGGATCGCGGGCTGCGGGGACGCACCGGCCGGACAGCGATTGGGACTTTGGCATTTATTACCGCGGCAACTTTTCGCCGGACGCTTTGCGTGCGCTTGGCTGGGCGGGAGAGGTGTGCGAGCTCGGCGCGTGGGGTGGGGGCGTGTTCAACGGCGGCGCGTGGCTCGAGGTCGATGGGCGCCGCGTCGACGTGCACTACCGCGACTTGAACGACGTGGAGTTGCGGCTCGCGGAGGCGCGTGAAGGGCGATTCCACATCGAGCGCCTGCTCTTCCACCTGGCGGGCATCCCGAGCTACTTCGTGGTGGCGGAGCTGGCGCGGGCGCGCGTGCTGCATGGCGAGCTGCCCAAGCCAGAATACCCGGACGCGCTGCGGCAGGCCGCGCAGCGAACCTGGTGGAACGACGCTCGACTTCACCTCGCGTACGCGAAGGCTGCGCACGCATCACGCGGGCATGTCGTGCACGTGGCGGGGGCCATCGCGCGGGCCACGTGCGAAGCGGCGCACGCCATTCTGGCGTCGCGTGGTCAATGGGTGACCAACGAGAAGACGCTGCTCGACGACGCAGGTTTGCGCGATGCCGACGCATGGCTCACCGGGCTCGAGCCAGGGCGTCTCGTCGAGGCCGTCGACCGCGTCGCGGACAACTTGGCAAAGGCTATTGCGGCGGCGCAGGCGCCATAAAGAAAGATACAAATCCGGTGGAACGTGCGAAGATCTTCGACGCAAGCAAACGAGATGGCAGAAAAGCAGAAGACCCATCGGCAGCCAAAGCTTTCTCGCCCCACCACGATTCGCGACATTGCGGAGCACACCGGGGTTGCGGTGATGACGGTTTCCCGCGTCGTCAACGAGAGCGGGTACGTCAGCCAGGAGATGCGCGAGAAGGTCCTGAAGGCCGTACAGGAGCTCAATTATCATCCCAATGGGCTCGCCCGCGGTCTCAAACGGCGGCGCACGCAGGCCATTGGCATCCTGGTGCCCGACATCGCGAATCCCTTCGCGGCGGAGTTGGTCGGCGGCATCCAGGAAGTGCTGTCCGCACGCGGCTATTCGTCGTTCATCAGCACGAGCGATCGCAGCACCACCCGCGAGGAGGCCGGCTTGCGCGCCCTCTTCGACCACCGCGCCGATGGAGCGATTGTCGCGACGCGTGAGACGAAGGCGGGCAATGATTTCTTATTGGGCTTGCTGAATTACGATTTGCAGATCGTCGTCGTCGGGCGCGAACTGAATCATCCCCGCGTGGACCGCGTCACGGCGGACCATTTCAAAGGCGGTTACGACGTCACCGAGCATTTGATTCGAATGGGGCACACCCGCATTGCCTTCGTCGGAGTCACGCCCGCGAACGGGGCAGGGTTGCATCGCTACCGCGGATACATGGAGGCTTTGCGCGCGAACGGCATTCCCTTCGACGAACAGCTGGTCGTCGGACCCAAAGTCGATGCGGGCCCGGGGTTTTCCACGCAAGACGATGGCTACGAGGGGACGAAGCGCCTCTTGGCCTCCAAGCGCCACCCCACCGCCATTTTCGCGCGCAACGATTTTACCGCGATGGGATCGATGTATGCCATTCGCGATGCGGGGCTGGCCATTCCCGACGACATCGCCGTTGCCGGTTTCGACAACGTGCCACTCTCCGCGTACACGGCGCCGCCTCTCACCACCGTGGCCCAGCGAACCGTCTTGCAAGGGCGCGAGGCCGCCCTCCTCTTGCTCGATCGCATCGACGGCAATCGGCAGCGCGAACGCCGCAACATCTGCCTCGATTGTGAACTCATCGTCCGCCAATCGACCACCAGGTCGTAGTCGATTTACGAGGACGGATTAAAGAAGGTTCACTGAAATCGACGCCGCCGTCCGCTTTCGGGTGGCGGAGCGGTCTGCGTCGTTTATGATAACGTTATCACACGGCGATGGCGGTCGTTCGAGGAGAGGCATGTACAAATATTCGGACATCGTAGGGAAAGTGGCATTGGTGACCGGGGCAGCCTCGGGCATCGGAAAAGCCGCGGTCTTGGCCCTCGCCGAACAAGGCGCGCGCGTCGCAATCAACTACTTCCGCAACGAGAAGGGCGCCGAGGAGACCAGGCAGCAAATCCTTGCGGCGGGAGGGCACGCCATCACCGTGCGGGCCGACGTGACCCATCCCGACGACGTGCAGCGGGCCGCTGCCGGCGTTGCCGCCGAATTGGGGCCCATCGACATCCTGGTCAACAATGCCGGATCGCTCGTGGAACGATTGCGCCTGATGGACATGTCCGAAGCGCGCTGGGACGACGTGGTGGACCTCAATCTGAAGAGCGCGTTCTTCTGCGCTCAATCCGTGGCCAGCTCGATGATCGAGCGTAGGACGGGGGCGATCGTCAACGTCTCGTCGATTGCGGGGCGCAACGGTGGGGCGCTGGGATCCATCCATTATTCCTCGGCCAAGGGTGGTCTCATCAGCATGACCAAGGGGCTCGCGAAAGAGCTCGCGCCCCATGGAGTCCGTGTGAATGCCGTGTCGCCCGGGGTCATCGACACGGCCTTTCACGAACGGTTCTCCACGCCCGATGCGATGAAGGCATACGCCAACGCCATTCCCGTGGGGAGGGTGGGATCCCCGGCGGAGGTGGCGAGCGTCATCGCGTTTCTCGCGTCGGACGCGTCGAGTTACGTCGTGGGGGAGACCATCGAAGTCAACGGCGGGATGTTAATGGATTGATAACGTTACCACTTTGGGAGGCGGACGATGAACGGACGATGGATTCTCGGATTGGGGGCGCTGCTGCTGGTCGGATGCTCGGGCGAGGCAACGGGTGACGATGTCCCCTTGGGCGAGGCGACCGAAGGAGGCGAGGCGGCCCTTGCGGGCGAGGCGCCGGCCAAGGTGCTCGACCTGACGAATTGGAAGGTGACCTTGCCCACGGGCTCGTCCGAAAAGCCAAAGGAGGTCACCCAGCCGTCGCTGGCCACCTTCTCGGTCGATCCGTATTTCAAAGTCAACCCTGCGGGCAACGGCGTGCAATTTCGGGCCCCGACCAATGGGGTCACCACCAGCGGCTCGGGCTACCCGCGTTCCGAGCTGCGCGAGATGAAGGCCGGTGGCAAGTCCAACGCCAGCTGGTCGACCAGCTCGGGCACGCACACCATGATCATCGACGAGGCCATCACCGCGGTGCCCAAGAAAAAGAAGCACGTGGTGGCCGGCCAGATCCACGATGCCAACGACGACGTCATCGTCATCCGCCTGGAGTTTCCCAAGTTGTTCGTCGACATCAACGGCGACGAAGGCCCCACCTTGGATGCGAACTACGTCCTCGGCAAACGCTTTACGGTGAAGTTCGTCGCAAGCGCCGGCAAAATCAAAATCTACTACAACGACGCCAGCTCGCCGGCCTACACACTGAGCAAGAAGACGTCGGGGTGTTACTTCAAAGCCGGCGCCTACACGCAGTCGAATTGCGACAAGGAAGACTCCTGCGGCGCGAGCAATTACGGCGAGGTGAATATTTATGGACTCAAAGTCACGCACCAATAGACTTGGCTGACTCAGCGGCGCATTCGATCGTCCCTATTCATGGGACGACTGCATTAACTCGAAGTCAATAACATGGACTCCCGCGCGGCCGGCCATTGATGGTTTGTGAGCCGCGTCGGGGAGAAGTATCGCCTCGAACCGGGCCACCACCTCGATCGGTACGAGCTTCTCTGCCCGATCGCCCGCGGTGGGATGGCTTGGGTGTGGCTCGCGTGCCTTCACGGTAAGGCCGGATTCGAAAAGTTGGTTGCGGTCAAAACGATCCTTCCGCAATACGCAACGGATCGGCGCTTTCAACGTATGTTTCTGGACGAAGCACGCATCGCCGCTGGCATCACGCATGCCAATGTGGCGCGCGTTCTCGATCTGGGGGAATCCCGCGGTATTCTGTATTTGGTGATGGAGTGGGTCGACGGCGACTCGCTGGCGAAGCTCCAGCGTGCCGTGAAGGATCGGGAAGAATTGATTCCCATCGATGTCGCGCTGCGCATCGTGGCCGATGTTTCGGCCGGGTTGCATGCGGCCCACGAACTGCGGGATCCCTCGGGTGCGCAGCTCGGCGTCGTTCATCGTGACGTGTCGCCGCAGAACATTCTCGTGAGCGTAAACGGGATTGCGAAACTCATCGACTTTGGAATCGTCACCGTCCGCGATCGCGCGTTGGACGACTTCCACGCGGGGCTGCTCAAAGGGAAATTTCCCTTTATGTCACCGGAGCAAGCGGTTGGAAAACCCGTGGATCGGAGGTCCGACGTCTGGGCCATGGGCGCGGTGACTTATTACTTACTTACGGGGAATGCACCGTATGGCGACGATAATGAGTTTGCGACCCTGCGCAAGTTGAGAGGGGGCGCACCTCCGCCGTCGCTCCCCCCGATGTACCCATCGGAGCTCAATGCATTGTGCAAGCGAGCCATGGCCCGCAACCCCGAGGAGCGCATGGCGACGGCCGCCGAGTTTCAATCCAGCGTCGAGATGCTCATGGTGCAGATGGGATGCCATCGGGTTTCGAGCGACCTGGCGGCGTTCGTGGGACATCACATGGGGGATCGTCGCGATGCCCGCTACAAGGCCATCGCCCATGCCGTGCGGGTGGCGGCGGATCGACGTTGCAAGGTTCTCTTGTCGCGATCCATGGCCGAGGCGCTCGATCTGGACGGGCTGGAGGACTCCAACGTCGGGATCCCCAGGACCATCCCGATGGCTCCGCACCAGGAGGACGATGAGACGCGCACGTTCATCCCGCGGAGCCAGCGGCGTCGCACGCGTTTGGCCCCGCGTTCGGCATGCGTCCTCGCGCCGAGTTGCGGGGAGCCATTTCGCGCCGCCCTGTTGGGGGTGGCGGTAGCGTTGTCGTTTGCGGGCGTGATCGTGCTCCTGCGTATTCTTTTTTTGACGGTCGGTGGTGGCGTGTCACACTAACGCCGATGTTCGAAGTTCGCCCGTCCGCAACGATGTCGATGTCCATGCGTGCCAGCACGCGCGGAGTCGCCGCGGTGTGGGACGGATAGGTCGAACCAAGAACCGTCGAACCTTTCTGCCACCCAACCCGGGCCGCTCCGCAAGAGCCGCCCGGGTTTCGTCGTTTTGTCCCGCGAAAAAGGAGCTACCACCATGACCCGAACATCCGTCTTCGTTTCCACTGCTATCCCGTACGTCAACGCAGCCCCGCACCTCGGCTTCGCGTTGGAGATCATTCTCGCGGACGCCTTCGCCCGGCATGCCCGTGCGCGGGGGGCCGCCGTGCACTTCGTGAGCGGCACCGATGACAACAGCCTCAAGAACGTGCGGGCCGCCGAAGCCGCCGGCCTCTCTCCCCGCGCGTTCGTGGATGCGCACGCGGCGCACTACCGTGACTTGCAGTCGCTGCTCGGCGCATCGTTCGACGACTTCGTTCGCACCAGTGCCGATCCGCGCCACGTCGAAGCGGTTCACGCATTGTGGGAGGCCTGCGCGCGGGCTGGAGATCTCGAGAAGCGCACGTACCAAGGCCTCTATTGCGTCGGTTGCGAGGCGTTCTACGAGGCCTCCGAGCTCGTGGGCGGGACGTGCCCCGAGCACGGCACCGCGCCCGAGGTGGTCGAAGAGGAAAACTGGTTCTTTCGTCTCTCGCGCTACCAAGCGCCCATCGCCGAGGCCCTCGCGTCGGGCAAACTCCGGATCCACCCGCCATGGCGCGGGCGCGAAATCGCCACATTCGTCGCGGGGGGCCTGCGCGACGTCAGCGTCTCGCGCTCACGCACACGCGCGCGGGGCTGGGGAATCGCCGTTCCGGGCGATCCGGACCAAGTGATTTACGTGTGGTTCGACGCGCTCGCGTACTACCTGACGTCGGGTCTCTGGACCGGCACCGATCGGCGCATCCAAGTCGTGGGGAAGGGGATTGCCCGCTTTCACGCGGTGCTCTGGCCTGCGCTGCTCCTCGCGGCCGGCTTGCCGCTTCCCACGGACCTCTGCGTTCACGGCTACCTCACCGTGCGCGGCCGAAAGATCGGCAAGTCCGCGGGGAACGGCATCGCCCCGCAGGCCGTGGTGTCCCGCTATGGCGCGGACGCGCTCCGCTACTTCCTGCTCCGTCACGTCGGCCCGGTGCAAGATGCCGACGTGGACGAGGATCGCCTCACCGCGGTCTACACGTCCGAGCTGGCCGACGCCCTGGGCAACCTGGTATCGCGCACGCTCGGTCTCGTTCGACGCATCCCGCGTGGTGCGGTGCCCGACGAACCCGACGGCGATGCGCTCTCCGTGCGAGCGCGCGCCCTGGAGAAGGTCGTCGACGACGCCTGCGAACGCCTCGCCCCGGACGAAGCCCTTCGCGCCATTTGGACGCTGGTTGCGGCCGCGAACAAGCACCTCGCCGATGGGGCCCCGTGGGCGGCGCCGAGCGCGTGTGAAGCGTGGGCCATTTTGCACCCCGCGCTGACGGCCATCGAGGCGATTGGCCGCGCCCTCGTTCCATTCTTGCCATCGACGGCGGAGGCCATCGAGCGCGCCCTCGAGAATCCCACCGCGGCGGCGCCCGTGCTCTTTCCGAAGACGGTGCTCACTGCCGTGGAAGAAGGCTCATGTCCGCCCGGTACGTGAGCGACTCGGAGTGCATGGCCCCGATGGCTCGTATCCCCAGCTGGTGCTCGAGGGTCTCGATGTCCTCGGCCAGGTGCGCGGACTTTCCATATTCTTCGACGGTCGTAAATCCCATGAAGAGAAGAATGTCATTCAAATCCCCGCCATCGACGATTCGGTATGCCAGCATCGTTTTGATGCCGATGGTCTCTTGGTAATTCGTTTTTAGCTTTCCCAGCACGCGCAGCGCATTCGGTGTATCGGTCACGGTGAGTGTGACCATGCGAACGTATTTCGACGTCAGCCCGCTGGGCCGGCCGATGCTCAGATCCTCGAGCGCAATGACCCGGCAGATCGATTGGAACTCGCCGAAAGGGTGAACGTGCGCTCGGTTGTCGGCGGCATCTTCGGCCGGCTTCAGCGGCGCGTCGAAATCCGACCAGGCGCGCCCGATGGTCGCATCCATGAATTGCCCATGGCGCGGTCCGGAGGTGAAATACCAGCCGTACCAGCCCCACGTGTCCCCGTTGGACTCGTGCCATCGCAGGTGCTGCTTGTAGCCATTGTCGAAGTTCTGCTCTTGTCCTTCTTTCGGCTTCCACACCACGAATTGCGCGACCGCATTGCGTGTTTGGGACGCAAAGGAGAGCGTTTCGGCCCGCGCCTGGTCAGCTGGATGCGATGGATGCGAGGTGCTACCGCAGCCCGAGGCGAGCAAGAGGCATGCGACGACGAAGACGCCCATTCGTACCATGGCCCCGAGGATGGGGCCGCGACATCAGCGCGTCCAATCGGAAATCGCGATGAAGGATCATCGAGATTCTCTATGGATGATCGAGCTCGCGCAGCTCGTCGTCGAGCCGCGCGTCGTACTCGTCGTGGCGGACGGCGCGCGGGGCTGCGGGCGCCGTGCGCGGGCGCGTCCAGCGGCGCCAGAGCCACAGGAGACCGATCGCGCTGAGCAGCATGACGCTGGCGCTCGCGAAGGTCACGGCCACGCGTGGATCGCGTCCCTTGGGGATGGCGCGGATCCGCTCGCCGTAGCGCGCAACGAGGTCCTCCTCGATGGTCTCCACGGATTCGCCTTGGTCCAGGCGGCCGTGGATTTCGGTCCGGAGCTCGGTCGCCAGTGGCGACTCGTGGATGTCCAAGGTCTGCGTCCAGCAGCATGGCGCGAGAAGGCGTCCCTCGAGGATGGCCTCGCCATGCTGGGCAAATGCGGTCACCACGACAAATGTGAAGCATAAGCCGAAGAGCGTTGCGAACAGTCGGGGCATGGGCAGACTCCTGACATACGTATTTAGAGCCGCCAGCCCTGGAGGGTGAGTGCGGCAAGTCGTCGCATCGTCGCCTTCTTCATAGCGCTTTGCGGAACGTCAGGTTGATGCGGCGGCCGCCAAAGATGGGGTGGTGCCCATCTTCGAGCTGCGCGACGCCATGAAAGGTGAGCCGGGAAGGTCCGCCCCACACCACGACGTCACCGTGCTCGAGCCGAATGCGCCGAGGTCGATCCGAGCGCTGGGCGCCTCCGAACAAGAATGTCGCCGGCAAGCCGAGCGACACCGAGACGATGGGCGCGGAGAAATCTCGCTCGTTGCGATCCTGATGCAGCGACAAGCGAGAACCTGGCTCGTACCGGTTGATCAGGCAGGAGTCCGGGACGAAGCCGTCGAAGCCAGCTTCCTTGGCCGCGCGCGCAGCCAGATCGAGAAACGAGGCAGGCAGCGGCGGCCACGGGCGCCCCGTTTCGGGGTCCAACGGATCGTAGCGGTAACCGCGTGCATCGGTGACCCAGCCCACGTGGCCGCAATTGCTCATCGCGACGGACATGCGAAAGCCGCCAGGAGTAATCATATGACGAAACGGTGCAGTGCTCGTGAGCTTATCCAACGTGGCCGCGAGCTCCGTCTCGATGTCTTTGGCGAAGTGCACCAGCAACACCGCACCTTCCGCCAACGACTCGCGTGGCTTCCGCGTATCCTGCCAATCCCCGAACAATCCGATGGTCACGTGTACGATTCTACGCGCGCACGTCGTGTCGAATATCTAATTTTCGCGAGGAAGCAATTTCGTGAGTGCTCGTACGAACCGGGGCCTCAATGGCACGTACGAAAGTGAGTAAATTTAAAATGAAATTAACGAAGAAGCATTCGCTTGGTGGCGGGGTCATCTTGTTGGCGGTGGGCGTCTCGTTGGCGGGCAGCAGCGCGGCGGCGGAGACGGAATCGCAGAGCGCGCTCGCGACGGATTGGAGCACCGCCCCCGTGACGGTGACGCACAGCCCCGCGCCGGTCCCGAATTTCAAGACGTTGCGCGTGGCCAAGCAAGCGGGGTTCGATCGGTCCACGTTCGAATTCGACGGCAATGCCGTCCCCGGCTACATCGTCCGCTACACGACGACGCCCTCGCAGTGCGCGAGCGGCGATCCCATCCAGGTGACCGGCGCGGCCAAGCTCGAAGTGATCATCCAGCCGGCCAACGCCTACAGCTCCGAGACCGAGCAGCCGACGTTCTCGCCCGCGTCGATCGTCGATCTCAAGCCGAATCTCTCCTCGGTGAAGCAGCTCAAGATGTCCTGCCCGGGCTTCGAGGCGGAGACCTCGTACATCGTCGGCGTGGCGTCGAAGAAGAACTTTCGCGTGCTCGAGCTGACCAACCCGCCGCGCATCGTCGTGGACGTTCAGCAGTAAGTGCCCATCAACCGCGCCAGGGCCTCCTCCGGTTCGTCGGTGAGGCCCGCGTGGGGCGGGGAGACCTGCAAAATGGTGCTGCGCGTGGCCGTGAGCCAATGCCACCGCTCGCGCAGCGGCAGTTGCCCGATGGGACCTTCTCCCTCGCAAACGAGGGGGATGGCCGCGAGGTGCTGCCGCACCAGTTCGAGATCGGCCTGCCGCAGGCCCGGCCATAGCGCGAGCAGGCGCACCTCGTCCAGCGCGATGCGGGCGGCGAGGTAGTCGCGGGCGCCGCAGAAGAGAATGATGCCGGCGTTGATGAATTCCTCACGCTCCACGCGCGGGACGACGCGCACGATCGCGTAATCAAACGCGCTGCGCACGGATCGCCTCCTCGAGCAGCAGGGGGAGGGTGGCCCGGCGCGCGTGAAGCCACCCGAGGTAGGCCGCGCGGTGCGAGGCATCGTCGGAAAAGCCATGCTCGGGACCGAGCCAGCCCGCGGGGATCTGCTCCACGATGCGTGCGATGGCTCCGTCGGTGAACGCCGCCGCCAGATGCGCCGCCGCGGCCTCGAGCTCCGTGGCCCAGGGCAGAAGAATGTGCTGGCGCACCTCGGCGAACGGATCGCGCACGCCGTCGAGCGGGTCCGCCGGGCTCCAGCCATGGTGGAAGTAGAGCGAGGCGCCGTGATCGATCAACCACAGGTGCGTGTGCCACACGAGCAGGTTCGGGTTGCGCGGTGTGCGGTCGACATTGGCGACGAATGCATCGAGAAGCACCGCACGGGAGGCCGTGACGGCATCGGGCGCCGGCGCCACCACCGGATCGAAGGTGATGCTGCCGGGCAGGTAGTCGAGCGCGAGGTTCAATCCAGCGCTGGCCTCGAGTTGATCGCAGATCTCTCGATGGGGTTCGCTGGCCGCCAGGGTGCGGTCGAGTTCCGCGAGCACGATTTCCGGCACGCGGAGGCCCGCCACGCGGGCGAGCTCACCGGCAATGAGCTCGGCGACGAGGGGCTTGGTGCCCTGCGCCGCACCCCGCAGTTTGACGACGTAGAGGCCCAGGTCGTCGGCCTCGACCAGCGCGGGCACGGAGCCGCCTTCGCGAAAGGGCAGCACGTACCGAATGACGTTCACGGTGCGCATGTTTCTCGCGCCTTACCTTAGCGGAACCGGAAGGAGCCATGTAGTCTCGCCGCGTGGCCTCCTCGTGGTTCGTCTACATTGCGCGCTGTGCGGACAGCTCTCTTTACGTGGGCATCGCCCGCGACGTGGCCGCCCGCATGGCCCAGCACGACGCCGGCACCGGCGCCCGCTACACGCGAGGGCGCGGCCCGCTGGAGGTCCTGGCCACACGGCGCTGTGCAAGCCAAGGGAATGCGCTGCGCTTGGAGTATGCGCTCAAAGGCCTTTCGCGCGATCGAAAGCTCGCGCTCGCCGCATCGCCGGGCGAGCTCTCGGCCTTTGCCCGCGGGTGCATTCGAAAACGTCGGGTCGTAAAAGCCGATTGATCCTTTGCGGGCTCGCGAGTTTCTTCGCAGCCGAGCAGCGGCAGCGAGAATCCCCGGCGAGGCCGGCGCCCTAGTCCGTCTCCGGTGTCAGGATCGCCAGACGGATGGCGATCCTATCTTCTGGATGCACTTCGCGCCGGCCTCGCCGGGCGGTCTCGCTGCCGCGGTTCCAGCACCAAGTCGTTCCGACCCGACACCTTCGATCGACCGTTGCGTCAAGTCTCGTTCGCGCTGTCCCCGCGGGCACGGATGCGCCGGTGGGCGGCGAGGGCGGTCTTCAAGCGAAGTGCAATTTGGCTCATGCCGCTCCCTTTGGATATCCAGCCGTGCGCATTGGTTTCCAATGCACACAGCCGGAGCTCGGCCTCGCTGCATGACGAAATGACGAAATATTTCGTATCGGGGCCGGCCACGCTGCGAATCAACTCGATGATTCGGTCGCCGCGCATGGTGGGAATATGAATATCGACCAATGCAATGTCCGGCTGAAAAGAGCGCACCAAGCTGGTCAGCCCGATGGGGCCTTCCCTCGTGGCGACGTCGAATCCTTCGAGCGCAAGTCCCCGTGCGAGCAGGTCCAACTGCGTAGGATCGTCATCGACCGCGAGGATACGTGGACGCCATTTGTTCATCCTCAGCCCTCCCAAAACTCGTCGATGCTACCGCGCGCACTCCGAGGAATCCAAGCAATGTTTGTATATTCCACCGACAAACTCAGGGCCGTGTGAACGCGGGTGCCGCAGTGTCAGCAGCGAACGGAAATCCGAATCGTGCTTCTGGTATCGTTGGTCGTATGGGTCAAGAACACACGTTCGCTTGCAAGCTCGTCTGGACCGGTGCCGAGCGCGGTCCGCTCACCGACTACGCGTCGTACTCGCGCGAGTACGTCGTCGAAATGGAAGGGAAGCCACCGATGCGTGGCTCGGCGGCGCCCGTGTATCGTGGAGATGCTTCGCTGCACAATCCCGAGGATTGGCTCGTTGCGGCGCTGTCGGGCTGCCATTGTCTGTCGTACCTCGCGCATTGTGCACGGGCAGGGATCGTCGTCGTTGCCTACGAAGACGCCGCGTTCGGTCGGTTGGCATTGCGTGATGGGAAAATGCGCTTCACGGAGGTCACGCTCGCGCCGCGGGTCACGATCCGAAAGGGCTCCGACGAGACCAAAGCGCATGCGCTGCACGAGAAGGCGCACGCCGATTGCTTCACTGCCAACTCAGTGAATTTTCCCGTTCGGAACGAACCTGCCGTGATTGTCGTCGGCGACGTTTGACGTTAGGGGACGAGGCCCAGAAGCGCATCCGGCGTGCATCGCGCGAGGTACTCTCGATCGGCTCCCTCGACGTGCGCGCCCTCGGCCTTGAAGCGCGCGAGCGCCCCTTGGATCACGTCGGCGTGCATGCGCAGCCACGCAGGCTCGTCGAGGCCGATGGCACGTCGATTGATCCACATCCAGAAGAGGGCGGCCTGGTCGCATTGAAGCTCCGTCCACGCGCGCTCGCCGACATCGAAGCGCCCATGGTTGTGGAAATGCGACCAATCGTGCAGCCCCCAGAAGAGCGCATTCATATTGTCGGCCGCGAGCCAGAGCACATCGCGCGGGCGAATCCGCCGCGCCCACAGCTCGTCGGTCGCATCGTCGATGGCGTACGGCGCCAGGGCCCAGTCCTCATTGCCGGCATCGTCGCTTAGCCCCATGCCAAACGCGTGGAGCTTCGCCAGTTCGCGGGGCAGGAAGTCCTCGCGCCCATCCAGACGGCCCAGGAAGGCGCGATGAAAGACGAAGACCATCCGCGCGGGATCGGTTCCATCGAGCGGCGTCGATAGGTCAAAGGGACGTGCACGCGGGCGCGTCCACTCGAGCGTGTCGCTCGCGCACCAGCCGAAATCGTCGAAGATTCGCTGGGGCACGCACCTCGGCAGGGGCGGGGTGTCGAGAACCACGGTGATGTTCGGGGTTGTCATTCGGACGTCGGCGTCACAATCCATTGCCAGGCTCGAGAGTACGGACCAATACTGGACGATCGGGGAGACATACCATGAGCACTTCTTCATCTTCTGGTCGTTCTGGTGCATCCAGATGCATTGTCCTTGCGCTCCTTGCTGCCGTCGCTCTTCTGGTGTTTCTGGTGGTTTTTCTGGCCGGGAAGACCACCGAGGCGGCCACCAGCGACGCCGACGCGCTCCAACTCATCGCGCTCGACAAGGCCATGCAGAAGTCCGTCGTGGACCGTGACGCCAAAGCGTTCGCCAACTTTCTCACGGACGACTACACCTTGGTGAGCGGCAGCGGCCGCATTTACGACAAGGCGGCCGTCGTGGCCGAGATGTCCTCGCCCGACGTTCGCTACGACGTCAACGAGTCGAGCGATTGGCGCGTACGGGTCACCGACAATACCGCTTTGGTAATTGCTATTTTGCATTCCAAAGGTATCGATCACGGAAAGCCATTCGATCAGCGAATTCGCTTTACCGATACGTGGATTCGCCGCGGCGAGAAAGGCGCATGGCGCAACATCGCCGGCCACGCGAGCAAGCTCGGAGACGGCGTCAAGTAGGAGCTGGGGCGTCGTTCGCAGACCTGAACGATTCGAGAACCGAAGAAGTTATTGACTCGCGGCGAGCCGATTGCTCTGCTGATTGGTCTCATGTCGGGCGACGCCACACTGCTCGGTGCGGCATCCCTTCCCGATCTGCTTCGGCAGATCACGGTGAAGGCTTTCGTACCGGGCCGCATTCGCTTTCATCTCGACTTCAAAGGGGACGCTTTTCTTCGCGACGCCATGCGACGCGAGCTCCAGCGTATCCACTCCGTGCGCCTGGCGAGCTACAGCTCGCGCACGCGGACGGCGCTCGTCTTCTACGACCCCGACCAGGTGAAGCCCGTCGACGTGGCGGAGGCCATCTGCCGCGGCGTGAAGGATTTCGCGCGCGTGCACGGCGAGTGCGATCTGCGCGACCACCGGCACGAAATCGCGGGCATCCACCGCGATGCCAACGGTGAGCACAGCCACCACCATCATCATCACGACGACCACGCGGGCCACGATCACCACGACGATCACGGCCACGACCATCAGCACTTGGGGAGCGACGAAGCCGTCCGCAAGGAGACCCTGCGGCTCGGTGCCGTGGGGGCCGTGCTCGGGTGGCTCGTGTCGCGGCGCCTTCGCGGGGTGCCGGTCCTCGGCAGCGGGGGCCCGCTCACCGATCTGGCGATGCTCCTCACGGTGGTGAGCGGCTACCCCATCTTCAAGAGTGGCGCGAAGTCGGCGGCCAAGGGCAAACCCACCGACGACACGTTGATTGCCATCGCGGTGATGGCCACGCTCCTGCTGCGCGAAAGCCTCACGGGCCTCAGCGTGGTGTGGCTCATCCAGCTCGGCCGGCTGCTCGAGGAGATCACCCTGCGCCGTTCGCGCTTGGCGATTGCCGACTTCATGGATCTGGCGCCGCCGGAGGCGTGGAAGCTCTCGCCGGCGCACGTGCCGGGTGGCAAGCCGGGGTTGCACCAGACGCCCGTGGAGCGCCTGGAAAAGAGCGACGTGGTGCGCATCTTCCACTTCGAGAAGGTGCCGCTCGATGGAAAGGTGGTGGCCGGCGTCGCCCTCGTGCAGGAGAGCTTCCTCACCGGCGAGGCGCTCCCCAAGGAAAAGCGTGCCGGCGACACCGTGTACGCCGGATCCATCGTGGAGTCGGGCGAGATCGACGTGGAGGTCACCAGCCTCGTGCACGAGACGCTCATCGCGCGCATGGTCGCCGCGGTGCAAGATCTGCAAGAGCGCCGCGCCCCCATCGAGGCCATCGGAAACCGGTTTGCCTCGCGGTTCGTGCCCATCTCGTTGGGGCTGGCGGGCATCACGTTGCTGCTCACGCGCAACTGGACCAAGGCCATCACGATGCTGGTCATCGCCTGCCCATGCGCGGCGGGTCTGGCTACGCCCACGGCGGTGTTCGCGAGCATTGGTGGCGCGGCCAAGCGGGGCATCCTCATCAAGGGCGGGCTGCACCTGGAGGGCGCGGCGCACGTCGATGCCGTGGTGCTCGACAAGACAGGCACGCTCACCGTGGGCTCGCCCAAGCTGGTGGCGATTCGCCTGACCCATGCAGGTGCGGCACGCGGTGAGAACGAGTGCGTGCGCTTTGCGACCGCCGTCGAGCGGCATGCGACGCACCCGCTGGCGGCGGCCATCGTCCGGGAGGCGCGCGAACGCGGTCTGGAGCCGGCGCAGGTGGTCGACTACGTGCCGCATCCGGGGTTCGGCGTCGCGGGGCTGGTCGATGGGGTGCGGGTCCAGATTGGAAGCCGTGCCTTCCTGCAGCGCGCGGGCATCGCCATGGACGGGGCGGACGTGGACCCTTTGCCCGAGGTGCGTGCGGCGCAATCGCTGGTTCATCTGGCGCTGGACGGTGCGCATGCGGCGACGTTTGCCGTGGCCGATGCGGTTCGGCCCGAGGCGCGTGCCGCGCTGGAGCAGGTACGAAAGCTGGGGGTGAAGCGCATATTGCTCGCCACCGGCGATCGCGATGCGCCCGCACGCTACGTGGCCGAGCAACTGGGCATCATCGAGGTGCACTCGGAGATGCTCCCGCAGGACAAATTCGACCTGATCGACAAGCTTCGCGCGGAAGGCCACCGCGTGGCCATGGTGGGCGACGGCATCAACGATGCGCAGGCGCTGGCCCATGCCGACGTGAGCATCGCCATGGGCGAGGGGCGCTGCGATCTGGCCATCGAGACGGCCGACGTGACCCTGGCGCGCAACGACCTGTTCCTGGTCCCGGAGGCGCTGGGCATCGCGAAGAATGCGCTGCGGACCATCCACGAGAACTTCGCCGCGTCGATTGGCGTGAACCTGGTGGGGCTCGGGTTCGGCGCGCTGGGGCGGCTGTCGCCGTTTTCGGCGGCCATCGTGCACAACTTGAGCACCATCGCGGTCGTGCTCAATTCGTTTGCCCTGCAAAAGAGAACCGCGCGCGCGACGCGCACGGACCTCGGACTTTTGGAAACGCGAGACCCACGAGACCTGGGAGAGCGGTGATGGCAAAGGGAAAGAAGAAAAAGAAGAAGGGCAAGAAGCTGGCCGCCGCCGAGGAAGTACCGCTCGGGACGAAGCTCCAGTACATCGGCGTGGGGATGGTTCTCGGCGTTGCCGCTGCCCCCACGGTGCGCAAATGGATCGAGCGCGCGCGGCCCGAGATCGACAAGCTTCTCGAGAGGCTCACCGCGCAGGCCGAGGAATTGGCCGAAAACGCGGGCGACTTCATGGCCACGGCGCGCGGACGCGTCTCCGCGAAGAGCGACGACGCGAACTAGAAATGGCCGCTTACCCCCGAAGCGCGCGCGCCACCCAGTCGATGGCGAGTGCGACGCGCTTCGGTAGCAGGCGGCGCGACGGATACACCGCGTAGAGCTCGCGCGCCTCGGGATGACCCACGTCGGCCTTGGGCTCGAGCAGGAGCAACCCTGCCGCCACGAGCTCGTGCCTCGGCGCGCGCACGATGCCCAGGCCGCGGGTGGCCGCCTCGATGCCCACGCGCAGATCGCTCACGGAGAAGCGAGCATGCGGCCGGAGGGTCGTCGCGGCACCGTCCTCGCGCCGGAAGCGCCACACGGTGCCGGGCCCGGTCACGATGGCGGGCAGCGACTCCAGCGCGGCGCGATCCAGCTTTTTGCGGTGGGCGAGCTCCTTCTGCACGAACGCGGGCGAAGCGCCCAGTCCGAAGGGAACGGCCCAAATGCGCCGGGCCACGAGATCGGCACCGTGCACGGGACCGGCGCGGAAGGCGAGGTCGAGCCCTTCCTCGAGCAGGTCCACCACCGCATTGGTCAGCGACAGCTCCACGATGACCTTGGGGTGCGCTTCGGCGAAGGACATGAGCGCCTCGGCGATCGGCCGCGAGCCACTTACCGTCGGCGCGGTCACCCGGAGCCTCCCGGAGAGCTCCTCGCCGGCGAGGTCCTCGACGACGCGGTCCATCTCGTCCAGAAGCGGAGCGGCGCGCTCGAGCAGCACGGTGCCCTCGGGTGTCAAGCTCACCCTGCGCGAATTGCGCTGAAAGAGCCGCACGCCGGCCGCCTCCTCGAAACGCGCCACCGTGCGGCTCACCGTGCTGGTCGGTACCCCTGTGTGGCGCGCGGCGAGGGCGAAGCTCCCGTGTTCGGCGACGGCGACGACCACGCGCAAATCATCGATGCTTACCGGGGGCACAGTGGATTTGTAGCCCATCGTGCGGATCGATTGAACAACGAGGCGCCCATCGGGAACGTACGAGCAATGGCCCTTGAACAACGGTACTTGGAAATCGCAGAAAAGACGGGAGGGCCCATTCTCGAGCTGCGCGCGGCGGCGGGATGGGCGGCCATTCCGCTGGCCCGGGCGGGATACCGCGTGGTGGGCGTGGACATGTCCGGAGGCCCGCTCGACGAATTCCAGGAAGAGCTCGATCGCGAAGACCGCGATGTGGGCCATCGGATCCACGTGTTCCAGGACATCGCAACCTTGAAACTGGCGGATCCGGATTTTTCACTGGCCATCGTGGCCTACGACGACGGCCCGTCGCGGCCCGAGGCGCTGCAGGTCACGGCGGCCGCGGCGCGGCACCTCGCGCCGGGCGGGGTGTTGGCGCTGGACCTGGCCGGGGTGGCCCATCTTCGGCGATTCGAGCTGGAACCGGTGCTGAAAAGCGCCGGGCTCGAGCTCACGTCCATCGGCAGCGGGTCCCTGGTGACGGCGACCAAGAGGTAAAAAGCTGCTATCTGTCACGGTCTCCTGGCCGTGAATCCGAACCGCGTTCTTGCTTCGCTCGCCCAGCGCGGGCCATCGCTCGATCTTTCGACGCTGGACCTGTGCTTTCTCGCGGCGCTTCATCTGCAGGCCGAGAACGCGGCCCTGACGTCCTTCTCGGAGGAGCAGCTGGCGGACGTGTTCGAGCAGGTGGAGGCCGTGATGGCGGCCGCCGCCGAACCAGGGCAGCCCGCGAAGCAGCGACGCTCCACGCATGCCATTCGCAGGCTGCGCGAGCAGCGGATGATTGCGCGGGTCGACGGCGCCGGCATCGTTCGCGCGGGCGAATACGCGCTCACCCGCCTGGCCAACGGCATCATCGAATTTTTTCTCGAGGACGACACCCTCACGCGCGATAGCCTGACCGTGCTCACGCGCAGCCTTCTCGTGGGCCTGGGCGAGATCCTCACCGCCGCCAAGTCGGCGCGCACGGAGGAAGAGTGGCGCATGGGCGTCATCAGCCCGCTGCGCGTCACCATGGGCGATCTGGCCAACGGCATCGAGCGCCGGCAGTGCGGCTTCGACCTGCAGCAGGAGGACTTCCAGCGCGAAATTGCAGGGTTGCTCCACGCGGACTGGTTCGGGGCGGTGGCGCGATGCCAGGAGCTCCTCGAGTCGAGCAGCGGCACCTTGAGCGAGCTGAATCAGATCCTGCTGCGCGACACGCACCAATTGCAGTCGCTGCTTCAAGACGTCCAGGAGGTGGCCGCGGAGGCCGGGGTGGCCGATGCCGAGGGGGCGGCACGCACCGTGGTCGATCAGGTGGACCGCATTGCCGCCTGGGGATCGGCGCGGCAGCGAGCGTGGTCCGAGTATTACCAATACGTGCACCGCTACTTGCGCGATGTGGTTCGCCTGGATCCGGCGCGCACATTGACGCATCGCCTGCGCGAGCACTTGGCGGGAACGGCGGGCAAGCAGTTTGCGCTGACCTTGGCGAGTGCGCCGCCGATTCGTCTTCTGCGCGAGGTGGAGATCCCGCCGGAGGAGAAGCCGACCGTGCGCCGTCCGCGCAAGGAGCGCGAGCAAGGCCTCGCCGATGCGCCGGCGGAGAATCCGCAGGCGATTCTGGAGGAGCGCGTGCGCGGTGCGATCGCCGACGGGGCGCGTGCGCTGGGCACCGTCACGGAACGGGTCATCGCGGAGGTGGCGGAGGAGGAGCGCTTCGTCACCACCGGCCGCGTGGCGCAGGCTGTGGCCCGCTTGGGCGATCCGGAGGGGATGGCGGAGCGCGCGTGGGTGCCGATGCAGGATGGCCTCATGATCGAGGAATGGACGGTGCGCGTGGCCGCCGAGCCCGAGAAGGAGGCCTCGTGAGCTCGGACGGCAGCCCGCGGTTCGTGCGGCTCGAGGACGTCATCCTCGACGAGGCGTACCCCGACGTGGATCTCGCGCTGCGACGCGGGCGGCACATCGATCGGGACGACGTGGCCTGGTACACGTTCCTCGTCGACGCCGAGGATCATCTGGAGCCGCTGTACCGTCGCTTCGGGTGCGAGCTCATTCATCGAAGCGATGGCTATTTTTACCTGCTTCCCACGGGGGACGCGCTCGGCAAGCGTCACCTTTCGTCCGGCGAAATGCTGGTGGGGCAAGCGCTGACGCTTCTCTATTTGGAGCCGGCGACCCTCGAGCAGGGCGGCACGGTGACCCGCGAGCAGGTGCTCGGCCACCTGGCGGGCGTGGTGGGGGCCGATGCACTGGTGCGGGTGATGAACCCGAAGCGAAAAAAATACGACGAGCGCGTCGCCCAAGAGACGGTGCGAAACAAGGTCGCCGAGGCGTTGCGCCGCCTCGCCACCTTGGGCTTCGTGGAAGTCGTCGAGGAGGATCGCATTCGCTTGCGATCCGCACTGATGCGCTTCGCCGAGCCGGTCCGCGGAACGAAGGCCCCCGAAGCCGCCCTCGCGCGTCTGGTGGCCGAAGGCGAACTGGTTCTGGCCGAGGAGGACCCCTCGGAAGAAGAATCGGAGTCCGATTCGGAATCAGAGCCCAAATCCGAACCCACGTCGGAATCCGCGCCAGAATCCAAACCCGATTCGGAATCGGAATCGGAATCCGCGTCGGAGTCGGAATCCGAATCGGAGTCCGAGTCCGAGCCCGCCCCCGACGACGAATCGGGTGACCCATCATGATGCGGGCGCGGGCGACCGCGCTCGCCCTGGTGAACTGGAAGGGAGTCTTCTACGAGCGCTACCTCTTCGATCGCCACGTGACAGCGCTCGAAGGCGCCAACGGGGCAGGGAAGACGACGGTGATGATCGCCGCCTACGTCGTGCTCCTGCCGGACATGACGCGCCTGCGCTTCACCAACCTGGGCGAGAGCAGCGCCACCGGCGGCGACCGCGGCATCTGGGGGCGCCTGGGTGAGCAAGGCCGCCCGTCGTATGCGGCGCTGGAGATCGAGGTCGGGCCGAAGAAGTTCATCGCTGGCGTCCACCTCGAGCGAAAGGCGGAGCCCACCATCGTGCTCACGCCCTTCTTGATCAAAGACGTCGACCTCCAGGGCAGCCTGAAGGAACTCTTTCTCTTGTCGCGCGGCGAGCACGACGAGGTGCCCGAGCTCACGGAGCTGCGCGAGGGCGTGGCGCGCCTCGCCGGCAAAATCGACGTCTTCGCGACCGCCAAGGAGTACTTCGCCGCCTTGTTCGAGCACGGCATTACGCCGCTGCGGATGGCCACCGACGAGGACCGGAACAAGCTGAACGAGATGCTCCGCACGAGCATGACCGGCGGCATCTCGCGCGCGCTCACCACGGAGCTTCGTTCCTTCTTGCTCAAAGAAGAGAGCGGCCTCTCCGACACGCTGTCGCGCATGCGAGGCAACCTCGATGCGTGCAACCGGACGCGCACGGAGGTTCGCGAGTCTCGCCACCTCGAGCACGAGATCAGCGGCATCTTCGATGCGGGCCAGGCGATGTTCGCCGCCGCGGTGGCCGCGACCCGCGAGCGTGCCAACGAGGCCGCCGGGCGCCTGGAGGAGGCTCGCGCCGCCTCGGCGGAGGCCGCCCGCGGCGTGCGCGGCCTGGAGGCGGACATCGCCGAGGCGAAGCAAAAGCACGAGCTCTTTGCCGCCCGTCTCGCCGAAACGAAGCGCCTGCTCGAGGAGGCCCACGTTCGCGCCGGCAAGATGGCGCGCGCCCGCAGCGTGCACCTTCGCATCGCCGAGCTGGAACGCGAGCTCTTACGCAAAGCCGAAGACGCACGCACCGCACGCGAGGCCTACGAGGTCGCGACCAAGGCGCGTGAGGCGCGAAGGCTCGAACGCGATCGGGCGCGCGATGCCTACGATCGCGCGGCCACTGGCGTGGGCGATCTCGAGAAAGGCCTCGAAGAGCTCCACCGCAACGCGCATGCGCACCGCCGCGTGCGAAGCCGCTTCGAGGAGGCGCGCACCGCCCTCGGAGAGCTTGCGCTGGCCGAGGACGAACATGCCGTCGTGGGGGCCCTCGAGCGAACGCGCGCGCGCCTCGGCGAAGTCGACCTGGAGCGCTCGCGGCTCGACCGCGATCGCGAATCGGTCGCCGTGCGGCAGGAGGAATACGATCGCGCCCTTCGCGCGCTCGCCGCGCTCACGGCCGGTGCGGGCAACGCCGCGGCCGAAGGCGCCCACGACCGAGCGCGCGCCGCCCTCGCGCGGTTCGCCGACTTGAAGACGTCAGTCGAGCGGCCCACGGAGACGGCGGCCGAGCTGGCGCGCGCGCGGCGGCTGGCCGAGCAGCAGGCGAAGGCGCGCGCACGGGCGCTCGAGCTCTCCATCGAGCCCGGCCCCGACGAGGCGCCGGCGCACGCCGTCCAGCGACACCTCGACGCCACCGAGACCGAGCTTCGGGCCGCGGAAGACGAGCTGCGCACCGAATCGACGCGCCGCGAGGAGACGCAGCGCACGCTCCGTCGCCTGCGCGCGGAGGCCACCGAGCTCGCGCGGCGCGCCGAGCGGTGGGCCGCCGGCGCGCCCAAGCTGGAAGCGCTGGAAAAGCGCCTCGAGATGCCCCTTCGCCGCCGCGAAAGCATCGCGCCCGCGCGCGATCGACTCGCCTCGGACGCCGAGCGCGAGCGCGCCGCCCTGACCGAGAAGAAAGAGCTCCACGAGGCGCGCCTGCGCGAGGCCAACGCGCTCGACGCCGCCGGCGGCGCCTTCGATGCGGACCTTCTGAGCCTTCGCGACGAACTCGATGCGGAGCTGCTCGCGAGCCGCTTCGAGGAGCTCGACCCGGAGGAGGCGGCCATGCTGCAAGCGCAATTGGGGCCGCTGGAGAACGCGCTCATCGTCGACGATCCCGAGGGCGCGGCGGCGGCGTTGTCGAAGTACCCGCGCACCATGAACAGCGTTCTGCTGGTGAACGCGCACGCCGCGCTGGGGCTCGACGAGCGAAAGCCCACCCGGCGCGGCGACGATGTGTTCGTCCAGGAGTCCTTCGGCATCCGCGTGACACGCGTGCCGGACCATCCGTCGCTCGGCCGTCGCGCCCGCGAACGCCGCGCCGCCGAGCTGCGCCAGGAGGCCGTGGGCCTCGAGCGCGACATCGAGGCCACCCTTTCCCGGGCGCGCAGCCTCGACGAAGCCAAGCGCGACGCCGACGATCTCGCCGCCGATTGGTCGACCTTCGAGGGCGGCGATCCAAGCGAGGCCCTCGCGCAACTTCGCCACGAGATGGACACCCTCGCGCAGCTCGAGGACGAGGCCGAGTCACGGGTGCGCGCCCTGCGGCAGCGCGAGGGCGCGCTTCGAACGCGCATCGCCGCCCTGCGCGCGCTTCTCGGCGACGCGTACCTCCTGGCGCCGCCCGACTACGCCGCCCGCACCGCGGAGCTCGAGTCGCAAAGCGACGCCGTCGAGAGTGCGCGCGAGGAGCTGCGGCGCACCGAAGACGATCGCCGCACCTTGGCGGAGCTCGTGGAGGTGTTGCGTCACCCTCCGACCCTCGCGGCCGACGACGAGCGGGCCGCCTTGGAGGCGCGTCGCCGCGAGCTCGACGAAGAGCGCGATCGCCTGTTCGTGGCCCTGACCGCGCTGGCGGAGGTGGTGGAAAACCGCGCCGCCTTCCGCTTTACCGATGCCGAGCGCGCGTTGGCCGAGCAAAAGGCCATCGTGCCGGCGCTGGAGGAGCAGCGCAAGAACGCCCGCGCCGCCTTGGAGGCCGAGGAGCAGGCGCTCCGCGCGGCGGAAGCCGCGTGGGAGCGGGCCGCCACCGTGCAGCAGAAGGCCGATGCCGAGCACATGGCCGTTCGTGCGCACCACGAGCGCGCGGCGGTCGAACTCGCCGCGGAAGGCCTGAGCGATCTCTCCGAGGAAGCCGCCGCCGCGACGAACCGGCGCATCGCGGAGATCGAAGCCGAGCGCAAGGTCTTCGAGCACGAGGAACGCCGGCTGGCCACGGATCTGGCCCTGCTCGACGAGCGCCGTCTGCAGGCGCAGCGCGGCGCCACGTCGGCCGCATCGCAGGCCACCGCCGTGGAAAAAGAGGTCCTGCCGGCGCGCGAGCAGTGGACCCTTCTCGAGCGCGCCGCCTCGGAAGCCGGGGTCCTCTCACACGCCGTTTCGTCGCGGGTGGCCGTCTCGTACCGCGGCCGGTCGAGCGCCGACCTCTGGCCCGAGGCGCGCGGCAAGGGCGAGCTCCTGGTCGACCGCCTCCGCGGCTCGCGCGGCAACGCCGAAAGCGCGGCGCAGGTGGGCGAGTTCCTCGATGCCAATGCCTACCTCGACGCCTGGCTCACCGTGCGCGACGTTCTCAAGCGATGCCTCCCGCCCCAAGTAGCCGAGGTGGAGGACCCGCTGGAGGCGCTCCTGCGCTTGCGCGACCACCTTTCTCTTTTGGAAGAGCGCCTCGGTCGCCAAGAGACCGATCTGCGCGGCGCCTCGGAGGACGTGGCCCGCGGCATCGACGTGCGCCTCCGCCGCGCGAAGAGCCAAGTGCGAAGGCTGAATCAAAGTCTCCACGGTATCCGCTTCGGAAACGTCAGCGCCATTCGCGTGGAGATGAAGCGCATCGACAAGATGGAACAGATCCTCCGCGCCCTGCGCGAGGGCGCCGTCCAAGAGCTGCTCTTTCAGACGACCCTGCCCATCGAAGAAGCGCTCAACGAGATCTTCCGGCGCTACGGCGGCGGCGGCCGCACCGGAGGCCAGCGCATCCTCGACTACCGCGAATACCTCGAGCTGAGCGTGGAAATCCAGCGCAACAGCGCCGGAGCGCATGCCGCCTCGGGCAATGGTGAAGGCGCGCCCGGCTGGGAATCCGCCTCGCCCACGCGCCTTTCGACCGGGGAGGCCATCGGGGTTGGCGCCGCGCTCATGATGGTGATCCTCACCGAGTGGGAGCGCGATGCGAACCTGCTCCACCAAAAGCGCGAAACGGGCTCGCTGCGGTTTCTCTTTCTCGACGAGGCCAACCGCCTCTCGCAAGACAACCTCGGCGTCCTCTTCGACCTATGCCAGAACCTGGACCTGCAGCTGCTCATCGCCGCCCCCGAGGTCGCCCGCGCCGAGGGCAACACGACCTACCGCCTCGTGCGCCGCGTCGACGAATCCGGTCGCGAAGAAGTCCTGGTGAGCGGCCGTCGGGTGAAGGCGGCCGAGGCCCCTCAAGCTTGATGCACCTCGATGGTGACGTGGGCGAGCCCTTCGCGCTGCCGCAGCAGCTCGCCGTAGTCGAGCGGTGAACGCTGCTCCTCCGAGATGACCGTGGCCAGGCACGCCTGCGCATGCGGGCCCAGCTCCCACAGGTGAAGATCCACCACGCGCGTTCCCGGCACCTCCTCCAAGTGCTTCCGCACCCGTGCCGCGAGCTCCCGCGAAGGCACCATGTCGAGCAGCTGCTTCGCCGCCCCACGGCAAAGCCCCAGGCTCCACCGTGCAATTACAACGCCGCCCACCACGCCCATCAACGGATCGAGGAACCACCAACCCAGGTACCTGCCGCCCACCAGCGCGAAAATCGCGAGCAGGCTGGTGAACGCATCCGCGAGCACGTGCAGGTAGGCCGCGCGCAAATTGTGATCGCCATGATGGTGATCGTGATCATGGTCGTCATGATGATCGTGATCGTGGCCATGATCCAAAAGCTTGACGCTGGCGAGGTTTACCAGGAGCCCGACGATCGCGACGGGAAGCGCCTCGCCGAAGGCCACGGGCACGGGCGCGCGCAAGCGCACCGCCGACTCGTACATCATCCACAGAGCGACGACCGCCAGGAGAACGGCGCTCGTGTAGCCCGCCAGTGCGTGCACCTTGCCCGTTCCAAAGCTGAACACCGCTTCGCGTGAGCGCGTGCGCGCGAACCAGTAGGCAAACGAGGCCATGCCCAGCGCCCCGGCGTGCGTGGCCATGTGCCATCCATCCGCGGTGAGGGCCAGCGAATGGCTCCAATAGCCGACGAGAAGCTCGCCCACCATCATGAGGCACGTGAGCGCAACGACCCATCGCGTGCGCGTTTCGTGCTCCGAAGCCCGGGCGCCGTGGTCGTGTTCGTGACGGAGCCTATCGACCAAAGATACCATGGGGGGTATAGTATATGGCGATGGCCCACACAGCACGCAACAAAGTGAAGCTCCTGCAGCGCGTACGTCGCATCAAAGGCCAAATCGAGGCCGTCGAACGCGCCTTGGAAGAAGAGCGCGAGTGCGGCGAGGTGATGCAGCTGCTCGCCGCGTGCCGCGGTGCCATCGGGAGCCTCACCGCCGAGGTGCTCGAGGGGCACGTCCGCTCGCACATGGTGGATCCCGACGGCAAGAACGCCAAGTCGCGCGCCGCCCGCGAGCTGATCGACGTGGTGAAGACGTACATGCGATGATGCGTGGGTGACCGACGCACCGAATTCCCCGCGCCGCACGTTGGGTGACCTTTTGCGCAAGGCGCGCGTGCGCGCCGGCGCCACCCCGGAGGCCATCGCCGAGAGGGCAGGGGTCGGAGCCTCGTGGTACGGCTGGGTGGAGGAGGGCCGCAACATCGGCCTCTCCGCCACGGCGCTGCGTTGGATCTGCGACGCCCTCGAGCTCTTGCCGGGCCCGCGGGCGCGCGTTTTCGAGCTGGCGGGCCTGGGCAAAGCGCTCGCCCTCGCCACCGTCCGCGCCGAGCCGGTGCCCGCGAGCCTGCGCCGCTTGCTCGATGGTCTCGCGCTCTACCCGGCGTACGTGACCGGCCGGCGGCTCGACGTTCTCGCCTGGAACGAGGCCTGCGAAGCGCTCTTTCGCTGCTCCACCATCGCGCCGGAGCGGCGAAACTCGTTCGTGTTCCTCTTCACGCAGCCCGACGTGCGCGAGCTCATGGACAACTGGGAGGAGCAGGCCCGTGCGGCCGTGGAGGAACTGCGCGCGGCCATCGAAGCATCGCCGGCCGACCCATGGCTTCTCGAGGTGCCGGAGCTGCTCTTGCCGCGCAGCGCCGAGTTCCAAACTTTCTGGACGCACGAACCTTTGCAGCCGCTCCTGGCCTCGGGCCGAAAGGTCTTCAACAAGGGCGCCCTCGGCAAGCTGGTCTTCCAGGCCGAAAACCTGAGCACGCGCGACGCGCCGGATCTGTGCGTGCGCATCTACGTGCCGGACGAGGCCACGCAGCCGAAGGCGCAGGCGCTCCTCGCGCAGCACCGCCGCGATGCCCTGGCGAAGAAAAAGGCCGGCCAGTACGAGGTCGTGCGCACGCTCAAGGAGCACCTCGACGCCTGCTACGCGCGGGAGGTGCCCCTCGATGAATTGGCGGCGCTGGTCGGGATGAACAAGTTCGCCATGGTACGCGCCTTCACCGGCGAAGTCGGCTTCCCGCCGCATGCCTACCAGGTGCTTCTACGCATCCACCACGCGCGCCTTCTTCTTCGAGCGGGCACCACGGCGGCGGCGACGGCCACCGCGGTGGGTTTCGCCGATCAGAGCCACTTGAATCGCCACTTCAAGCGCATCGAGGGCATGACCCCCGGAGAATACGGTCGCCGAGCGCGCCGCCTTCACGAGGAACTCAGCGCACGACCTTGATGTTGAACGCCGCCGTCCCCAGCGACTTCATGAGCCGCAGCCAGAGCGGCAAGTACGACTCCGTTCCGCGTGCCGCGGTGATATCGCCCAGATCGATGAACTCCTTCCACCCGAAGGTCGCCAAAAGTTCCCGCACCGAGGCCTTGGCCGCGGCATCGTTTCCACAGAGAAACAGCGCATGGTCGCCACCGGCAATCGCGCGCGGATTCACCATGACGTCGACGTTGATCGTGTTGAGCGTCTTGACCACCCGCGTCTCCGGAAACGCACGCTGAATCTGCTCGCCCAACGAGTCTTTGCCCGCGAGCCCGAGAATGGGAAGTCCGTGATCCGGTGCTCCGAGCGGGTTCGCCACGTCGATGAGGATCTTGCCGCGCAGCGCCTCCGGCCCCGCGGCCTGCAGCGCCTCGAGCGACACCGCCCCGCTCGTGCAATTGAGAACCACCTCGCCAAAGCTTGCAGCCTCCGCGAACGTCCCGTGCGATGCACCCTTCGCGTTGCCGCTGGCGTTCTTCACCCACGCCGCTGCCTTCTCGTTCGTCGCCGACCGCGCGCCCATCTTCACGGCGTGCCCGAGCTGGACCAACTTGGTTGCCAGCGCCTCGCCCACCATCCCCGTCCCAATGATCCCGATGTTCATTCTTCGTTCCTCCGTGCTGGACCATGGGGCCGCGGCCGCACCCGCGGCTTGCACCTTCTTGAGCGCGCCTGCCGCTCGGCCCCCGCAAGATCGTTCAAGATCTCATTTGTTCAGGGGCTGAGCGACTTTCGGGTGGTGTTTCCGACCTGATGCGGCTAATAGAGTCCGCCGGTTGCGAAAAGGGCTGATAGCTCAGTCGGTAGAGCTGCGGACTTTTAATCCGTAGGTCGAGGGTTCGAGTCCCTCTCAGCCCACCCTGTTCGTGTGCGACTAGGACTGCTGCAGAAGCAGGTGAAGACCATGAACACGCTGGCTCTGTTTCGTGGCCTTGCGGCCAACAATGCTTGGTCGAATCTCCGCTTGCACAGGGTCTGTGCGCAGCTGTCGCGGGAGGAGTACGAGGCGGCTCGGACGAGTTTCTTTCCGTCCATCCCGGAGACGTTGAACCACATTCTGACGGTGGACTGGTACTACGTCGACGCGTTGGAACGGGGCGGGAAGGGGCGCAGCCTCTTTGCCGACCGGATGCCGTTTCGCGGCTTTCCCGAGGTCGCCGGGCTCGCGGCGGCGCAGCGGGCGTCGGACCTGCGGCTCGTCGCCTTCGTCGACCGGCTCACCGAGGCGGATCTTGCCACGAAAATCGAGCTCGAGCGCGTCGATCACATCCAGCGTGAAACGGTGGCCGACACGTTGCTGCACCTGTCCACGCACCAGATCCATCACCGCGGCCAGGTGCACGCCATGCTCTCGGGAACGTCGGCGAAGCCGCCGCCACTCGATGAGTACTTCATGAGCGAAGAGCTCCCGCTCCGCGAGGCCGAGCTGCGCGAGCTCGGCCTGCCCATCCGTTAGTTACGCCGAAGCCGCCAGCTCCGTCGCCTGCAGAATCGCCCGCTTCGCGTCGAGCTCCGCGGCCACGTCGGCGCCGCCGACCACCCGCACGCGAACCCCGCGCTGTTCCAGTTGCTCCTTCAACGCGCGCAGCGGCTCTTGCCCCGCGCAGATCACCACGTTGTCGACGGCGAGCACCCGAGGCGCGCCACGTACCGTGATGTGCAGCCCCGCATCGTCCACCTTGTCGTAGCTCACGCCGGGGATCATCTCGACGCCCTTGCCCTTCAACGCCGCACGGTGCACCCACCCGCTGGTGCGGCCGAGCCCCTTGCCGAGCGACTCCTTCTTTCGCTGGAGCAAGTACACCTTGCGTGTCGGCGGAGACTCCTGCCGCGCCACACCTTCGACACCGCCCGGCGCGTGCACCTCGGGATCCACGCCCCACTCGGCGAGCCACCGCTTCGCATCCAAGGTCGACGAGTGCGCGTGCGTGGCATGCGTCAAGTATGTCGCCACATCGAAGCCGATGCCGCCCGCACCCACGATGGCCACAGTCTTTCCGACCGGCTTCTCGTGCAGCAAAACATCGACATACGACAGCACCTTGGGATGCTCGATGTTCGGAATGCGCGGCATGCGCGGCGTCACGCCCGTGGCCAGCACCACCTCGTCGAAGCCCAAAAGTTCGTCCGCCGTCGCGCGCGTGCCCAGCTTCACCGTCACGCCGGACAACTCCAGCTGCCGCCGAAAATAGCGCAGCGTCTCGACGAACTCCTCCTTGCCGGGAATCTTCTTCGCCATGTTGAACTGGCCGCCGATGTCCGGCGCCGCCTCGAACAACGTCACCGCATGTCCTCGCCGCGCGGCCTCCACCGAGAAGGCCAGCCCCGCCGGTCCCGCGCCCACCACGGCCAGCCGCCGCGAACGACGCGCGGGCACCGCTGGCAAGAAGGAGCGCTCCGTCTCGCGGCAGGCCCGCGGATTCACCAGGCACGAGGCCGTCTTCATGCTGAAGGTGTGATCGAGGCACGCCTGGTTGCACGCGATGCACGTGTTGATCTCGTCCTCGCGCCCCGACGCCGCCTTGCGCACGAACTCCGGATCGGCGAGCAGCGGTCGCGCCATCGACACCATGTCGCAGGCACCGCGCGCGAGCAGCTCCTCGGCCACCTCGGGCCGATTGATCCGGTTCGTCGCCACCACCGGGATCCGGACCTCCTTGCGCAGCCGCTCGGTCACGAACGTGAAGGCCGCCCGCGGCACCGACGTGACAATCGTCGGCACCCGCGCCTCGTGCCAGCCGATGCCCGTATTGATGATCGTGGCCCCTGCCTTCTCGATGGCCTTCGCTTGGTAGACGACCTCGTCCCACGTGTTGCCGCCGTCGACCAGATCGAGCATCGACAGCCGATAAATCACGATGAAATCCCGCCCCACGGCCTTGCGCACCCGCTCGACGATCTCCACCGGCAACCGCGTGCGGTTCTCCACCGAGCCACCCCACGCGTCCGTGCGCCGGTTGGTGCGCCGGCAGGTGAACTGGTTGATGAAGTAGCCCTCCGAGCCCATGATCTCGACGCCGTCGTAGCCGGCGTCCCGCGCGAGCGCCGCCGCGTTGGCAAAGTCGTCGATCTGGCGGCGGATGCCCCGCTCCGACAGCGCCCGCGGTTTGAACGGGTTGATCGGCGACTTGATCGCGCTCGCCGACACCGACAGCGGGTGGTAGCTGTATCGGCCCGCGTGGAGCAGCTGCAGGCAGATTTTCCCGCCCTCCGCGTGCACGGCCAGGGTGATGGCCCGGTGCGGCGCCACCTCGCCAGGCGATGAGAGCTTGGACGCGAAGGGGTAAAGCCACCCTTCGCGGTTGGGCGAAAAGCCGCCCGTCACCATGATGCCGACCCCACCGCGTGCCCTCGCCGCGAAGTACGCCGCCAACTTATCGAAGCGCGCGCTCCGATCCTCGAAGCCGACGTGCATCGATCCCATGAGCACGCGATTTCGGATGGTGGTGAACCCCAGATCGAGAGGTTCCAGAAGGCGCGGGTACTTCACGGTGTCGGTCATGGCACCCTCCATGGTAGCTGCGGCGGCGGTTATTGTCTTTAAGTCAGTAGCGCACCACATTCGGTGGATTTCCGTCCTGGAAGAACGCCACCAGGTTCTTCGCCGCCGTTTCGGCCATGGCCACGCGGGTGGCGAGGTCTGCGCTGGCGATGTGGGGCGTGAACACCACGTTTTTGCAGGCCAATAATTCTGTGTCGATCGACACAGAAGTGGTGCTCTCGCGGGCGAACACATCCAGCCCGGCCGCCCCCAGCGGTCCCTCGCGCAGGGCCGCGGCCAGCGCCGCCTCGTCGACGCAGGCCCCCCGTGCCGTGTTAATCAGAATGGATCCGGGCCGCATCGTTGAAAGAAGCTTCGCGGACACCAGGTTTTTCGTCTCTTCGGTGAGCGGGCAATGCAGGGAGACGATGTCGGACTGCGCGAACAGCTCCTCCATCGACACGTACGTTGCGCCCAGCGCTTGCTCCAGGTTCGGATTCAAGCGCGACCTCTGCGTGTAGAGTACATGCATCCCGAAGCCGCGCGCGCGCCGGGCCATGGCCTGGCCGATCCGCCCGAACCCCACGATGCCCAACGTCGAGCCATGCACCGGGGCGCCGACCAACGTATCGAAGCGAAACCCCTGAAAACCGCCCGAACGAACCATGCGATCGCCCTCGGCAATGCGGCGCGAGGCGGCAAGCAAAAGCCCGAAGGCCAAATCGGCCGTGGCCTCCGTGAGCACGCCCGGGGTGTTCGTCACCACGACGTTGCGTGCGGCGCAAGCGGCGAGGTCGATATTGTCCGTTCCAACGGCCACATTGGCGACGAGGCGCAGGGCGGGGAGGCGCTCGAGCAGGGCCGCGTCGACCCGATCCGTCAGCAGCGTCATGATGGCCGCGAACGAGGCCCCTTCCGCGAGGAATTCTTCGTCGCGCACACCGACGCCTGTCTTCCCCAAAACGACGATTCCAGCCTCTTGGACCTGCTCGACGGCGCGGCCGGGGAGGGGGCCGCTGATGAAAATGCGCGGGTCGGATCTCATGCGGCCCACAGTACGGTATGATTCACGCTGGGACGAAAGATCCAAGCATGGCCATGCAACTGCCGAATGAAACGTTTCCCGCGGGAACCGTCCTCCTCGGGAAGTACCGAGTCGAGCGGTTGCTCGGTCACGGCGGCATGGGCATGGTGGTCGCAGCGCTCAATCTAGATCTGGGGCAGCACGTTGCGCTGAAGTTCATTCGTGCCGAGCAGGTGCACCGCCCCGCCCTCGTCGAGCGCTTCATGCAGGAGGCGCGCGCGGCGAGCCGATTGCGCAGTGAGCACGTGGCCCGGGTGATCGACGTGGGCAAGCTCGAAACGGGCTCGCCGTACATGGTCATGGAGCTCCTCGAGGGGCGCGACCTGAAGATGGTGCTGGCCGAGGACGGTCCTCTGCCGCCGGCGGTGGCCATCGACTACGTGCTCCAGGCCATCGATGCGGTGGCCGAGGCGCACCAACTCGGCATCGTGCACCGCGATCTCAAGCCGGCGAATCTCTTTTTGGCCAACCGCGCCGACGGCGAGCGTGTGGTCAAGCTGCTCGATTTCGGCATTTCCAAGGCGCAGAACGCGCTCGACGAGTCGGGCGATCGCCTGGCCATGACCGGCACGACGGCGTTCTTGGGCTCACCGGCTTACGCATCGCCGGAGCAATGCCGCTCGCCGAAGGACGTCGACGGGCGCACGGACATTTGGTCGCTCGGGGCCATTCTGTACGAGCTCATGACCGGCCAACGGCCCTTTCAGGCGCAGTCCGAGGCGGAAATGGTTGCCGCGGTGCTGCTGCAGCAGCACGTGCCGCTGCGCGCGTGGATGCCGCACGTGCCGCCGGTGCTCGACGAGGCGATTTCGCGGTGCTTGCGCAAAAATCCGGACGAGCGCTTTGCGACGGTGGCCGAACTCGCGGTGGCCATTGCGCCATTTGGGACGGGGCACGCCAACCGCAGCGTGGAACGTGCCGTGCGCCTCACGGGTTACAAGCTGCCGCCCAATGCGACGTCGTTCACGCAGACGCCGTTGACGGTGGGGATGCAGACCCACTCCGCCGTTTCGGCGGTCACGGCATCGGGCCAAAAGAAGCGTTTTCCATGGCCGGTGGCCGTGGCCATCCTCGTCGGCGTCGTGGTGGCGCTCTCGGTGGTCGGTGCGGTGGTGGCCGTGTTCGCGAAGAAGCACGAGCCGGCACCCGCGACGCATGCAGCGCCCTCGGCGTCGTCGCCCGCGTCGGTCATCACCGTGGAGCCTCCCGCACCACCGCCGCCGCCGGCATCGGCATCGGCGCAGCAAGCCCCGGAGCCTCCGCCCGCCGCGTCGGTGGCGAAGGAGAAGACGGAGAAGCCGGCCACGCCGCGCCCGCGTCCGACGCAGGAGACGAAGGACCTCAAGGAAAGCGTCCTCAAGTCGCGTCAGTAAACGCGACAGACGCGACTCAGAAACGGCCGTGCGCCATCAGGCCGGCGGTGCCGCTGCGCGCATCCCCCATCGGGACGATGCCCACGCCCGCGCCACGCTCCGACGAGGGCGCGGTAAACCAGAGAACCCCCGCGCCAGCCAGCGCCACACCCCCCACGATGAAGGCCGCGGTGGCCACGTTGGCTTGGCTTCGCGCGTCGTTGCCCTTGTCGACGCTGTCGCGCGGGCAGCCATTGGGCTGGCATTGATCCTTTGCGTCGGACCACTTCGAATTCGCGCTGAGCGCAAAGAAGGTGCCCGCACCGAGCCCCACCACGCCCACGCCGGCCGCCACCACGGCGAGCGTCCGTTGTGTCGACCACGTCTTGGCCGGGGGCGGGGGAGATACGGGTTCGTTCGTCGCCGCGGGCGCCGGTCGCTCGGCGTCCTTGGTCGGCGCCGGTGGTGGCGCTGCGGCGGCCGCGGTCGCCCAGAGCGGATCGTTCTTGTCGGGAACCTGCACCTCGGCGCTCGTGGACGGTGCAACCTTCACGCTGGTCGACCACACCGGCCTTCCGCCGATTTCGACATCCACGGTGTGCTCGCCCGCATCGACGGGCACCGCGCTCCCCAGCATGGCCATGTCGAGCACGACCCCGTCGCGCTTGACCACCGCACCGGACGGCAGCCCATTCGACTTGACCGAAAGCTTGGCCAGCTTCGGCAAAAGCGCCTTCGCGTGGTCGCGTGCATACCGTTCGCGCTCGCGTTGGTTCTCGCGTGCCGCCATCTCCGAGGCCTCCACGTAGCGCGCCCACGCACTCGCCGTCTGCCCGTTGGCCTCGTAGCAGTCGGCCAGGTTGAGCGCCGTGCCCGGCCTGGGCTCGAGGCGATGGCTGCTCTGAAACTTCGCGCACGCCTCGGCAAAGCGGCGCTGCTTCATCAGCGCCTGCCCCTCGTCGAACAGCGCCTGCGCCGAAGCCGCATCCCCCGTTTGCGCCCAGGCCATGGAAGCCACCGAGCTGGTGCCCAACGTCACGGCACACACCGCAAGCACCAACCTCATGCGCGTCTGCATGCGCGAATGTTCAACGGTAGACGGCGACATTGTCAATGCGCCAGCCGCTCCCCGCAGCCGTGCCGCTGCCATCGTTTCCCCAGCGCCATCGCAGGGTCACCTTCTTTCCCGCCAATTTTGGCGGAAGATTGGCGACCGTGGTGACGTAGCCCCCGGAGTTTCCGGTCCACGCATTTCGGCCGGCGAGGGGGGGCCGGACGCCGAACCCACTGGTGATCATGCCCGTGTAGCCGGCCGACGAAAAGCTCCCGCCCGCGGCCTCGATGTCCACCCAGGCCCCGTCCTCGACTTGAATCTCCAGTACGGCGCCGTCGTACCCGGCCTCCGCCATGTAGGCGTGACGAAACTTCACCTGCGGGTTTTCACCCACGATCGCAATCGCAGGGCTCACCAGCGCCATGTCGAGCGTGGTCGCCGCTCCGGAGACGCGCGCACAGTTCGGTGCCGAGTCGGCGCCGTCGTTGGACACGTGCCAGAGGGTGCTGCCGGAGGCCGTGATGAGGGCCACCTTCCAGCCCGACGGAAGCACCGGCGAGGCGTCGAATCCCTCGACGAACGAATCGATGCAGCGAATGGGCACGACCACGTCCGCTTCGTCCATCACGCCGCTTCCACCCGTCACGGTGCATTGCTGGTTGCTCGGCTGCGACGCGATCGTCACCGCGTAGCTCTGTCCTTTTCGCAGTGGCGGGAAGGCCTGCACGCCGTCGCGTTGCACCACCAAGGTGTCGACGCCGTTCGACAGGGCCAAAGATCCCATCAAGTCGCGCACCTCGGCATTCACGGTGAAGCCGAGGGTGGTGCACACCACGACGACGTTGGTCACGTCTTGCCCGTCGCCCGTGCCCACGGAGTTGGCCACCACGCAATTTTGGACCGGCGAACGGGGCGGTGATTTCACCGTCACCGCGTAGCTCTGGCCTTTGCGGATCGGAAACTCGAACGATGTGGCACCGGGCTCGGGGTACACCTCGTCACCGGATGCGTTCGTCAGCACCAAACCCGAGCCGGCGAGGCCCGAGATCGTCCCCAGGATCTTCCGGTCCGCATCGAGCCCCGCCTGAGACGACGACGTGTCCCACGACAGCATGCACGCGCTTGTGCATGCAAGCATCAGCGCTCCCCCGCTACGAAAGAAAGCCCTGCACAATGGGAGTACTGCACCCATGTCTACGTTCCCCCTTCGACGCGTACGCGAGCATCCAAACCCTCATGCCTCACGTACCCTTTTCCACCAACCTAGCTCCATGGATGAATCGTTCCAAGCTCGAGATCGCGTGAGCTTCGCGCTTCTGTAGGCAAAGAAGCGTCATTCGGGGTGCGCTGTGCTCAGTGTTTCGAGGGGACGTTCACGCGACCATCGCCGTCGGCATCGACGTAGACGAGCCCAGAAAAACCGATGGCGCGTGCATTGGGGTTCGGCAGCACGTCGCCGAGTGGCGTGCGTGCTTCGGCCCACGCGAGGATCGTTGCATCGGTGTCCACTCCTTTCACGATCGTCTCGCGCTCGAAGCGCAGACCATCGCGCGCAGGGCCCGCGGGGAAGTGCTGCACGGGCTCGTCGTCGCGCCACACCTCGATCGTCTCGACGGGCACCCAGGCCGGTGCAAAGACGCGCACCTTGACGCGAAGCTCGTTCTTCGCGTTCGGCCGAACGACGGAACCGGGCGATTTTCCCTCTACGGTGAGCACCACCAAGGGCCCAGAGCTCACCGTCGTGTCGCCCGTGAGCATCGCATCGATGGTGCGCACCGCGCGATCGGCGGCCGCGCCGGAAGGCGTGTGCACGTACGTTCGCGGGTAGCCCGCCTCTTCGTACAGCAGCCGATGCGAGTCGCTGTTTCCCGTGGCGATGGGCCGCCGGCCGCGCCGCGCGAGTGCGACCAAGTCACGTGCCCCCTCGCGCACGCGATCGGGGCTCTCGATCCAAAAGCCGTTGTACGCTTCCAGCGCGTCGAAGTCGTCGGCGAAGTCCGCATCGGCGCGCCCCGTCGCCGCATCGAGGTGCGCGAGATCGAAGTACCCGATGTTCGGCGGCATGCGCGCATGGTTCACTTGCACCACGCGCGCACCTGCGGCCCGCGCCTTGGCGAAGAGCTCCCTCGGGAGGATCTCGTAATACGGCGGCGTTGCTTCTTCGGGGGCCGCGTCGCCCGCCGCCGGCAATGGAAAAGCGTTGAAATGCCCCCACACCCGCGCGCCCGCCGAGGTGATCTCCGCCCCGGGCACGGTGGCGAGCCGCGAGGTCAGGTTCAATTCGCGCGCCACCGGCTCGTAGTCGGTCACATGGTTGTGATCCGTGGCAACCGCCAGGTCGACGCCTTCGCACGTGAGGCTTGCGAGCCTCGCGTGCAGCGAGACCGACGAATCGTGGCTCGGCTCCGAGTGCAAGTGGAAGTCCGCCGCCGTCCACTCGTGCGTGTCGACCACCGCCGTCAGGCGATCGGCCACGGTTTGCTCACCGCCGGGTGCGACGTCGATCTCTTTGCTCGAGAGCGAATACGTCGGACCGTGCGTCGCCGTCACCTTGTACCTGCCCGGCGCGAGGTGCACCGTCCCCGATCCATCGAGCAAGTACACGGAGCGTCCGCCGGCGTACGCCCGCCCCGTCACCTCGGGCGTGGGATCCGGCGTGCCCTCCAGGCCGCGGAAGATCACGTGAACCGGCACGGGCGCGTCGCGCCCATCGATGAAACGCAACGCCACGCGCCCCGATGGGATGGAGAGCAGCGCGGGCGATGCCGCCTCTGCGATGGGCACGGCGCGAGATGCTGGCACGCCATCGGCGTCCCGCACGGTGAGCGTCTCTCCGAGCCCCTCGGTCAGCTTGAGGGTGCGCGGCCCACCCGCGGGAAGTACACCACTGGCGAGGACCCGATCGGCGTTGTCGCGCACGGCGAGAAATCCCGGGCGCCCATCGGCGAGCCCGATGCGGGCCGTGCGCGTCGCGAAGGGAAGGGTACCCAACGCGTCGAGCGCGTCACCGTGCACCACATGGAGGATCCGTGTCGCCTCCGCACCTTCATGGAGCAAGGTGATGGGCGCTGGCGAGATCGTCCCCGTGGCGCGGACGCGCCGGCTTCGCGCACGCATTCCGGTCGCTTGCAGCGCGACACCGATGCCATACCCCGCGAGCACCACGAAGCGCGTGGTCTCGTCTCCCTGCCACTCGGCGCCCACCCGATCGATCACCGCGTCGGCAGGGCCCGGGTTCAAATCGTCCGCGAGGGTCGCGCCCGCCGGCAATCCCGTGGCGGACGTCGTCACGCGGTAGCCCCCGTCCGCGAGCGCGCAAAGATCCGTCGCGAGATGAACCGCGTCCACGTCGCCCTCGATGTGCACCCCATCGCTGCCCTCGGGGCACTTCCGCGGGCTCACCTCGGTCGCGATCAGCGGGTGCAGCTTCTGCCCGGAATCGACCCATGCGGCGCGCCACCACAAGAGAGGATCCGACGGTCCCGCGCCGGCGAGCCCCACGTCGAGGATCGAACCGCGCAGCGGGCGATGGTTGGGAAGGTCCGCCACCGCGGCCACCGTGATCGACGTGTCGCGGGTGCCGTGAAGAACGAGGTCCCCCCGACGTCCGTACACGCGGGGCGCGGTTCCTGGCCTATCGAGCGGCTCCACCCGCGCCTCGACGTGTTCGAGCGGCGTCGCCTTCGTCCCCCGGCAGCCGCCGCAGCCTGGAAGTCCCGCACCAAGCACGAAAAGCGCAGCCAGCAAGGGAAGGCGCGTGCTCATGGCCCGCGAGGCTACCGCCGAAGCCCTTCACCGTCATGAACTCCGTGCAACTCGAGCGTGACGGATATCCAAATACAAAAAGAGGATAGAACGAATCCCAGCGGGGGGATTCGTTCTTCCTCGATGTTCGATTCGTTCTTCTACGCCGGAACTACTTCCCGCCGTTCAGCGGCAGCACGCCGCGGAGCGTGCCTTGCGTAATCGTGAGAAGATCCGTAATCGCCTTGGCGAGATCCGGGGTCACGCCCGTGATCTTCGTCAGGTCCGGCACCTTCAGGTCGAGCGTCTTCGACAGGTCACCGAACAGCTTGATCACGCCGGAAAGTGCGGCATCGAGGTTGCCCGACACCGATCCGCTGGCGTCGAGGTTCACGTCGGCCACCGCCTTGAGGGCAGCTTCCAGGCTCGCATCGAGTGTTCCGCTCAATTTGCCCTCGACGGTGCCGGTGGCGTCGAAGCTGGCCTTGATGACGCCGTCGATGGTTGCCTTTGCGGTTCCCGCGAGGGTGCCGAGCAGCGAGGTGACGAGACCACCCGTGCCGGACGCCGAGCCCTTGATGCTTCCCGTGATTTCACCCACGAAGTCCGCGCGGGCTTGCGCAATGCCTGCCGCATCGACCGCGCCCGAGATGGATCCCTCGAGCTTCGCCGTGGCCTCGAGCGCTGCGCTCAAGGTGGCGTTGAGCGAACCTTCGGCGCTGCCACTCGCCTTGATGACGGCTTCGATGGCCTTCGCCGTGAGGTTGGCCTCGAGGCTGGCCGCCGCCTTGAGCGAGGCGAAAATCGCCCCTTCGAGCGAGGCTTTGAGCTCCGCCGACGCATTGACCGCCGCGTCCAGCGAAGCCTTGAGGGAGGTCTGCAACGACGCGTGGAACGTCAGGTTCGCCGCGGCGTGCGCTTGCGCAGAGAGTTCCGCCACGGCCGATCCGGAGATCGAGCCCGTTGCCTTGAGGGCAGCGTCCAAGCTCGCGGAGATCTGTGCCGACGCTTTGGCCGCCGCGTCGATCGAGCCTTTGGCCTCCAGAACCGCATTGAGCGCCTGCGCCGCACTGGCCTCCAGCTCGCCCAGCGCATTCACGTCCAGGCTCACGCCCTGGCTCGAGATGGTGAGGGCTTGGGCATGCGACGCCACCACCGCGGCTTTGGCCACCGCGTGAATGATCGCTTTGGCGTCGGCGCCCGCAGAAATCGCCGCCGAGAGCGACGCTGCGAGATCGGCGCTGACGAGCGCGCGCACCTCGGCTGCAAGGCTTGCACTGAGCGAAGCCGAGCCAGAGAGTGCCGCGGAAAGCGAGCCAGAAATATCGATGAGCGTTTGCGCTTCAATCGATGATTCGGTCGATATCGGCGCCGCCAGGACCACTTGTCCTGCAGCTTTTCCTGCTGCTTCGAGAATGGACGACCCTACGATTTTGCCGGATGCGTCGAGTGCTTGCACGATGAGCACTTTCGCATCCAGCGGAAGTTTTGCGGTAAATCCACCACTGGCGTCGAGCGTAGCGGTGACCACACTGGTCAACTCACCCGCGGCACCGAGTTTGGAAATGTTGATGGTTTTGGCTACGTCCAATGTTTTCGATCCGGCCAAACCCAGATCGACGCTTCCCGAACCATCGGCCGTGATGTGGCCATTCACGATCGAGAGAGCGGAATCTCCCGTTTTCGTGTCTTTTCCTGTATCCGAATCGTCCGACCCTGAAGAGCAACCGGCCACGGAAACTCCGAGAACCAATGCCAGCATGCTCCACGCCGAAGAAATCTTCTTCATGAGTTCGCTCCTTAATTGGGCGTTAAGTTGAATCTCAGGGGTTAAAACTGCCTATCACCAGCGATGTCCCGCCGCGCCATTCCAGCGAACTGCTTGCGAATGATCCGGCGATCATGGTCCGCGCCTCGAGCGGCCCATTCGCTGATTCAATTGTCTGCGTAATGCGTAGTTATCCGACTTCGTGAATTCGTCGTGGTGTTGTGAATTGCACGCTGCGTGCCTCGCCGCTCGGGCCAATCCAATCGGTAAACTGGGATTGTCGAGCAGCCGCAACGTGACATTCGGATGATCACGAATGACGGACAATTGCTGTCAGCCGTTACAAAATTATCAATGACCAACATGTCGACCAATGACCGACATGTACTGCTCTCGCTCTGCAGCCGATGGCACGTATGCGCCATTCCGGTGGGCCATCCCGTAGGAAGGTGACTCCACCTCGAGCGGCGCTCGGATGTGCCTTCAGCATGCCGAACGACTGTCCACCCAACCTAGCTCGGTGCGGCAGAAACGCAACCGCAACACGACACTATGAGTGCGAAAATATTTTTACACTTCCTACCGGTGGAAGCCTGATCGCGCTGTCACGCACGGCTCTTCCTCCATCGATAGCAATCTTCATCATCATCGGATCCAAGCTCCCGTCGTCCGTCGGAACGGAGCGAACGTCTTTTGTAACGAACAGCGTGAGCTTGGATGCCGGTTCCAAACGGATCATTCATGCGTGAAACATCCGCCCAAAGGATGCTTGCACGTACATGAACGATGGAAAAACAATCGGCCGGACCTTTCGGGTGAGGCGCCCGAAGATCCGGCCGATTTTACTGAGACAACCGGATTGGCAACTACCTAACTACATATGCTGCTTCAGGGGTGCTGCGAGTCCACTCACTTGGTGCCGCCACCGCCACCGCCGTGACCACCGTCTTTGCACTCGAGGCTGACGTTCGCTTCGACCTTGAGGAGGCCCTTGAGCGCCGCGTCGATTTCGGCCTTCACGTCGACCTGGATGCCCTGATCGAGCTTCAGGCTGATGTCCGCGATGGCGTCGACGACGAGGTCGAGGTCGGCTTTGACGCCGAGGTTCGCGGAGAGGCAGATCTTCAGCTTGGCTTCGAGGTTCGCATTCAGGTGACCGACGATGTCGAGGACCGCCGTGAGGATGTCGCCGAGGATCGGGAGGCCTTTCAGCTCGGCGCGGACGGCCGCGTCGATCTGGGCGCCGAATTGAGCTTGTGCCTCGATGACCGCGTTGATGTCGACGCTGGCTTCGATGCTCGCGTCAACCGCTGCGCAGGCCTGCAGAACCGCCGTGACGAGGTTCCCCTGACCCTTGTCGGTCAGAATCTTGACGAGGGCATCGGCCGCCGCCTTGATCTCGAGGTGGGCATTGGCTTTGACGTCCGCCGTGAGCTTCGCGTCCGCCTTGAGAGACAGGTCGACCTTGGCATCGATCGAAGCCTTGAGGGCCGCGTCGAGGGCCGCATTCAGGACGAGGTTCGCGTGGGCCTTCGCGTCGGCGAGGACCTTCGCGTCGAGATTCAGGTTCGCCTTGAGGGAGGCGTCGAGCTTGGCCGTCGCGTCGAGGCTGGCCTGGAGGTTCGCCTTGACCACTGCGTCAGCCTTGACGCTCGCGTCAGCCTTCACGTTCGCGTCGAGCTGCGCGTTGAGCGATGCGCACGCGTCGATCTGCGCTTTGACCAGCGCGTCGATGTCGAGGTTCGCGTGGGCCTGGAGCTCGGCGGTCAGCGCGGCGTTCGCAATGACGGCAGCCTTCGCGAGGGCGTGGGCAACGATGTCGATGTTCGCGCCGGCGTTGATGGCCGCGGCGAGCTTGGCCGAGAGGTTCGCGTCGATCGCGGCGTGGAGCTGCGCGGCAACCTGCACCGCGAGGTTCGCGTCGATCTTGGCGTGGACGAGGAGGTCGAGGAGAGCCTTCGCCTCGAGCGACGTCTCCGTCGAGATCGGGGCGGCGAAGGAGATGTTGCCCGCCACGTTGGCGTCAGCCTTGAGCTCGAGGATCGAGGAGCCGATCGCGTTGCCGTTGATATCGAGCGCCGTAACGATCACGATCTTCGCATTGAGATCGGCCGGGAGCTTGAGGGTGAATTCACCACCCGCGTCCACCTTCGCCGTCGCAACGACCTTGATGACGCCGTCGACGACTGTCGAGATATTCACGCTTGCTGCTGCGTTGACCGTCGCGGCACCCGCGAGGCCCAACGAAATCTGGCCGTTACCGTTCGCGGTTACATGCCCCTTCACCAGCGCCGAGGTATCTTTTCCGGTGTTGTCGCCGGACGAATCGTCGCTGGAAGAGCAACCCATCGCGAGGGACGAGCCAAGAATCAACGCCACCAACCCCAACTTCGCTGACATCTTCCTCATGGGAGGTCTCCTTGTGTAGTAATGGGCCGCACGACGCGCGGATGTTGGTAAAGAACCTAACATCGTATTATCGCGGTGCGCCTTGTGGTGCTTCAGAATGAAGCGGTGCTTCTAATGAGTCGGCACAATGCCAATTACGCGTCGTGCTGTCTAGCAGGATTCGTCGTCGGCCTTCAAACATGTGAATGGCCACCCAGCGAGACCTTCACAAAGAAAACGACCGAAGCACGGAAGTTCTCTCGAGGCTGAAACATTTCGCTGACCGCGCGCATCGGACGCGCACGCGCGGCACGTGCTTACTTACGTGCCGCGCGGACGAGAAAACCGCTAGAATTTCAGGCGAAAATGAATCGATTTCGGTCGCGTCAGTTGATCGAAACCGAGCGCACTCAAGCTGTGTCCACGTCCCGATTGCTTTACACCGATCCACGGCAGCGCTGGATCGAGCGCGTCGCATCGGTTCATGTAGACCGTCCCGTAATCGAGCTTTCGTGACAAACGTGCGGCGCGTTCGCGGTCGCTCGTCCACACGCTCGCCGTGAGGCCCAATTGCGAATCGTTCATGCGCTCGAGGGCTTCTTCGTCGGAATCCACTGCGCAAATGGGGAGAATCGGACCGAAGGATTCCGCCGTCATCAACTTTGCAGTGCGCGGAACGTCGGTGACCAACGTAGCCTGGAAAAATCGGCCTTTGCCGTTGACGCGGGTGGTGCGTCCACCGCGCACGACCTTCGCGCCCGACGCGCGGGCGTCTTCGACCAGTGCTTCGAGTTCCGCCGCGTGATTGGGCTGCGCAATCGGCCCCAGGGTGGTCTCGGGCGCCATCGGATCGCCGAGCACGTAGGCGCTTACCAGTGCGTCACACGCTTCCACGAATCGGGGATACAGCGAACGATGCACGAAAACGCGCTCGACGGCGCAGCAGCTCTGACCTGCATTGTAGATGGCGCCATCGACCACCGATTCCACCGTCTTTTCAAAATCGCAATCGGCAGCGACGTACGCCGGATCATTGCCCCCCAATTCGAAGCCCACGTGCATGAATTTGCCAGCAGCAGCCTGAGCGATTCGATGCCCGCCGTAAATCGAGCCAGTGAACACGACGTGGTCCACCCTCGGGTCGCCGACGACGCGCTCGCTCGTGGGATGATCGCAATCGAGCGCCTGCACCAGGTAAGGAGGCGCGCCCGCCTCTTCGAACGCGCGCGCAAAATGGCCGCCCGAAAGCGGTGTCCGTGGCGAGTGCTTCACGATGACCGAATTTCCCGCGAGCACGGCGGGCACGACGACGTTGACGGCGGTGAGAAGTGGATAATTCCACGCAGGCAAATCGAGCACGACCCCGAGCGCCTCTTTAACGATGCGTCGCTCGAATCCTTCTTTCGGTGGCAGCACGATGTCGGAAAGCGAGCTCTCCGCAATCGAGAGCATGAAGCGTGCGCGATCCGCCATGCCGCGCAGCTCGCCTTGGGCCTGCGAGAGGGGCTTGCCCATCATGCGCGAGATGTCCTGGGGGATGGTGTCCGCCGCCTTTTCCATGGCGGCAATGGCCTTTTCCGCGAGGTTCTTGCGCTCGGCCAGGGAGGTGTCCCTCCAAGCGCGCGCGGCTCCACGCGCCCGGTCCAGCGTTTCGTTGACGCGCTTTTCATCTGCAAGCGGTACCGTGCAGGCGGATTCGAGGGTGTACGGGTTGTCGACGTCGAGGGTGGTCATGGCGCGCAGCGTACGAGAAAAATTTCCACGCGAGAACGACGACAAACAACGGGAGCGAGAAGCAATGAGACACACGGCGGACTACTGGATTCGGCATTTGCAGCTCGAGCCTCACCCGGAGGGTGGTGCCTTTCGGCAGACCTATCGTGCGGCGCTGACCGTACGAAAGGACGCCCTGCCCCCGGGGTTCGCCGGCGACTGCAGTGCGGCAACACAGATTTATTTTTTAATTCGTAATGGTGAATATTCCGCATTTCACCGAATTCAATCCGACGAAATCTGGCACTTCTATGCGGGCGATACCTTGTTGGTGCACGAGATTGGCGAGGATGGAACGCTGCACACCCACACGCTCGGTGCGGAGCCCGAACGGGGCGAGTCGTTTCAATCCGTGGTTGGCGCCCGGAGTTGGTTTGCCTCCGAATTGAAGGACGGCGGCGAATACGCGCTGGTGGGTTGCACCGTCGCACCCGGCTTCGATTTCGCCGATTTCGAGCTGGCCAAGAAGGACACGCTGGCGCGCGCATTTCCCGCCCACATCGGGCTCATTTCCAGGTTGTCGCACGATTGAGCGCGCATCCTCTTTGCGTGTTCGCGCTGGGGACGGCGCTCGCCTCGAGTGGCTGCGCGCGTTGCGGGGCGAGCGGCTCGAGTGCAACGGCTGAGGCGCACGATGCCGCCGTCGGCGTGGACGCGGCCCCCGATCTGGTGTCGGCGGCGTCCGTGCACGAGCGCGACAGCCTCCCCTTGGGGGACGACGGTGGCGGCGCGAAGGTGGCCGGGGCCGAGACGATCGACGTGGCGCGGTGGCGTGCGCGCAACCGCGAGCGCCTTCACGCGCCGGCGCCGGTCACCGTGCTCGAAGGCGGGAGCCCGCGCGAGCTCGGAGAGCGGATCTGCCAGGCCTCCGTGCCGGTCCGCTCCCCGGATACGCCGGTGCTTCTCAAGCCGAACTTGGGCGGCTTCGATTGGTTCAAGGATCCCAAGAAGAGCGGCGGTGACGACGGCCTGCGCGGGCGCATCACCGATCCGGAGTTCGTGCGCGGGGTCATTCGTTGCCTGCGCGGGCGCGGCCACGTGAACATCACCGTGGCGGAAGGGTGGGGGGCCACCCATGCGGATTGGGAGCGCCTGATCGATGTCTCCGGCTACAAGAAGATGACCGACGAAGAGCACGTGCCGCTCGTGGCCATGGATGACGACGGCGTCTTCGATGTGCAGGGCACGCAGCCGGGAAAGGCCATCGGGCTCTCCGGGATGGAGAAGACCAGCGTCCCGACCTTGATGATTCCGAAGCTCCTCGCCGAGCACCTCGACCACGGGCTTTTCCTGTCGCTCCCCAAGGCGAAGGCGCATCGATTCGCCGTGTTTTCGCTGGGCATCAAAGGCATGCAGGGCACGGTGATGCTTTCCGACAAGGCGCCGGCGTTTCGCCAGAAGTGGCGCATGCACCGCGAGCTCAATCCGTGGCTCGACGCGAAAAAGCGCGGCACGGAGACGCGGGAGGCGTACGTGGCGGCGCTGGAAGCCTTCGCGGAGCGCATCGCCGACGTTCTCGAGGTCGAGGCGCCGGATGCCGTGCTGGCGGAAGGGGCACCGGCGATGGCGGGCGACGGCTTTCAGAAGCTCGTGCCGAGCGCCAAGAACTTCGCCGTCGGGGGCGTGAATCCCATTTTGGTCGATCGCGTGGGCGCGCAGCTGCTCGGCTACTGGGACCGCTCCGATCTGGCCCGGGAGCTCGGTGGGCATCGCACGTCGCCGTTGCTGGAGGCGGCCGCGAAGAAGTTCGGCGTGGACCTCGCATCGCCCGAGGTGAAGGGCGACGGTGCGGCACTCCTCGGGGTGGCCCGGAAGGCGCCGTTCTACGCGATGGCCGGATTCACGCTCGAGGAAGGCGTGGACGACGCCGACACCGCGAAGCCCGATGCGGGGGAAACGAAGCCGGAGGCCCACGCCGTCAGGGGCACACCGACGATCGACGGAAAGCTCGACGACGCCATCTGGAAGCGGGCGCCGGAGATCGCCTTCGACACGGATTACTCGGGCGCGTCGACCGGGGTGACCACGCATGTTCGCTTCGCCTGGTCGAACGAGGCGTTGTATGCCGCCTATCGCCTCGAGTCGCTGGAACCGAACACCGACATGTCGCGCCCCATCGAGGTGGAGCGGGAAGGGCTGCACCAAGAAAACTGCGTGGAGCTTTTTCTGGCACCCGATCCCAAGAACCCACGCCGCTATGCCGAAATCGAATTAGGACCTCATGGCCACTACTTCGATATTCTGATCTGGGCCGAAGGCGAAAGGAGAAAATGGGATACGAAATGGTCGGGCAACCTGCGCATGGGGACGAGTCGAGATCCGGCCACCAAGAGCGCGATCATCGAAGTGGCCATCGCCGCGCCGGAAATCGTGGCCGCGCTTTCGGCGGGCGCACGGCTGCCACTCGGGCTCTTTCGCATGGAGGGCAAAGAAAAGCCGCGCCGCTACTTGGCGTTCAGCCCCGCGCGCACGAAGTCGCCGAATTTCCACGTGCCGGAGGCCTTTGGCACCTTGGTGATCGATCCGTGACTACTTGAAGCCGGTGAAGTGCACGACGTACCACTGGCCTCGCCAGGAGATCATCGAGCTGATGCGGAATGCGTGCTCCTTGCCATCGCGGGAGGCCCAGAAGATCTGGGTGCCATACACGCGGTAGTAGCCGATGCGGTTGTACTCCTCGTCGGGCTCCACCCAGCGCGCCTGACGAGGGACCTCCACCCGCACGAAGCGCGCGTCGGGGCCCAGCTCTTTGGCAAGGGCGTGGATGTCCCGCGTGTAGAGGGCCACGAGGCGCCGCTTCCAGTCGCGTTCGGGCTGGGCGATGGCCTTGACCTGTTGGTAGGCGGGCAAAGGAAAAAAGAAGGGCATGGCCCGATCGGGGTCGTCGTTCACGATCCCGTCGAAGAGCGCGCGCACCCGCGCGTCGAACGCCGCGTCGGTATTGGGGCGGTCGTGCGTCTGCGGAAGGCTTGGATCATCGGACACCGCCGCATCCAGGGCAGAGGATGGAGCCCCTGCATCGCGCGGCGCAGATGCGTCCCTGTCGTTGCGCGGCGGAGGTGTTGCCAGTGCGAGCGGCGCAGCGCTCGAGATGCCTGCCGTTGGCGGATCACCTTGCCGGCATGCAACGAGGAACGCCAAGGTCGCAACGAAAGCAAGCTGCACGGGGGTGCCGACGCAACCGTGAGGGAGCGGACCTTTGTAACGAAGATTGACCGATGGCCGTCGCAACGATTACCTAGTGCCTCACTTTGCGGAGGACTTTCATGAAGGCTTTGGGAACTCTCGGCGCCGTCGCCATGGGCATCGTCATCATCGCTGCGTGCAAGAAGGAAGAGGACTCTCCTCAGCCGGTTGCGCCGCAAGGTCAGTACCAGCAGTACCCGCAGGGTCAATACCCGCAAGGGCAATACCCGCCGGGCCAGCAGCCGCAAGGCCAGTATCCGCAGCAGCAGTACCCGCAGCCGGCCCCCACGGGCGCGAGCCCCACGCCGCCGTCGCAGTCGCAGCCGGGACAGATGGCCGTCCCCGGCGCGCTCGCGTTCCCGTGTCAGAATGACTCGGCCTGCGGCCTCGCACGCTGCAACACGCAGTACCAAAAGTGCGCGTTCCCCTGCCAGCAGAGCGCCGTGGACTGCATCCAGGGCGCGCAGTGCAATCCGCAGACGGGCTTCTGCCTGCCCGGCGGCCAGTAACGTTACTGCGGGAGGCTACGTTCCTGGTTGAAACTCTCGTTGAAGGTCGAACCGCGGCAGCGCGACAAGGCCGCCGCCATGCCCGCTTTTCAGAGGAGAGTCGCCATGACATTTGGCGATCCTCGTATCAGATGGCGGGCGAAGGCGCCGGCCTCGCCGGGATTATTTCGCTGCCGCGGTTGGACTGAAGCGAGGATCTTAATTCGAAACGCAGCTTCCCGCCGCAAGGTCATTTCGTCGTGCAGTAGTCATTTCGCCTTGAAGGAGGGCTTCCGCTTGGCTGTGTACGCGGTGAGCCCTTCTTTGGCGTCGGAGCTCGCGAAAAGCTCGGCCTGAAGCTCGCGTTCGAAGGCGAGGCCCTCGAGCAGGCTCATTTCCAGGCCGCTCTGAACGCTGCGCTTGATGCGCCCCACGGCGAACGCCGCCTTGTGCGGTGGCGTGAATTCGTGGGCGTACTCGTCGACCTTGCGGCGGAAGTCGTCGATCTTGGGGCACTCCCAGTATTTGTTGATGATGCCCAGGCGCACGCCTTCCTCGAAGGGCACGTTCTGGCCCTCGGCCATCATCTCGATGGCCTTGGAGCGGCCAATGAGGCGTGCGAGGCGCTGGGTGCCGCCGGTGCCGGGGAGCACGCCGAGGTTCACTTCGGGAAGGCCCACGAGGAAGGGGCCCGTGCGCGCGACGCGCAGGTCGCAGGCGAGGGCAACTTCGAGCCCTCCGCCGACCGCGTGACCGTTGAGCGCGGCGATGACCAGCTTGGGTGTCTGCTCGAGCCTGCACAACGTCTCGTTGGCGTGCAGGCAGAAATAGTATTTGAAGCTCTCGTCGGATTCGCGAAGCATGTTGATGTTCGCGCCGGCGCAGAAGTACTTCTCGCCGTGGCCGGTGAGCACGATGACGTGCACGTCGTCGTCGAAGCGCGCTTCCAAAATAGCGGCGTCGAGCTCCTTGAACATTTCGAAGGTGTAGGCGTTCACCGGTGGATCGGTGAGCGTCAGGAATGCGACGCCTTTGTCGGTAGCGTAGTGGACGAGTGTGCCCATGCATGGAAGCTAACCCGGTACGCCAGCGCCACGCACGCGAGAAAATGCAACGGGAGCCGCGCCAACGGGACAGGCGGTCACAAAAGATCCGAGAAAGTAGACTCCGCCGAGGGGGGCGGGGTAGCGCACGGGGGGATCACCTCCTATGATCGGAATATGCACCTGGCCAAGCGCGTCGCGTTGGTGCTCGTTCCGTGGGCTCTGGCGGGCGCATTCGTGGTTTTCACGATTGACGGCGTCGCCTTCAAGCGGCCCGGCGGTTCGGGAAATGAGCTAGGGCCCCGTGCGCCATCGGCTCCAGCAGAGCGCGCTCCGGCGCCGAAATCCCAGGAGCGCACGATCGACCCATCCGAGCGGGTTCCGGTTTAGGAGGTCCCCGTTTCGGGGAAGACGCGCTATGCTGCGCGTCTTCATGGCAGAGTCGACTATCCGAGCCCAGATTAAACAGCTTATCGTTCGCGAGCTCAACCTAGAGGGGAAAGATCCCGCAAGCATCCAGGACGAGGCTCCACTCTTCGGTGAAGGCTTGGGGCTGGACTCGCTGGACGCGTTGCAGCTCGCCATGAGCATCGAGGAGACCTTTGGCGTGCGCATCCCGGAAGGGGACGAGGCGCGGCCCATCTTCCGCTCCGTCGCGTCGCTCGCCGAGTACATCCTGCGCAACCAAGGCGCGCAGGACGGGGTCCCGTTGGCTGGCGGCCCCAGCGCCTCTTTCCCATCCAGCGCGACATAGCGAGGATTCCGTGAGCGAGCCGCTTCGGATTTCGGTGACCGGCGTCGGTCTGGTCACCTCCGTGGGCGAGACGCGGGAGGCCACGTGGGCCGCGCTCCGACGGGGCGAGCGCGGAATTTTTCCGATCGACCTCTTCGATACGACGGGCCAGCGCGCCTCGCTGGGTGGTGCTGTTCGCGGCCTGACGTTGGAGACCGCCCCCAAAGAGTACCGAGGCGGCGCCTGGTCGCGCTCCACGCTGCTCGCGCTCCATGCGGCGCGCGAAGCCATGGCGCAGGCGCGACTCGATCCGCGGCGCGTGCGTGTCGGGCTCGTGGTGGGGGCGACGACCGGCGGCATGTTCGAGACGGAAGCGCGCCTTGCCGAGCTTCACGTGCGCCCCGACTCGCAGCAGGCGCAGCTCGAGATGCTCGCGCATCCGCTGACGTCCACGGGCGATTGCCTCGACGAAGCCATCGGGCCCTTCTGGCAGATCCGCACCGTGGCCAGCGCCTGCTCGAGCGGAGCGAATGCGCTGTTGGTCGCGGCCAATTGGCTCTTGTCGGGCCGGGTCGATGCCGTGGTGGCGGGTGGCACCGATGGCCTTTGCCGGCTGACATTGAGCGGCTTCAATGCGCTCGCGGCGATCGATCCGGAGCCGTGCCGCCCGTTCGATCGGCGACGCCGCGGTTTGAACTTGGGCGAAGGCTCGGGCTTTCTCGTGCTCGAGCGCTCCACGCGTGCACTCGCGCGCGGGGCGGAGCCGCTGGCGGAGCTCGCGGGCTGGGCCCTCGGCGCGGAGGCGCACCACATCACGAACCCCGAGCCCACGGGCGTGGCCGCGGGCCGCATCATCCGAGCGGCCATGGACGAAGCGGGGCTCGATGCGAGCCTCGTCGACTACGTGAATGCGCACGGCACCGGCACGCCGCTGAACGATTCGATGGAGACGGCGGCGCTGCGTTTGGCGCTGGGCCACGAGATCGCGCGCATTCCGGTGTCGAGCTCCAAGGGCCAAATTGGCCATACGCTGGCCGCGGCCGGTGCCATCGAAGCGGGCATCGCGGCGCTGACGGTGCACAAGCAATCCCTCGTGCCCACGGCGGGGCTCGAGGAGCCGGATCCGAATTGTTCCTTGGTGCACGTCCCCGGTGTCGGGCGCGATGCTCGGGTGCGGGCCGTGCTCACGAATTCGTTCGGCTTCGGCGGGATGGACAGTGCCCTGGTCTTCACCGAGCCAGGGCTCGTCCCGGCGCGCGATCGCCGCGGGCGCAAGGTGGTGGTGACCGGCGCCGCCGCACTCACGCCGCGCGGCCTCTACGGGACGACCGATTGCGGTGAGCTTTTGCAGCGCGACGCCGGGGAGCGGGCGCGCGAAGTGACCTTGGATCTCGGGGCGCACCTCGACCTGGGGCGCGCGCGCCGGCTGGATCGCTCCTCGCGCATGGCCGCGTTGGTGGTGGAGCGCGCGTACCACGAGTCGGGCGCCCTGGCGCATGGCCCGGGCGAGGACCTCGGCGTCATTCTGGGCAGCTCCTTCGGGACCATTTCCGCATCCGCGGCGTTCATGCACCGCCTGTTCGAGAAGGGACCGCGTTTGGCGAGCCCCGCGGACTTTCCCAATCTGGTGCCGAGCTCCCCGGTGGGCCACGTTTCGATTTACTTGGGCCTCGGCGGCCCGGCGTTGGCCACGTCCGATCTGGCGGCGAGCGGCGAGAGCGCATGGGCGCAGGCCATCGAGTTGGTGGAGGGCGGGGAAGCCGACGTCATCGCGGCGGGTGGCTACGAGGAGGCGAGCGACATCGTCGAGCGGAGCATCGCGATCCTGTTCGAGCGCTCCGCCGAGCGCAATTCGGAGCATCAGCTGCGCGCCGAGGGCGCGGCGGCCGTCATCCTCGAAGAGAAGGGGCACGCGCGGGCGCGCGGGGCCGAGGTTCTCGCCGAGGTGGCGCAGGTACTCACCTGGCGCGACCACGATGCCTCGCCGCTCCTGCCGCTGGAGCCCCCCCGCGGGCCGGCCGGTGGTGCATCCGTCATTCTTCCGCGCCGGGATCGCGGTCTCGAGGACATGCTCACGCGCTCCGCCTGGCGTGGCGTGCCCGTGCGCGTGTGCGAGGGCGCTTGCGGCGAGCACGATGCGCTGGGCGCCGCCGCGGTGGCCGCCGCAGTTTCGGAATTCGCGCACCGTCGCATCACCGATGCGCTGGTTCTCGGTGTGGCCCCAGGGCGCGGGTATGCGCTGCGCCTGGTCGCGCCGTGAGCCGATTTTTCGTGGGGATCGTGCTCGCTGCGGCAGGAGTCATGGGCGGCTGTGCGAAAGAACCGGCGCCTCGGTCCCCCGTGGTCTCCCAGGCCGATTGGACGCGCGCGCGCGATGACCTGAAGAAGATGCGCGGCCAAGTGCCGAACGAGCCGTACGTCGAGTTGATCCGGGTCGCACTGCGCGAGCCGCGCACCGGCAAGGTCATCGAGGGTCGCGGCGCCGTGGCCGTCGACCCACGGCGCGCGGTGCGGCTGGTCCTCCTCGGTCCGGGCGGCCGCACGGCCCTCGACGTGTGGGTCACGCACGATGCATGGCGCTTCGCCGTTCCCGCGCTCGATCTGATCCGTCGCGGTGAGTCGGACAAACCGACGTACGACGTGCCCGTGGGCTTCTTCCGCTGGTGGTTCCTCGAGCCGCTCGATGGGCGGCTGCTCTCCATCGTGCTGCCGGAAAACCGCAGCGACGAGCGCGTGTTCGTCCTGCGCGATGGTCGCGCCACGGTGACCTTGCAGCACCTGCCGCGGCGCCATTACGTGGCCGTGCGGCGCGAGGTGTTCTCCGCCGAGCCCTCGCGCGAGATGGAGGTCGATCGGCTCGAGTGGGTCGCGCGGCGCGTGCAGCCCGGGCCGGGAGATCGTGCCGTCTACACGCAGCGCAGCACGGGCCTGCAGATCGAAATCGAAGTCGAGGCGCTCTCGCAAGAGAGCCCCGATCCGGCGGCCTTCATCGATCCCGATGCGCGAGGCGTTGCACTATGAGTGAGCGCAACGTGGCCCCGGTGAGAGGCGCGGCCATCGTCGCCTACGGTGCCATCTCGGCCCTCGGTGAGGGGCCCGACGCGTCGTGCATGGGCACCCCCGGTGAACCGGCGCGGACGGGGATCGCCGTCGACGACGAACTGACGCGTGCCTCGTTCGCGCGTCCCTTCGCTGCCCGGGCCCAGGGTGGGCCCGACGCGGGGGCGCTGCTTCGACGCGCGCTTCTCGCCTGCGTGGCCGACTTGGATCGCGCGCTTCCCGAGTGGCGTTCGCTCCGTGTGGGGCTTTCGCTGGCCACGTCGGCCGGCGGAATGCGCGGAGCCGAGAAGCTCTTCGCCACGCTGCGCGCGGGCCACGTACCCTCGCGGCAAGAAGCCGTCGACGCGACCTACTTCGCGCCCATGGTTTCCGTGTTCTCCGAGGATGCGCCTGTGCCGGTCTTGTCGCCGGCCACCCTGGTCCTCACGGCCTGTTCCGCCTCGACGTTGGCCATCGGGCTCGGCCTGCGCTGGCTCGAACACGACGCGTGCGATCTCGTCCTCGCCGGTGGCTTCGACAGCGTGAGCACCTTCGTCGCCTCGGGTTTCGAGGCCCTGCGCGCCACCACCGCGCAGCCGCCGCCGCGTCCCTTTTGCGTGGGCCGCGACGGCATGGCCCTCGGCGAAGGAGCCGCCTTGCTGGCGCTGGTGCACGCCTCGTCTCCGTCCGCCCGCGCGCGGGCGCCTCTGGCCTTCGTCTCGGGCTTCGGCGCCTCCGCCGATGCGGTTCACATCACGGCCCCGGATCGCACGGGCCAGGGCCTCGCGCGCGCCGCGTCGGCTGCGCTCGCGGACGCGGGCGTCGATCCCGCCTCCGTCGATCTCGTGAGCGCCCACGCCACCGCCACGCCCTTCAACGACGCGGCGGAGTGGCACGCGATGAAGCGCGCCATGCCGGAGGCGACCCCCGTCGTTCACCCGGCCAAGGCGCAGATCGGCCATACGTTGGGCGCCGCCGGCGCGCTGGAAACGCTCACCTGCGTCGAGGCCATCCGTCGCAGCGTGCTTCCGGCGACCGCCCACGCCGAGGGCATCGACCCCGGCTTCTCGGTGCGCTTGCTCGCGCGCGCCGAAACCGCACCCGTCGCCACCGCCTTGAAGCTCTCGGCCGCGTTCGGCGGTGCGAACGCCTCCCTCGTCGTGACCCGAGCCGCCGTGCCCGGATCCCGGCGCCGCCCTCGGGACGCGTACCTCTCGCGCGCCGTTCACGTCGACGCGCTGCCCGACCTGGCCGTCCTGGCCGAGCTCACGCAGGTTCCACCTGACAAACTGTCACGCACCGATGCTCTCTGCCGGTTTGCCCTGGCGGCCGTCGCCGCGTTGCAGGCCAAGGTGGGGCCCCTCGCCGGAGCGGGCGTCGTCGTGGGCCATTTTCTCGCCACCCTCGAGACGAACGCCACCTACGACGCCCGCGTTCGCGAGCGCGGCGTCAGCGCGGAGCCGCGGCGGTTCCCCTACACATCGCCCAACGCCGTCGCCGGCGAATGCGGCGTCGTTTTCGGCCTCTCCGGCCCCGGTCTGGCCGTTTCCAGCGGTCTTCACGGCGCCGTCGAAGCGCTGGCCGCGGCGGCGGAGCTCGTACGCGCGGGCGACGCGGATCGCATGGTCGTCGTGGCCGTGGACGAGGTGGCCGCCACGTCCGCGGCCCTGGCGGCAGCGGCAGGCTATCCCGCCCCGCAGCCCGGGGCCATCGCGCTCGTGGTGTCCTCCGAGCCGGCGGGTTATGCGCAGATTGACCGCATCCAAAGCGCCTTTATCGGCGCTCGCACCTCCAGCATGGGACCGCCGGGCCACCTCGCCCTACGCCCCCTCGTGTCACCCGAGCCGCCTGCCGAGGTCCAAAGCGCTTCACCTTGGGGTTTTGCGAAGTTGACCCTGATCCAACAGCCGGGTTAGCTCTAAGGTTAGCTTCAAGGAAGTCCCAAGGAATCTGCTGCGCCTGTCAAAGGTTTCGTCTTTCGTCATGTCACTCATGCCATTCGCCCCTCTTCGCTCCAAAGCCTTCGCCTTCCTGCTGACGGTCGCGCCCCTTTCAATGGGTGCCTTCGGTTGCTCGAAGTCGTACATCCCCAACACTGACGTCGAAGACACCGGCGACAACCGCAAGATCATCAAATTTTGCGAAGACTACCGCCACGCCGTCGAGGAGCGGAACGTGGGCCGCCTCCTCTCGATGGTGAGCCCGCAGTACCACGAGGATGGCGGCAACTCCGCCGGCGACGACGATCTGGATTACGACGGCTACAAAGAGTTCATGACGTCGATGTTCCAGCAGACGACGAACATCCGCTACGAAATCCGCTACCGCCGGGTCACCGTCACCGAGACCAACAAGGTTTTCGTCGACTACACGTACGCGGCGAGCTTCCGCATCCCCGGCGTCAAGGCGCAGGAATGGAAGCATACCGTCGCCGACAATCGCTTGGAGCTCGTGCCCGAAGGGGAAAGCTTCAAAATCCTCGCCGGCATGTGAATCGCTCCTCCTTCGTCCTCGCCCACGTCTCCGATCTGCACGTGTCCACCTTCGGGGACACGTTTCACGACCGGGCCCGCATCGTCAAACGCAGCGTTCACCTCGCCGACGCGGATTCGTCGCGTTACGAGGAAAAATGGTCCGAGGCGGGATGGCGCGTGCTCCATCAAAAGGGCGCCCGTCCCGCGCGCCTCGCGCTGATCGACCCGGAGGGCTACGCCCACGCGGTGCCGTCGACGCGCGAGTCCGGCGGCATCATCGACCCCGTGGAGCGCGCCGCGGCCAAGGCGTGCCGCCTGGAAGCTCGCCGCGCGAACACGCTCGCCCAGGCCGTGCCGAGCGACGGGGCCCTGCGCACGTTGCAACAGGCCACGCCGAAGAACTCCAACGTGCGGCTGCTCCGCGCGGTGCGCTACGTGGAGGAGAGTGACGCTGACGCCGTGATCGTCACCGGTGACATCACCGACGATGGGGACGGATACGAGCTGGTGGAGGCCGCATTCCAGCGTTGGAAGGACAAGGGCCGGCTATTTGCCATTCCGGGCAACCACGATCTTTACCTGTTTCCACTCGCAGGCAGCGGCCGCCCGCGGCCCTCGTCGGAGAGCAAACGGGCCGCGTGGAAGGCCTTTGCCGCGCGCATTGGCCTCGATATCGAACCATGCGGTGCGTGGTTCAACGTGATAGCGGATGGGGAAGTGGCCTTCATCGGGCTGGATTCGTGCGCTCGCCCGCAACGTCGGTTTTTTCGTCACAACGGCGGAATCGGCCCCGAACAAATCGAGTACATGCGTGCGGTGGCCGAGACTCCCGAGTGGAAGGGAGCGCGACATCGCTTGGTCGCACTGCATCATCATGTCGTGCCATTGCCACACGGCGTCGGACGGCGCGCGCCATCGGAAATCGGGATGCGTCTGGACGATGCTCGCACCGTCGCCGAGGTTTTCAACGAAATTGGCGCGACCTTGGTGATGCATGGCCATCGCCACATCAGCGAGGAGCGCCAACCCGCCGGGTGCAATTTCCGGCTTTTGGCATCGCCTTCGCTCACGCTCGGATGCCGCAGCGGTGACGCGCCTTCGTTTTGGCGCGTCGAATTGGGCAAGAACGTGCATGCCGAACGGGTTCGCCTACCGATCGAAGCGGTCGAGCAAGAAAACGATCCAGGCACGGAAGACATGCCCGGCGGCCCGGCCGACGAGTGATGTGATCTTGCCAGCGAAGCGGAGCGGGGTAACAATTCCTTCATTGGGAGAGGGAACTCGTCTGCGCATGCGCAGGCGCGAAAGAGAAAGCCAACATGTATCTTTCGCGCTGCAAATGGGAGTTCGGCATCGCCGTTTGGTGGGTTTCCGGATTCCAAACGGACGAAGACTGGGAACACGAATTTGCCGATATGCGCGAGTTGATGGCGCATAGTCCCAAGTTGCCATTCCGCCCCGCGGTGCTCCTCTATTTGGACTGCAATCGTCCGAACGCCATGCGGCGAAAACAACTCGCGGAGATGTCGGCGCTTCCCGCGTACAATCCTTATTTGGCGATCGTCACGACCGATCCCGAGTTGCGCGGCGCGCAGGTGGCCATGCGCTGGGTTGGCCCCCCTCCGCAGTGCGAAAAAATGGTGTTCGACACCACCGACGTGGCCATTGCCTGGCTCGAAGAAAAGCGCGGCCGCCCCCTCAGCGCCTTGCGCATCATGGCCATGACGGTGGAACGCACGGTCTCACGCACGCAGGCCAAGCCGCAGAATCTTGGGCGATGACGGCGCCTAACCGCCCGAATCGGCCGCGTCGCTGGCATCCCCTGCATCGCCTGCGTCCAACGAGGGGCGGCGGTCCGGCGGGACGATCCAGAGGCAGGCAGGGCTCTGCTCGGGGTGGGCGACGACGTTGCAATCGCCGGCCTTGATCGCCTCGATGCACACTTCCACCGAGCGATTGTCCGGCTCGGAGTTCATGAGGCCGTGCAGGCAGGCGTCGTGGTACCAGAGGATGCAGCCTTCGACTTTGTCGCCGACGGAATCGCCATTGTGCTTTGGCACGTCGAGGTCGATGTTGCCGCACGCCGCGGCCGCTCGGCAGCGCTCTTCTTCGATGCGGCGGCATGTTTCGACGCCGGTGGGCTCGGTCCCGCATGCGCCAACGGCGACGGCCACCAGGCCGGCGAGGGCGGCACCTAACGGGATTCCACGGAAGATCATGCTCTTCCGTCTACTATGCCTGGGGCTCCGCCCGCAAAGATTCCATATTGCGGTGCGAATGGACACTTCGAATGTCCACGGATTCTCGCGAGAAAGGAGCGATTTTCGTCGAGCTCGGCCGCAATCTACTCTAAAGCGCAGGGTGCTCCGATGGCCGACCCTAACGACCTTTCACTCCGTACCCGCGCACCCTGGCGTGCGGGGCCATGCTGTTGTGCGAACAACGTTTCGCCCGTAACCTAACTGGACCCGAGCGTATGTACCTTTCGCGTGCAGACTGGGACTTGGGGGTCGCCGTCTGGTGGTCCTGGGGCGTCGTGAGCGACGACGATTGGGAGCTTGCGTTCTCCGACATGCGCCAGGTCGCGATCCATGGCCCGCGCCTTCCGGTGCGCGTGGCCGTGCTTTTGTTCCTCGACACGGATCGCCCCGACGCGATTCGCCGCAAGCAGCTCGCCGAGCTGGCCGACGATCCGAACTACAACCCGTACATCGCGTGCGTCACCCGGGATCCGCAATTGCGCGGCGTGCAGCTGGCCATGCGCTGGGCCGGGGTTCACCCGATTTACGAGAAGAACCTGTTCGACACGGTGGAGCAGGGGCTCGCGTGGCTCGAGCAGAAACGTGGCACCTCGCTGCCGGCCCTGCGGCTGATGACCACCAACGTGCGCCGTGCGGCCGCCCAGATGGGGCCCAATAGCGTGCGCAAGCGCGGGTAGCGCCGGAGAAACCACGCGAGCGGGGCAGGGGCCTTGTCGGTTCGTATTACGGACACATATTATCCGTAATTGACTCGCCGGAAAGGAAACCGCACCATGTCGAGCCGTTTGCCGTACTTCGAGCTGTCCAGCACCCCCGTTCGCAAGCTGTACGAGTTGTCTCAGACCGCCCACAAAGAGTCCATCGAGGCGGGGCTGCGGCACCTCGTGGACATCCGTGCTTCGCAGATCAACGGCTGCGCGTTTTGCGTCGACATGCACGTCAAGCAAGCGACCATTGCGGGCGAGCGGCCTTTGCGCCTGCATCACGTGGCCATATGGCGGGAGTCGCCGCTGTTCTCCGAGCGCGAGAGAATGGCCCTAGAGTGGACCGAGGCCGTGACGCACATCTCCACCCCAGGCGGCATCCCCGATGCGCTCTACGAGAAGGCCCGCACCGTGTTCTCCGACAAAGAACTCTCCGATCTCACCGTGCTCGTCGGCATCATCAACACGTGGAACCGTCTCGCGGTCGCCTTCCGTGCCGTACCCGGCTCGAACGACCAACAGCTCGGCATTGCGAACAGCGGTTTGGTATGATGCGCATGTGAACCTCGGTAACCAGGTCGAGTGGGCGCTCCACTGCTTGAGCGTTCTCGCCTCGGCACCTGAAGGAAAATTCGTTCCCGCCCAAGTGCTCTCCGAGTTTCACCGCATCCCCAAAGAGTACCTGTCCAAGGCGCTGCAGGAGCTGGCCAAGGCCGGCATCGTCGAGGGCAAGCTCGGACCGAAGGGGGGGTATCGTCTTGCGCGGCCCGCCGACCGCATCACGTTTCTCGACGTGGTGGAGGCCGTGGAGGGAGACGCGCGCTCCTTTCACTGCACGGAGATCCGTCGCAACATCCCCGCGACGCCGAAGACCCTACCCGAGGGGCCGTGCGTGATCGCCTCCGTCATGTACCGCGCCGAAAGCGCCTGGCGCGCGGTGCTGCGCGAGACCACCATCGCGGACATCCACGCCCAGCTCAATGAAACCGTTTCACCCAAGGTGCTGGAGAAGAGCACGGCGTGGCTGTTGAAGCAGTTGGGGTAGACGCTCGACGCAGTCTCCGAAGAAGAGATTTTACAGGAAGACGGGAAGACAGGAAGGGTTTTGGGATTTTCAATTCGCTCACTAAGCGAATTGGAAACCCTCAAGAAGCGTTCCGCGCCGTCCCTGCCGTAAGCCCTTCCCGTCTTCCCGTCTTCCTGTGATCTCCTAAATGACCGGCCAGCGCGGGCCTGCGGGGATATTCGCACGCCGGTATACGTCCGCCGCGTGCTTCTTCGCTTCCTCGATGACCTCGCCCTCATTCATCGACAGCAGTTTCCCTCCCGCTACGAGGATGCGCCCATCCACGACGACCGTGTCGACGTCGCCGCCCGTGGCCGCGTAAACCAGGGCGGAAACAGGATTGAACGCGGGCGCTGTGTGCGGCCGGTCGAGGTCGACCACGGCGAAGTCGGCCTTCTTGCCGACCTCGATGGAGCCAATTTCGTGCTCCAATCCGAGCGCCCGTGCGCCGCGAATGGTGGCCATCTCGAGCATCGTTTCCGCGGAAAGTACCTTCGGATCGCGCGTGACGGCTTTTTGGATGAGCGCACCGAACTTCATCTCGCGGATCAAGTCGTAGGCGTTGTTCGCGGGCGCGCCGTCGCAACCCAGCGACACGTTGACACCGCGTGCGAGCAGCCGTGGGACGTCGCAGATGCCCGAGGCCAGCTTTGCGTTGGACGACGGATTGTACGAGACGTGGGTGCCCGTTTTGGCGAGCAGCGCCATGTCGTCGTCGTCGAGCCAGACCATGTGCACCATCACGGACTTCTTCCCGAGCAGTCCCACGCTTTCGGCGTAGTGCACCGGCGAGAGTCCGTACTCCGCCAAAAGGAACTCCCGATCGGCCTTCACCTCGGCGAGATGCATGGTGATGCCCATGTCGCGCTCGCGTGCGTGGTGACTCATCTCCCGGTAAAGCTCGGGGGTGACACCTCCGGGCGTGCGCGGGCCGAACCACACGTGGAGCCGGTCGTTCAAACGGCCGTGCCATTTTTCGTGCATCTTCAGCACGCCGAGCAGGCTCGTCTCGCGCGACTCGATCATGCCCGGGTGCATCGCGGCCGTCTGCGTGGCGTACGTCCCGACGTCCATCACGATGCCGCCGAGGCAGGCGCGAATTCCGCTTTCCTCCACCGCCTGCGCGATGCCGTCGAACCCGTAGCGATGCGCGAGCATGGCCTCGAGAAACGTGGTGGTGCCCGACTTGAGCATCTCCGCCATGCACAATCGCGCGCTCGCGTAGCCGTCGTGCTCCGTGTAATTGCCCTGCAGGACCCAGATGCGGTCGCACAACCAGGGAATGAGCTCGAATTCGTCCGCGCAGCCGCGCAGCATGGCCTGGGCGAGGTGGACGTGCGTATCGATCAACCCTGGGATGAGCAGCTTCCCACCCAGGTCGACCCGTTTTTGCCCGGGGTGCGCCAGGGCGAGCTCGTTCGCTTTACCGATATGGGTAATGCGATTTCCTTCGATGACGACACCACCGTCGGTGATGATGTCGCGCCGTGGGTTCATCGTGAGGATGGTCGCATTCGCAAAGAGCATTCCCCCCAATCGGTTTTCCGCGCGCGAAAGTCAAGGCGCGCGAACGTTGCTCCCGTGCGCGTGAAACTCCTCGGCCTTGGCGCCCCCGTCGACCGGGCCGCGTCGGACGCCATTCAAAAACAGATTCAACGTAACGGCGGAAATGCTCCCCGCGGTGATGCCGCTATGAAGGATCATTTGCAGCCACGAGGGAAATCGATCGTAGAAATGCGGATTCCCAAGGGGAATGAGCCCGAATCCCAGGCTCAGTGCGATCACCATCAGATTGTGCCCCGAGTCGAAGTCCACTTTGGCGAGCATGCGGATGCCGCTGGCGCCCACCATCCCGAAAAGCGCAAGGCCCGCCCCACCGAGCACCGGCTGCGGGATGGCCGCCACGATGGCGGCGAGCTTGGGAAAGAGTCCCAAGATCATCAGGATGACGCCGGCGGCCGACACGGCGAAGCGGCTCTTTACCCCGGTCAAACTGAGCAACCCGATGTTCTGGGAGAAGGCGGTATACGGAAATGCATTGAGCACGCCGCCGATGACTGTGGAAAATCCGTCCGCGCGAAGCCCCTTGGTCAAATCGTCTTTGCTCACCGGCTTTCCCACGATTTCGCCCGCGGCCAGCATGGATCCGGTGGTTTCGGTCATCGTGATGAGCATGACCAAGGTCATCGAAGCGATGGCCGTGCCGTCGAAGGTGGGCCACCCGTATTTGAAGGGCGTGGTGATGCCGAGCCAACCGGCGTCGGCCACCGCGGAAAAATTGGTGAAACCGAGTGGAATCGACACCAGCGTGCCGAGCACAAGGCCCAACATGACCGCAATGTTGGAAATGAATCCGCTGGAAAATCGATAGATGAGCAAAATGAAGACGAGCACCACGAAGGCGAGGGCCGCATAACGCGGATCGCCGTAGTCGGGCGCGTGCGGATTGCCCCCCGCCGCCCAATTCACTGCGACGGGCAGGAGCGAAATACCCACGATGGTGATGATGGTGCCTGCGACCACCGGTGGGAAAAATGCCAGGAGCTTGCCCATGTAGGGGCTGAGGATCACCGTGATGGTCCCGGCGACGAGGATGGATCCATAAATCGCGGGCAGGCCGTGCGTCTTGCCGATGAGGATCATCGGGGTGACGGCGACGAAGGTGCAGCCTTGAATGAGCGGGATTTTCATCCCGATGGGCAGCTTCCACAGGCCCAAGGTTTGAATCAGCGTGGCCAGACCACAGGTGAAAAGGTCGGCATTGATCAGATAAATGGTCTGCTCGTGCGTGAGTCCGATCGCGTTGGATAGAATGAGCGGCACCGCGATGGCGCCGGCGTACATCGCCAAGACGTGTTGCAGCCCGTACAAGAAAAGCGCGCCGAACGGCAACATCTCGTCGACCGGATGTACGGCGCTTCTCGTCCCATCACGCATCATGCCCTCCCAAGCCTAGGGCTACGACGCTATCAAACCAGCCCGCTGCGCGACAGAGGGAGTTCGCGAATGCGTTTTCCGGTCAGCGCGAAGACCGCGTTGGCGATGGCCGGGGCCACCGGGGGCACGCCGGGCTCGCCCACGCCACCCGGGCGGCCTTCGCTCGGAAGAATGTCGACGTGAATGTTTCGCGGAACTTCACCGATGCGGGCCAGGCGATAATCGCGGAAATTCGACTGCTGCACGGCGCCGTCCCGCATCGTGATCGCACCATGAAGTGTCAGGCTCATGGCAAAGACAATCGCGCCTTCCATTTGCGCCTTCACACGATCGAGGTGGATCACCGTGCCCGCGTCGGCCACGATCCAGGCCTCGTCGACGCGGATCTTGCCGTCGGGGCTTTTGACGACGGCGGCCACCACGGCGATGTAGCTCACGAAGCTGCGGTGTGCGGCAAGGCCCAGGGCGCGCGTCTTCGAACCGGATTGGGCGTCTTTCTGATAGGCCGACCAATGGGCCAATTCGGTGACGCGCTCGACCACGCGGCGCAATCGGCTGGCGTCCACCGGGTGCTGCTCGAGCGACGAACCGTAGTTGCTCAGGCTTGGGACACCGAGCTCCGACAGGCCCAGCGGGCGCGCGGGACCGATCATGTCGAGCAGGTTGGCCCGCGGATCCACGCCGCGGGCGTGGGCGATTTCGTCGATGAAGCTGTTGATCGCAAAGGCGTGGTTGATGTTGTGCACCGAACGAAGCCACCCAATGCGCACATGACCCTTGGCCTCGCACACTTCGGCGCGGAGGTTGGGCACGGCCAGCGGCCAATCGAGGACGCCCTGATTGAGCTCGCGCGCCTGGCCGAAGGTGATGTTGGCATCCTGGACGGTGGAGAGGATGCTCGGAAACGCGGTGCGGTGAAGCCAGCCGGTGACCTTACCTTGCGCGTCGAGCCCCGCCTCCAGGTGCTGGGTGCACGTGGAGTGGTAGTAGTCGTGCTGAATGTCGTCCTCGCGCGTCCACTGAAGGCGAACGGGGGCGCCCACCGCACGCGATACCAGGGCTGCTTCGACGATGAAGTCGGGCTTCGATTTGCGTCCGAATCCACCGCCGAGAAGGGTCACGTGGATCGTTACCTTGGCGAGGTCGAGGCCCAGCGCTTTCGCCACGTCGTCGCGCGCGGTCTGCGGATCTTGCGTGCACGCCCAGACCTCGCAGCCTTTTTCATCGACGCGGGCGACGGCGGCAGGCGGCTCCATCGAGGCGTGCGCCAGGTGCGGCACGTGGTACTCAGCCTCGATTTTGCGCGCGGCCTTGGCGAGTGCACCCTCGACATCGCCGACGTTGCGCATCGTTTTGCCGGGCTTGCGCACGGATGCGAGCAAGGTTTCGCGGTACTTCGCCGAGTCGTACGAGGCGTTGTCGCCGGGGGCCCAGGTGATGTCGAGCAGGCTGCGCGCCCTGAGCGCGGTCCACGTGTTGTCCGCGACGACCGCGATGCCGCCCAGCGGTTGGAAACGGAAAGGCCGCTTGGGAACGGGAAGCTCGAACACGCGCTTCACGCCAGGCAGGGCGCGTGCGCGCGCCGCGTCGTAGCGGTCCACCTTGCCGCCGACCACGGGCGGGCGTGCCACGACGGCGGTGAGCATGCCAGGCAGGCGAACATCGGCCGCGTAGATGGCGCGGCCGGTGACGATGTCCGGGCCATCGAGCAAGGGTAGGGCGGTGCCCACGTGCCGCAGCTCCGACTTGGGGCGAAGCACGACGTCTGCCTCTTTGGGGACCGGCAACTTGGCCGCGAGCGGTGCGAGTTCACCGAAGCCGAGACGCCGTTTGCTCGCCGTGTGAAAGACGGCATGGTCGTGCGCCTCGCACTGCGCCGCGGGCACCTTCCACTGCTTCGCGGCGGCGGCGATGAGCATCATGCGCGCGGTGGCGCCCACGCGCCGCGTGTTGTCGAAGCCGTTGCGCACGCTGGTCGAGCCGTCGGTGTTCTGGTCGCCGTATTTCTTGTCGCCGTCGGCCTGGACGAGTTTCACCTTGGCCATGTCGGCGCCGAGTTCGTCGGCGACGAGCACGGGGATGGAGCTGCGAATGCCTTGCCCCATCTCCGAGCGATGGCAACACACGGTCACCGTGCCGTCGGGTGCGATGTGCACGAAGACATTGGGCGTGAATCCCCCGTCGGGTGGGCTGACGGCGGCGGCGTGGGCATCGCTTGGGGGACGGCCGAGGCCGACGGCCAACGTGCCCACGCTCAGTCCGAGCGCGGCCAGGAACGAACGACGGGGAATGACGATGCTTGGCGACGACATGGTTCTTCTCGTCTCTCAGGCGACCACACCTGCGCGTGTCAGTGGAAGCTCGCGGACGCGTTTGCCCGTGAGGGCGAAGATCGCATTGGCGATGGCTGGCGCCACCGGAGGAACGCCGGGTTCGCCGACGCCGCCATGCGGTGCATCGTCGTTGGTGACGATGTCGACGTGGATGTTGCGCGGCACCTCGCCGATGCGCGTCAGCTGGTAGTCGCGGAAGTTCGACTGCTCCACGGCGCCGTTGCGCATGGTGATGGCGCCATGCAGCGCATGGCTCATGGAGAAGATGACCGCGCCTTCCATTTGCGCGCGCACCCGGTCCATGTTGATGACCGTGCCGGGGTCGGCCACGATCCATGCCTCATCGACCCGGATTTTCCCCGCGTCCTGCACGACCGACGCCACGACCGCGACGTACGTGAGAAAGCTGTAGTGCGCGGCGAGGCCGAGGGCGCGCTTCTTCGAGCCGGATTGGCGCGAGCGCGACCAATTGGCCAGCTCGGTGACGCGCTCCACCACCCGGCGCAGGCGCCCGGCGTCGACGGGGCGCTTGTCCAGCGTATCGTCGTAGTTCCACACTTTGTCGACGCCGAGCTCCGGTTTGCGCAAAAGGCGCGGCGGTCCGATGACGTCGAGCAGGGTCGTACGCGGGTCTTCCTTGCGGGCATGCGCGATCTCGTCGATGAAGCTGCTCATCGCGAAGGCGTGGTTGATGTTGTGCACCGAGCGAAGCCACCCGACGCGCGTGTGGGATTTCGCTTCGCACGACTCGGCGCGAATGTTCGGCACCGCGAGGGGCCAATCGAGCACCCCCATGGATAGCTCGAGCGTGTCGCCGAAGGTCTTCGTCCGGTCGAAGGTCGCCGGGATGCAGGGAAAGGCCGTGCGATGATGCCACGCGGTGACCTTGCCGCCCTCGTCCAGGCCGGCGACGAGGCGCTGCGTGCACGTGGAGTGGTAATAATCGTGACGGACGTCGTCCTCTCGAGTCCACACGAGCCGGACGGGGACGCCCATCGCGCGGGCCACGAGCGCGGCTTCGACGATGAAATCGGGCTTCGACTTTCGGCCGAAACCACCGCCGAGGAAGGTCACGTGCATCTTCACCTTGGACTCGTCGAGGCCGAGGGCGGAGGCCACTTCCTTGCGTGCTTTTTGCGGATCCTGCGTGCAGGCCCACACCTCGCAGCCCTTTTCATCGACGCGGGCGACGGCGGCGGGCGGCTCCATCGAGGCGTGGGCCAGGTGCGGTACGTGGTACTCGGCTTCGACTTTGCGCGTGGCCTTGGCGAGGGCCGCGTCGACGTCGCCGAGCTTGCGCACCGTTTGGCCGGGGGCGCGCACCGAGGCGAGGAGCGTCTCGCGGTACGTCGTCGAGTCGTACGAGCCATTTTCGCCCGCGGACCAGGTGATGTCGAGTAAGGCGCGCGCCTTGAGCGCGGTCCACGTGTTGTCCGCGACGACAGCCACGCCGCCCAGAGGCTGAAATGCCGGCGCGCCCTTCGGTACGGGCATCTCGACGAGCCGTTTGACGCCGGCCACCGCCTTGGCCCGCGTGCCGTCGTAGCGCTCCATCTTGCCGCCGACCACGGGCGGGCGCGCGACGACGGCGGTGAGCATGCCGGGCAGGCGTACGTCGGCCGCATAGATGGCGCGGCCGGTGACGATGTCCGGGCCGTCGACCAAGGGCAGGGCCGTGCCGACGCGCCGCAGCTCGGACCTCGGGCGAAGCACCACGTCCTTGGTCTTGGGGATCGGCAATTTCGCAGCGAGGGCGGCCAACTCGCCGAAGCCGAGACGGCGGTTGCTTGCCGTGTGGACGATCGCGTGGTCCTTCGCTTCGCACTGCGCCGCGGGCACCTTCCACTGCTTCGCGGCGGCGGCGATGAGCATCATGCGCGCGGTAGCCCCCACCTTGCGCATGTCGTCGAAGCCACCGTTTCGAACGCTCTTCGAGCCGTCGGTGTTCTGATCGCCGTAGATCGCATCGCCGTCGCCCTGGAGGATCTTCACCTTGGCCATGTTGGCGCCCAGCTCGTCGGCCACGACGACCGGAAGCGAGCTGCGGATGCCTTGGCCCATCTCCGAGCGGTGGCAGATCACGCTTACCGTGCCGTCGGGCGCGATGTGCAGGAACGCGTTGGGCGTCAGGCCGCCATCGCGCGTGGGGAGGACCGACGCCAGCCCGGGCGTCGGCGGCAGGGCGGCGCGTGCCTCGCGCGGGGCGAAGCCCAGGGCCAAGGTGCCGGCGGTGAGGCCGAATGCCGCGAGAAAGGAACGACGCGGGATCTGGATCTCCATCAAGGTGTCCCCGAGGCCTTTTTCACGGCGGCGCGAATGCGCGTGTACGTTCCGCAGCGGCACAAATTGCCCGCGAGCGACTCGTCGATCTCCGCGTCCGTCGGATGCGGCTTCTTCGACAGCAGCGCCGCCGCCGACATGATCTGGCCCGACTGGCAGAAGCCACATTGGGGCACGCCGAGCTCCACCCACGCCTTCTGCAGGGGATGATTCCCATCGGGAGAGAGCCCCTCGATGGTGAGGACCGCGCCTCCCGCCGCGCGGCTGATGGGCGTCACGCACGAGCGCACCGGCTCGCCGTTCAAGTGCACCACGCAGGCACCGCACAGAGCCTGGCCGCATCCGTACTTCGTGCCCGTGAGGCCAATGACATCACGCAGGGCCCAGAGCAGGGGCATGTCGGGGTCGACATCGAGTTTTTGCTCGGTGCCATTGACCCGTACCGTGAACGTCGTCATCGCTTGGCCTCCTTCTCGGACTTGTCGGACGGGCATGCCGCTCCGGTCGCAACCCATGCGGCGACCAACGCTCCAAACTTCGCTTGCGAACCCGGCGCCGGTGCGCGATCGGCACCCGGCGACCAGGCCCAGCCCACCAGCGGATCGTGGCCCGAGTGTTCCACGATCTCTTGCAGGCTCTTGCCTCCATTGCGCGCGGGATCTTTCACCTGTGCGCAGATGGCTGCGGCCGAGCGACCTTCCCAGGCCATCACCTTTGGGGCGAGGTGCCACTTCGGTGCGCCGGGTACGCGCGCCAAAACGGGGTTTCGCTCCTGGTGGCACGACGTGCACTCCATGCCGACCACGCCCTTGTCCTCGGGACCGCGCACGACCGGCGGATCGTGCAAGGCCATATCGTCACGCTGGTGCGGCGAGTCCCCCGCGGGATGGCAATTCACACAGCGCGGATGAAGCATCACGCGGCTCGCCTCGGCGAACAGCGCGCGCGATCGCTCGGCGGTGTCGGAAATGCTCGCGAACGACTCCGGCGCGCGAAGCTCGTTGGTCGCAATGGGAGGAGGTGGCACTGCTGCCGTCGTCGACGGCTCGGGGGCAGGCGTTCCCCCGCAGCCAAATAGAAGCAAACCCAGGGTGCAGAACGCACCTCGGACGGTCGGGATCATCCCACGGATATGAGCATGAACCTTGCGGGTGCATAGGCATTTTCTTTCGAAAAAAGTCGCACCGTTAGAGACAACTCCAAGATTCGTCCCGAACGCAATGCACCGGCTACGGCGTAAAGGATTCCACCGTTGGGTCGCCGCCCACGAAGGTGATCGCAGGCGGATTCACCCGTATTCCACGTGCGCCGCGGCGCGGTATTTTGAATGGGATTTCGCTCGCGCTCCCGCCATTGGCGGTCGAAACGCGAAATGCGTGGCTAAGTCCGGCCGCATCGTCTCCAACGAACAACGCCGAGTCCGGATCGAGATCGAATCCCTGCGTGGTCAGCAACGCCATCGGGACCTTGCTGGCGTCGAACGTCGTGGCCGTGCACGCCGAGGTTGGGCAGGCGAGGTCAATCGAACGTGTGGCGGCAGGTTGTCCGGCCGCGTCCACCCCGCCGCCGAGAAGAACGTGCGTCGCGTTGAGTGCGGCGGCGCCCGCCCCCGTGGTGGCATCGGACGCGTAGCCCAATGGCGTCGCCGACGTGCCGCCGGGGGCCAACACTTCGACGCCCGGCCCCGTGTCGCTTCCACCGGCGACCACCAGGCCGCGACCTTCGACCCACACCGCCGCGGCGCCGCGACGCGCGGTCGTGAGCGAGGCAAACGATGCCACGCCGTCCTTGTTGACCTTGAGGATGCGCACCGTGGGCCCGCTCGCGCGCGTGGCACCGACGACGTAGAGCGTGGCATCCGGCGCACGCACGGTGATGCCGCCCGCCACCTCGGCGAAGGTCCCGCCGTCGGGCGGGGTCACATTCACCGGTGCCAACGCGGCATTCGAGAGGGAGAACGACGAGGCTCCCGCATCGTCGATCAAAAGCACCGCGGTGTCGTAAACCGCCATGCTCCGCGGCGTGCGCGGCATCGCCGTTGGACCGTTCGACGCGGCGAGCGTTCCCAAGTCGTAAAGCTGGCTCGCCTTGTCGTTCGCCGGCGAGCTTCCCCCGGCCACGAACACGAACCGACCCGTCACGTTCGCGAGCACCGGCGCCTCGCGCCCGACGCTCAAGGGCGCGGGCATCCGTGCGAACTCCGACGTGCGCTGGACGAAGATGGGAAGCGAGGAATCCTGGAGCGCACCCAGTTGGAGCGCCACAGAGGTGCCGGTGACGAGCACGAGCCCGTTCGCATCGACGCCGTTCGCGCGGATGCGCACCGCGTTCGACGAGCTTTGATCCCCCAAGTCGATGTTCGACGCCGGAAGGGGCGCGCGCGCCAGATTCTTCGACACCGCGCCCGAGGTCACGTCGAGGGCGTCGACGACCAAGGTGGTGGGGGCTGGGGCCCGGGTAAAGGCATCGGCCTCGCCGCCAACCGAAAGCGCCAGGGTCGCCTGCGGGGTCGAGCTGCACGCGGCCAATGGAAGGACCGCCAACGCCGCGACGGAGAGTTTGCGCGGCGAAGCAAGCGAGAGAAGCGGAATAAGCACAGCGACTCCCTACCGCAAACGTCGATGGATTGTTCCCGATTCGTGGCCGTTTCCACTGGAACCGCAGAAAAATTGCCCATTTTGCGCGACGGCGCTACCGAAAGAGTCGAGAATGAGCTTGATCGATCGAGTCCGCGAATCGTTGCACCACGCGTTGAGCCGGCTTGCGCAAGAAGGAGCCTTCGCCGTCGGGACGGCGGATGGGCTCGGCGCCGAGGCCACGTGGACCGTGGAGCGCCCGAAGCGCCCCGAGCACGGTGACTTCGCGACCAACATCGCCCTCGTGCTGAACAAGCGCGTCAAGCTCGCGCCCCGCGCGCTGGCCGAAGCCCTCGTGCGCGCACTCGCATCCGATCCCATCATCGCGTCGGCGGAGATCGCCGGTCCCGGTTTCATCAACCTGCGGCTGCACCCGCGCGCCTTCCACGCGGAGCTCGATGCGGTCCTCCGCGCCGGTTCCGCCTTCGGGCGCGCGCCCGCCGGCCCGCAGCGCGTGAACCTCGAGTTCGTGAGCGCGAACCCCACCGGTCCCATCAACGTCGCCTCCGGCCGCAACGCCATCTACGGCGACTCGGTCGGTCGCCTGCTCGAGGCGACCGGCTGGCGGGTCACGCGCGAGTACTACATCAACGATCGCGGCAATCAGATCCGACTCTTCGCCGAAAGCGTGAAGGCCATCCATGCCGGCCGCGACGTGCCGGAGGACGGCTACCAAGGCGAGTACGTCAAAGAGCTCGCGCAGCACCTTGCCCAGGTCGACCCCGCCGCGCTCTCCGGCGACACCGAAGCCCTCGGCCGCACCTGCGTGACGTGGATGCTGCGGGGCATCCACGGTTCCAAGGTTCTTCCCGGTATTTCCACGTCGCTGGCCAGCCTCGGCGTTTACTTCGACGTGTGGTTCAGCGAAGAGTCGCTCCACCGCTGGGGGGCCGTGCCCATGGCGCTGGCCCAGCTCGAACGCGATGGTCACCTCGTCCGCAAAGACGGCGCTCTCTTCTTCGTCGCCAAAGGCGATCAGGAGGACAAAGATCGCGTCGTGCAAAAATCCAATGGCGACTATTCCTATTTCGCCAGCGATATCGGCTACGCAAAGGACAAGATCGGTCGCGGCTACGACCAAATGATCATCGTGCTGGGGGCCGATCACCACGGCTACAAGCCGCGCATGCGCAATGCCGTCGAGGCCTTGGGCTTCTCAGCCGACCGGCTCGAGTGCCTGTTCTATCAATTGGTATTCATTTACCGGAATGGTGAAATGGTTCGCTCGTCCAAGCGGGCGGGGAATTTCGTCACTATCGAGGAGGTGGCGGACGAAATCGACGAGGCGGCGGGGCGAAAAGGCGCCGGCAGCGATGCGATCCGCTTTTTCTTCCTATCGCGCAATGCGAATTCCAACGTCGACTTCGATATCGACTTGGCGAAGAAAAAGAGCCTCGACAATCCGGTGTTCTACGTTCAATACGGCCACGCGCGCCTGTGCTCGATTCTGCGCAAGGCCGAGAGCCTGGGCATCCAAGTGCGCACCCACCTTTCGCCGGACGAGTGGGCCTCGTTGGTTCACCCGGACGAATTGGCCATTGCGTCGCGCCTGGCGGAGTTTCCCGATCTGGTGCGCACGGCTGCCGCGTTGCGTGAGCCGCATCGGGTGGTCTTTTTCGTGCAGGAGCTGGCGCGCGATTTTCAGAGCTATTTCACACGCCTCAAGACGGATCCCATCCTGCCGCAGGCCTCGCAGCGCGCGGCCGAGGGATGGGAGGCGCAGTGGGACCACGATAAGACGGCCGCCCGCCTCGCATGGGTGGAGGCGATGCGCGTCGCCTACCGTGCCGCGCTCGAGCTTCTCGGCGTGAGCGCACCGGAGCGCATGGAACGTCCAGCGGAGGACGACGGCGGCGATGCCGCCGAAGGCCCCCACGCCGCAGGCGACAAAGACGACGTGGCGTGACATGGACCAAGATCCGACCCCCGAGACGCCGGCCGAGCAGGCGGAGGTGGAGAAGACTCCCCTCGGTGTAACGTTGGCGTTCATCGCCATCGGCGGCGCTTGCGTCGTGTTCGCGATCTCGGCGCTTTCGGGCCGGAGGTCGAGCGCGCCCGCGTACGTCGATCCCTTGAGCGATCTCGTGGCGCAGCGCGCGCCGGCCGGCGCCGCCTTTCGCCCGACGGATCTCGCCTCGCACGAAGTGACGTTTCCCGGGATCCTCAGCGACAAAGATCGACCGACCACAGCGCTCGCCGCGGTCCGAGGCAACAGCGCCAAGCTTGCCGCATCGAATGCGCTCGCCGATGCAGGCGCAGCACCGCCGGTGCCTGTCGCGCCTTTTCCATCGGCGTCGTCGGCCGCGCCGAGTGCGTCGTCGTCCTCCGCGCCCTCGACCAGTGTGCCGCTGCCGGCGCAGGCGGTGCTCGAGCCATCGCCGGTGGTGACGCGCCCGCGTGACGCATTGACGCGAGCCGCAAGCGAATCAGGACAGATCGGTCAGGCGGCCGCGCCGTCGGCGCCGGTGGGGCACGAGGGCGGTTATCAGTTGCAGATCAGCTCTTTCCGCTCTGCGCAAGAGGCAACGAAGTTTGCAGACCAACTGCGTGCACGGGGTCACAAGGCGTATGTCCGCGAAGCGCATGTTTCGGGTCGTGGTACCTGGTACCGCGTGCGCGTCGGGCCGTTCTCCAGCCAGCAAGCCGCGGCGGCCTACCGCGGCCGTTTCGAGGCGAAAGAACACGTCGTACCGTTCCTGTTGCAACCCAAGGAAGCGAGCGACGAGTAGTTCCCATCGCTCAAAGGTCGTGCACGCCTGGTCGGCTTGCTCGCGGGGACGAGGCGCAACTTCTGCGCGTCACGGCCGATGGGGCTGCGCAAGAATGACCGCTGCATGACGATGTCGTCCTTCTCCGTCTTCTCGGCCATCCCCGCTATCCCGCTATGGGCTGTCGGGCTTGTGCTGGCTGCGGTTTCGCCCTGGTGTGTGCGCGCGCTGGCGCGGGAACTCGAACGACGGGCCGAGCGCCGCACAATCGACACGCTGTCACGCGTGTCGCGCACGGTGCCTCGCAACGTTGATGCCGCCGAGGGCACCCATCTTCCACACGCGGCTGAAAGCTCTCGTGACGTTGCAAGCACACGCTCCCCGATTCATCCAACGGGAAAGGAAGCGCCGAATCACGAGAGCGACTCTTGAGCAAACTTGACCAAACTTGAAAGCGCGACATGCTTAATCGTGACCGGTGGCTTGGTACGGAGAGTGCACTCCTCTATGTGGCGTCGCCTCTCGCGAAACCCAGCGAGGTCAAACTTGCACCTTCGCAGAGCCGGCGTTGTCACAGACAAACATCCAAGCGTTCGAGTTTGCGAGGTAACCTCGCGCGACGCGCCGACATTTATCTTGGTCCACCACCCACGTCTTGGTGGTAGTTCCTTAGGATGACGGACGTCGCCTCATGTCCCACCTTTGTTGCATTTCGGTGCCAGTTTTTCGTCATGAAGAAGTGGCGCGGGCGTGGGGGCACTACGTAAGGTCTACGTAGGGGGAACCGGTTCACTTACTGGCAGGAGAAAGAGAGACCCCCATGGCAAGGCTGTTCGGACTCATCGGCAATCGCGCGGATCTCGCCGCACGTGTTCTCGCCTCCGAGGCGGACGCGTTGTGCGTGCACGCGCGCGCGCCTGGTCTCGGTGCCAGCGGCGGCGTCGCGAAGAGCGGCGGCGGCGGGCCTCTGGGCTGGGGCATGGGCTTCTACCAAGGCGGAGAGGTGCTGATCCGCCGCCGCCCCATCGACGACCGCCCGGAGATCGATGTCGCCAAGAACGCACATGACGTTCGGGCCGACATCCTCATCGGCCACGTGCGGCAGGCGACCGTGGGGTCGCTTCGCACCGAGAACACGCATCCATTTCGGTACCGTCAGTGGCTCTTTGCCCAGACCGGCACCGTGTCGGGCTTCGAGGGCATCAAAGAGCGGCTCGCGGCGAGCGTGCCCGAGTTTCTCCGCGGAGGCATCCGCGGCGAGACGGACGCGGAGATCGTCTTCCACGTGTTCCTGTCGTTCCTTCATGACGCAGGCCGCCTGGAGGACATGAGCATCGAAGAAGGCGTGGTGCGCGACGCGCTGCGTTCGACTCTTTCCGTCGTCGACGGCATGACGGCCGAGATAGGTGCGGAGCCGGGGGCGCTCAATACGCTGGTCACCAACGGCGACGTCATCGTGGCGCTGCACCGCAACGACGCGATGGCCTACCGCCAGTTCTCGGGCAAGGCCGACGCGGACGCGCTCATCGGTGACGACCTGCAACTCCGTCGCCGCGCTCCCGAGCTGGCCCATATGCATTTCGTCCTGCTCGCGAGCGATCTGGAAGACGCATCCAACGGGGTGGCAGGTGAAGGCGGGGCGGGCTCCGCATCATCGAAGGCCAACCTGGCACGGTGGAAGAAGATTCCTGATCGTGCCATCGTGACGCTTACGCGTGGGGACGATCCAAAAATCGAAGTTCTTTAGTCTGGCGCTGGCCGTGCTGCTTCCCGCCTTGGCGGGTTGCCGTTCGGCGCCCGTCACGGCGGTGACGGCGCCGGAGGCTCCGCCCGAGCCGCGGCGCCCCGATGGGGTCGTGCTCGACCCACCGCCGGCCATCCCGCTGGCGACGGATCGCGCCGGTGCGCGCGGGGTGGTCGCGTTGCGCGAGCCCTTGGGCGACGACGCGATGTTCGACGTCGTGCGCGCCTTCGTGTCCGCCTTCCAGCGCGAGGACGCGGACGCGCTCATCGGCCTCCTCACGTTCGACGCCGTGCTGCTCGATGCCAAGGGCACCAAGTCGCGTTCCGCCATCGTCGACGGGTGGCGCGCGCGCTTTCGGAATCTCGACTATTCCAAATTGGTCGGCACCGAGGTGGTCGATCTCGACTCCATCGAGCGCTACACCGCGCAGAACGCGGCCGGCGCCAACGTGCCCGCGCGCCCGGCCGAAATGAGGGAAGGGGACGTGCTCCTGCGCATCCCCGTCGCCGCCGCACGCGTTGCCGGCGAGCGATACTTCGGCGATGTCATCACGATGATGCTGCGCCGCGAGGGCGAGCGATACAGGATCGCCGCCCTCGGCGAAGAAGACGCGCCCTAGCCTCAGTGCGTCGCGACGGTCCCAATGGATGGACCGGGGCTGAATACGGCCCCCGCGATGTCGGGCTGCGTGCCCGCGAGCACGTTGAGTCGGATGCGGCCCACCGCTCCGCCACCGCCACCCGGTCCTGCGGGGCGGGACAAGTCGCACTGGGACGGGGAGCCCGCGGCCGGAGGACTCGTGCCCGTTCCACCTTGCCCGCCGCCGCCGCCGCCGGCGGGAGAACCGCCGCTTGCAGGGGACGTGGTGACCGTTCCCCGCGTGCCGGGGCCGCCGCTGTCGCAGATCCCCGTGGGCGGAGACGAGCTACCACCTCCGCCACCACCCCCACCGCCGTTGGCGCCTAGAGCGCCCTTGATGTTCATCCGTGCAGCCTCGAGCAGGATCGTTCCGCCGCTGCCGCCCCCACCTCCGGCCCCTCCGCTGAGTTCCGGGGGCGTGCCGAATCCCCCGGCTTGCCCGCCGCCGCCGCCGGCGTCGATGGTGGCGTTGGCGGTGACGGTGAGCCGATGACAGGCCACCAGTTGCACCGCGCCGCCGCCGCCGCCGCCCGTGCCACCCGGCACTCCGATATAGGTCGAGCCGCCGCGGGAGCCGCCGACGAGGGGAATCGCCGTGTCGCTGCCATACGCGGGGCCACCGTTGGAGCCACCTCCCGCGGTGACGTGTCCGCCGCCGCCCGCGGAGCCTCCCGCGCCGCGCGGATCGGGCGCGCCTGGCCCGCTCTCGTCGTAAAACATCGACCCGTCATTGGACTCGAACGCGGCGACGCTGACGGGGCCGTCCACGGTCATGTCGTTGGTTGCGACCACGGCGATCGCCCGCGCTTGGTATGGGCCGCCCGGGGAGAGCGGTATGAACCGCTGGATGTTCACGTTTCGACCGATGCGCACGCAGATCTCGGGGGCGCCCGCGCCTTGGCCGACGACCGCGTCGCACTTGGTCGTGTCCAGCCATTCTTCGAGCGTGAGGTCGTTGGCGGCCGGTGTGTCGCAAAGGTTGGCCGGAAGATTGGACGGCACCACCGTCTTGCTGCAGGCAAGCTCCGTTTCGGATGTTGCGTCCCCGGACACCGCGGCATGGTCGGAGTCGGGGCTGCTGTTGGAGGCGCACGCGGCGAGGGTGAAAGCAGACAAGGCAAAGACGGCAGGGATGAATCGCATGGGACCTCTCCGGAAGAACGGTGTGTGTCGTGTTCTCCTGGATTTGGTCCGGCCCCGCCCGATCCGTCACGCGACCGTGGGACAGGTTGCGCCAATCGCTTGGCGCGATTCAGCGCCTAGCGGTACTTCTCCAGATCGATCCCATACTTCTTCAACCAGCGGTGCACCTGCATGCGCTCCTTGCCCAATTCCCGCCCGACGGCCGCAATGTTTCCGCGGTGGCGGGTGAGCAGCTCGCGCAATTCCTCTTCGGTGGGGGCGCCGCGGCGGCTGGGTTGCGCTTGGCTAATTGGTTGCCCTGGCAACGAAGGTATCGGGGCGAGGGAAGAGGGGCCGAGGCCGTCGGGGGGCGGGCGCACGCCGTAGCCTTTCATGAACTCGGCGATGGCGTCGGGGAGGTGCGGGGCATCGAGGATGCTGCCGCCGGCGGGGCCCGACAAAGCAACGCCGCGCTTGATGCAGCTCTCGAGCTCTCGCACGTTGAAAGGCCAGTTGTAGTGCATCAGCGCCACGAGCACGCTGAAGGTGAAGGACATGCGCGGCGCGCCGTAGCGTGCGGCGAAACTGCGCGCGAGCAGCATCACGTCTTCTTTGCGCTCGCGCAGTGGGGGCAGGCGCACCACGTGCTCGTTGAGGCGCGCAAAGAGGTCGCCACGAAAGCGGCCATCGCGAACCTGGGTGTAGAGATCCCGGTGGGTGGCGCACACGACGCGGATGTCGACTTTGTCGGCCGTGGTGCCGCCCAGCGGAAAGACCTCCCGCATCTGCAGCACGCGCAGCAGCTTGGCCTGCGCTTCGAGCGGCATGTCGCCAATCTCGTCGAGGAAGAGCGTGCCGCCGTCGGCGAGTTTGATGAGCCCGGGCTTGTCGCGATCGGCACCGGAGAAGGCGCCCCGCCGGTAGCCGAAAAGCTCGCTCTCGAGCAGGTTGTGCGGGATGGCCGCGCAGTTGATCGCCTGGAACGAGCCCCGCCGCCCCGAGACGCGATGGATGCCGCGCGCCACCACCTCTTTGCCGGTGCCCGTCTCGCCAAGCACCAGGCACGAGAGCTCCGTCGGCGCGATGCGCTCGACGTCGGCGGCGATGGCGTCCATCTGACAGCCGCCCACGAGCTCGTTCAATTGCCGCGCGCGCTTCTCGCCGAAGATGGCACCGTCGATGCGGTAGCGCACGTATTGCTCGGCGCCCGCGGCGACGAACTTGAAAATGGCATCGCCGATGCGAATCTCGTCGAGGTTTTCCAGCGCGTGCTCGCCGATGAAGCGTCCCGCCACCATGGTGCCATTGCGGCTTCCCATGTCCGACAGCATCCACCGGCCCTCCACGTAGGAGATGCGCGCGTGTTGGCGGCTCACGGCCTGCTCCGGCACACAGATCGGATTGGTTGCGTCGCGTCCGATGATGAGCTCGGGCACGGTGAAGACGTAGGCCGGGTGGAATTGCTCGAAGTTCGGCGCGTAGAGCAGCACCAGCCCCGGGTGGGTCGAGCCGGAGTTTTCTCCGGGCGTTCGCTCCGCCGCTCCCTCTCCATGGTACGAAGAGGAAACGCCGGTCATGTGTTTGTTCACAGGACCGCCGCCGCTCATTTCCAAACGAAGCCTATCACCTCGACCACCTCCCGTATCGTGCGGCGTCGACCCCCACGCGGGCGCAGATGCTCGAAAGCACTCGGTCGGTTTCGCGTTCGAGGTCCTCGAGCGGCCCGTCGTTCTGGATGACGTAATCGGCCACTGCCACTTTGGCCTCGAGCGGCATTTGCGCGGCGAGCCGGCCTTTTACTTGCTCTTCGGCTTCACCATCTCGCGCCATTGCGCGGGCGAGCTGCACCGAAGGGGATGCAGCCACCACAACGAGAGGGCGAAAGGCGTCGGCAAGTCCGTTCTCGACCAGCAAGGCCGCCTCGTAGCATGCGAGCGGCTCGCCTTGCTCAGCCAATACGCGGGCCCGCTCTTGCGTGAGCGCACCGATGCGTGGATGCACGATGCCATTGAGCAGCCTGCGTTTGTCCGCGTCGGCGAACACGAGCTTGGCCATTTTTGGCCGGTCGAGCACACCATCGGGGGTGAGCACGTCTTCGCCGAATGCAGCCACCACGGCGCTTAGGCCCTCCGTGCCTTTGGCCACCACGTCTCGTGCGAGCTGGTCGGCATCGAGCACAGGCAGACCGGACGACCGAAGTCGCGCTGCCACTGCGCTCTTGCCCGACGCGAGCCCGCCAGTCAGACCGAACAAGATCACGTATTGGGGTATCGCAGGGTGTGCGGAGAAGCGCAAGAGGAGTGACTTTATCCAGTGCACATGTAGCCTCGCAGGCGTCGTGATTGTTTCGCGCCGGCGGTTCATGCGGCTTGGCATCGTGGGCGGTCTCCTCGTGGGAACGGGCTCGGTCGTCGCGTTCGTTCGCACGCGCGGGTACGTTCTCGACCCGGTGCGGGCTGGGCGACTCGTCGCGCTTTCGCCCTGGCACGTCGTCGTGGTGGAGCACGCCGCGCGGCGCATCGCGGCGGCGGACGCACCCGAAGATGCCAACATTCCCTCCGCGGACGACACCGACGTGGCGGGTTTCGTCGATGGCTACGTCGCCAAGCTGCCGGCGGACATGCGAAGAGATCTCCTGCGCTTTCTCGCGGTGCTCGAGCATGTGGCGCCCCTCGCCCTGGGATTGGGCGCCCGCTTTTCGCGCTTGCCCGCGGCCGATCAAGATCGCGTCCTGACATCGCTCGAGCAGTCGTCGACGCTGCTCTTGCGCGCCGGCTTCGAAGGACTCAAATCGCTGGTCTTCATGGGGTACTACCGCGATCCGCGCACGTGGACGATCCTCGGCTACCCGGGGCCATGGGTGAATCGCCCGTGACCGAGCTCGCGGTTCGCGGACGCCAGCTGCACGCGGATCTCGTGCTGGACACCGAGGCCGTCGTCGTGGGCACGGGGGCGGGCGGATCCATCGCCTTGCGCGAACTCGCGCGCGCCGGGATCGATGCCGTGGCCCTCGAGGAGGGTGGTTACCACACCACGGCCGATTTCAATCAACGCGAGGAACGGATGCTCGCCCTCCTTTTCCAGGAGCAAGGCGGGCGCACCACCGAAGATCTGGCCATTCGCATTTTGCAGGGCCGTGGCGTGGGCGGCAGCACGATCCACAATACGAATTTGTGCAAGCGCATTCCCGACGCCATCTTGTCGGCGTGGGCGGACGACTTCGGGCTCGGCGATGTGCGCCCCGAGGTGCTCGCCCCGAGCTTCGCGCGCATCGAGGCCGATCTCTCCGTCTCCGAGATCCCCGCGGCCGATCGGAACGCGAACAACGAGGTGTTGCGCCTCGGCGCCGAGCGACTCGGGTGGCGCGGTGGGCCACTGAAGCACAATCGGGTCGGCTGCCAGAGGAGCGGCTTCTGCGAGCTCGGATGCAGCTACGACGCCAAACAGAACGCGCTCAAGATCGTGCTCCCGCAGGCGGCGGCCGCCGGCGCACGCATCTACGCCGACGTGCGCGCCACGCGCATTCACGTCGAAGGCGGGCGGGTCACCGGCCTCGAAGGCGTGGTGCTCGGCGAGAATGGTGAGCACATCGCCAATGCGCGCATCCGCGCCAAGGTCGTCGTGCTCGCAGCCAGCGCCACCGGCTCCGCCGCGTTGGCGCTCGCGAGCGGCGTGCCCGATCCGCACGATCAAATCGGTCGCGGCCTTCACGTGCATCCCGGGGCCGCCGTCGCGGGCATCTTCGATCGCACGTTGGCAAGCTACGACGGCATCCCGCAGTCGTACGAGTGCACCGAGTTTCTCTCCTTCGAACGGGGCAGCGATCGGCGCGTGTGGATCGTCCCCGCCTTTGCGCACCCCATCGGCGCAGCGTCCGCGCTGCCCGGTTTCGGTGCGTCGCACATGCGGGCCATGCGCGACTACGGCAAGCTCGCCGTGCTCACCGCGCTCGTGCACGACGAAACGGAGGGCCGCGTGGTGCTCGGGGCAGGGGACCGCCCCAAGATCCGCTACGTCATGAACGACGCCGATCGCGCGCAACTGGGCAAGGGCCTCGTGGCCTGCGCCCGCATCCTCTTTGCGGCCGGCGCACGCGACGTGGTCATCCCCGCCGTCTTTCCGCATCGCATGCGTGAGCCCGGCGAGCTCGATCGCCTCGACACGGGCTTCGTTCGACCGCACGAGTTACCCCTCACCGCCGTCCACCCCATGGGCACGATGCGCATGGGCACCGATCCCAAGCGCAGCGTCGTCGGCCCCACCGGCGAACACCACCACGTCCGCGGTCTCTTCGTGGCCGACGGCTCCTTGTTCCCCACGAGCATCGGAGGCCCGCCGCAAATCGGCATCTACACCTTGGCCTTGCACCTCGCCCACCACATCATCGCCCGGGCGCGGTCGAGCTAGCACCATTGTTCGAAGAAGAGGATTCACAGGAAGACGGGAAGGTTTTTTGGATTTCAATCGGCCAGGTGGGCCGACGGAAAAACCAAAAATTCTCTCTTCCTTCCCGTCTTCCCGTCTTCCCGTCTTCCGGTGAATTCTCTCTCTGTAGAAGCGACGCGAGTGGGTTACGGGCAGGTTTTCGTTTCGCCGGGCGGCAGCTTGGCGGCGACTTTTTGGGGCGGCGCAATCTGCTTGGCGGTGAAGCCGAGGCCGATGGAGATGCCGTTGCATGCTTTGCCGGGAGCGTTCGTCCCGTCGGACATGATGTCCGAGGCCTGCTTGATCAACCCGGACGCCTGCGCCACCACCGCGCACTGGTTGAGGCCCGCGGCCAAAGGTTTGAGCGCGTCGATGAACTCGTTCGTGTCGAGCACGCCCGCGATGGTTCCATTGACGGCTCCGCCGGTGCCGTTGTGCTCGAACGTGATGATCGTCTTTCGGATCGTCAGATTCACGGTTCCCGTCTGCAGGTCCAGCGAGAGCGGCACGTCACCCGCGTTGTTGTTCACCCACACGCCGCCAGAGACGTAGGCATCGGGGAAGCGAATTTTCGCGCTTCGCGCATCGCCCGGATCGGTCACCGATTCGAAGAGCACCGGCCAGTTGTCCGAAGGGGCGAAGCTCGGCGTCCCGTCGAACTTGGACCCGCCGAGAAGGAACCCGCTCGTTCCCGAGGCCGTCTGCTTCGTGTCGCTGCTCAGCCCCTTCACGTCGAGCAACATGGTGAACGAGCCCTTCGTGATCGCCGCATTGATGTCCTCTTGCGGCGTCTGCGTCAGGTACGGAAGAAGGCGCAGAATGTTGGCCCCGAAGGAGTTGTCGATGCCTCGGACGCCGTCTTCTTGTGCGGCCTTGCTCATCGGCGTGCACACGTCGGTCGAGGTCTTCGTCGTCGCCTTGCCGTCCAGATCGTAGCCGTAGTTCTTCCAGGCATCGTCGCTCGCGGCACCATTTCGGTCGGTCGTGCCAATGAAAATCTTGTCAACGGCGAAGTTGCGCTCTTCTGTCGATCCGGTCGCAGGTCCACTCGGAGGCGCCGGCGGATGCTGCAGTTGCGCACCCCCGCCGCCGCCCCCGCTGTCGGGATTTCCCGCGCCGCCGCCACCACCCCCACCGCCGCCGCTGTCACTCGAGCAACCTTGCAAGAGTAAGGGGAGAAGCGCGCCGGACGCGGCCGCGGCCAGCCCGAGGAGTACTGCACGTACATTTTTCATGAGAATTCCTCCTTGCTGAGCTCTTGGCTGACTCTTACCTCGGGTCGTGCTACGCGTCGGCTCTCCCAGGAGACCTGATGGCCGACGAGTTTGTTCATCTTCACGTGCACACCCAGTATTCGATGCTGGACGGCGCGGTGAAGGTGAAGGATCTCGTCAAGCGCGTGGCGGGCGCTGGGATGAAGGCCGTGGCGATCACCGACCACGCCAACATGTTCGGCGCGATTTCTTTTTACAAGGCCGCCAAGGACGCAGGCGTCCAAGCCATCCTGGGCTGCGAAATCGAAGTGGCCGATGGCCGGCACAGCCGCCACCTACCGCTCATCGCCTCCTCGCTCGAGGGCTACAAGAACCTCGTCTGGTTGGTCTCGAAAGGCCAGATCGATCCCGACCCGGCTGGACCGGCGGGCTCCACGTGCGTGCGCATGACGGACGTGGCCGACCACACGAAAGGCCTCATCTGCCTCACCGGCTGCATGGGCGGCCTCGTCCCGCAGCGCGTGCTCGAAGAAGGTCCGTCCGCCGGTCTCGATGCGCTCTCCAAGCTGCGCGACATGTTCGAGCCGGGAAGCTTGTACGTCGAGCTGCAAGATCACGGTTTGATCGAGCAGCCCGTTCTCAATGAAATCATGATTGAGAACGCGCGGAAACTCGAATTGCCGCTCGTGGCCACCAACGACGTGCACTACGCCGCACGCGAAGATGCCGAGGCGCATCTGTACCTCTCGTGCATCAAGTCGGGTCGCTCGTACGCCGAGGCCAAAGAGCGCCACCACGGCTCGAGCGAGATGTACCTGAAGACGCCGGCGGAGATGGCCTCGAAGTTCTCCGCCTGGCCCGACGCAGTGAAGAACACACTGCAAATCGCCGAGCGTGCGGCCGTGAAACTGAAGCTCGGCGAGCCCATGCTGCCGAACTTCAAGGTGCCGGAGGGCTTCGACACCGAAGGCTACTTCCGCCACGTCGCTGCCGAAGGCCTCGATGCGCGCTTCAAAGAGCTCGAGGCGATGGGCAAGAAGATCGACCGCGACGCCTACCGTGCGCGTCTGCGGCTCGAGCTCGACGTCATCAGCAAGATGAAGTTCCCGGGGTACTTCCTCATCGTCTGGGACTTCATCCGCTACGCCAAAGAAAACGGCATCCCCGTCGGACCGGGCCGCGGTTCGGGTGCCGGCTCGATCGTCGCGTATGCCATGCGCATCACCGACCTCGATCCGATTCCGTACAACCTGCTGTTCGAGCGCTTCCTCAACCCGGAACGCGTGAGCATGCCCGACTTCGACGTCGACTTCTGCATGGATCGCCGCGATCAGGTCATCGCGTACGTGCAGAAGCGCTACGGCGAAGTGAGCGTCGGGCAGATTGCCACCTTCGCCGAGCTCAAGGCCAAGAGCGTCATCAAGGACGTGGCCCGATCGATGGGCATCACGCCCATCGAAGCGCAGGCACTCGCCAACCTGATTCCGCGCAAGTCGCCGGCGGAGACGTACACCATCGCGGAGAGCCTCGAGGTCGAGCCGAAGCTCAAAGCCAAGTACGACACGGAGCCGGTCACCAAGGAGCTCGTCGACCAATCGCGCAAGCTCGAAGGCCTCACGCGGCACGCCGGAAAACACGCTGCCGGCATCGTCATCAGCGAAGGTCCGCTCTGGGACCACGTGCCGGTCTTCCGCGACGAGAAGACGGGCGCGTACGTCACGCAGTACTACAAGGATGACGTCGAGCAGGCCGGCCTCGTCAAGTTCGACTTTCTCGGTCTGAAGACCCTGACGGTCATCGACATTGCGACGCGGCTCATCAACGGGCGGCCGGACATCAAACGCGAAGGTCGCACGTTCGACATTGCGACCATCCCGCTCGACGACAAACCGACATATGCCCTCATGGGCTCGGGCGAAACCAAGGGCGTGTTCCAGCTCGAGTCGAGCGGCATGCAGCAGCTCTTCAAGGACCTGAAAGCGGACTCGTTCGAGGACATCGTCGCCGCCGTGGCCCTCTACCGACCGGGGCCTCTCGGCACCGGCATGGTTCAGGACTTCGTCAACCGCAAGCACGGGCGTGCGCCCATCGCCAAGATGCACGATCTGGTGGACGAGCTGCTCGTGCCCACATACGGCGTCATCGTTTACCAAGAGCAGGTCATGCAGATCGCGCAAGCGCTCGCGGGCTACAGCCTGGGTGGCGCCGACCTGCTCCGCCGCGCCATGGGCAAAAAGAAGCCCGAGGAGATGGCCAAGCAGAAGAGCACCTTCGTCGAGGGCGCTCTGAAGAAGGGCGTGACCCAGGAGGATGCGGACCGCATCTTCGGTCTGCTCGAGTACTTCGCCGGATACGGCTTCAACAAGTCGCACAGCGCGGCGTACGCGCTCATCACGTACCAGACGGCGTACCTGAAGGCGCATTACCCGGCCGAGCTTCTCTGCGCGATCATGACCAGCGACAAGGAGCGCATCGAGAAGGTGGTGCGCACCATCGCCGATGCGCGCGCGCTCGACGTGACCGTGCTTCCGCCGGACGTCAATGAGAGCGACACGGACTTCAAGGTCGTCTACACGCACCCGGAGGGGAACAAGAAGCTCTCCAGGGCCGACAAGGTGCGCGACCCATTGGGTCCGCAGATCCGCTTCGGCTTGGGCGCGGTGCGCGGTCTCGGTGGCGCGGCATTGGAGACGCTGTTCGAGGCGCGTACGGCGGGGGGGCCCTTCGCGGACTTGTTCGACTTCGGCTCGCGCGTCGATGCGAAGAAGATCAACCGCAGCGTGCTCGAGGCCCTGGTGCAGTGCGGGGCGTTCGACGGCACGCTGAAAGGGTTCGGCATTTCGCGCGCGCGGGCCTTCGCGTCGATCGACATTGCGCTGGAGCGCTCACGGGCGGCCAGCCGCGACCGCGAGCGCGGGCAGACGAACCTTTTCGGTCTCTTCGATGCCGCACCGCGAGCGACGAACGGAGCCAACGGCAGCAACGGCAAGGGGGGATTCGCCTCGCAGAGCGCCGGTGACTACGTGGAGAGCCTGCCCTGGGACCAGAAGGAAATGCTGGTTCGCGAGCGGCAATCCTTGGGCTTCTACGTCTCGGGCCATCCCGTCGAGCGCTACCTGCGCGACAAGGCCGCGTACGCGCGCCACGAGCTCAATCACTGCACCGACTGCGCGGGCATGGACGACTGGGCCAAGGTGCGCCTCTGCGGCATGGTGGAGGGCTACCGCGAGAAGATCCTGCGTGACAACAAGGGCGGCGGACCGCCAAAGCCCGGCGCAAGCCCTGGAAAACTGGCCTTTTTCGAGCTCGAGGATTCCTCGGGTCGCGTCAACGTCAAGGTGCGCGGTCGCGAGATCGACACGTACGCGCACCTGCTCACCGGCGGCGAGCCCGTGGTCGTCACCGGCAAGGTCAGCTTCCCCCGACGCGACGACGACGCCGGCGAAGAAGACGACGATGCCAACCGCGAGCCGACCATCTTCCTCAACGAGGTCGAACCTCTTTCGAAGGTCGTCGCAAGCCACACCGAGCGCATGACCATCCGCCTGCGCGAGGACAAAACGCGCCCCTCGGATCTCGACGAGATGAAGCGCCTCTTCAGCGAGAGCCAAGGCGCCTGCCCCGTGGTGGTCGTCGTCACCTTGACCAACGGCGCCGAAGCGATCCTCGCCCTCCGCGACTTCCGCGTCGACGTCAGCGACCCTTTGCTATCCGGCCTCGAACGCGTCTTCGGCGAACAAGTCGCGGAGATTTAAGAGGTTAGAACCGCCAAGACGCCAAGGACGCCAAGAATTTCTTGGGTTCTTGGCGTCTTGGCGGTTAGAGCTTCTCCAGCTTTGCCTCGACCTTGACGCGGTCTTCCTCGTGCTTCAGGAGCGCGCCCAACGTGGAACGCGCGAGCTCGGGATCGAGGGCGCTTGCGCCGAGCAACACCAGCGCGCGGGCCCAGTCGATGGTTTCGGCGATGCTCGGGGCCTTGCGGAGATCGAGTTTGCGGACTTCGTGGGCGACGCGTGCGAGTTCGGTGGCCAGCGCTTTTGAAATGCCGGGCACACGCAGCTCCAGAATGGCCAGTTCGCGTGACGGGGGAGGGTAGTCGACGAAGGCGTGGAGGCAGCGGCGGCGGAGCGCGTCGGTCATGTCGCGCGTGGCGTTGGTCGTCAGGAGCACCAGCGGCGCGTGCTTCGCGTGCACTGTGCCCAATTCCGGGATGGTCACCTGACGTTCGGCGAGGATCTCCAACAGGAACGCCTCGAACTCCGGATCCGCGCGGTCGACTTCATCGATGAGAAGCACCACCGGTTCGTCGGATGTCAGTGCGCGAAGCAAGGGGCGTGCGACGAGAAAGCGCGGACTGAAGAAAGCATCGCCCTCGCCCGCGATGCGATCCGCGGCGTCGCCCAACGATGTTGCACCTTCCGTTTGGCGCGAAACAGCGTCGCGCAGCAGCTGCGTGTAGAGCATCTGCTTCGCGTAGTCCCACTCATAGAGTGCCTTGCTCTCGTCGAGGCCTTCGTAACACTGCAGACGCACGAGCGGCCGTTTCATGCCTTCGCTCAGCGCGCGCGCCAGATCCGTTTTGCCTACGCCAGCGGGACCTTCGAGCATGAGCGGCTTGTCGAGCGACAAGGCAAGCCACACGGTCAGCGCAAGCCGTGCATCGGCCAAATAACCGGAACGTTGCAGTGTTTGTTCGAGCTCTTGCGCGGTGCCCGCGATGCCGGAAACGGCCATGTTCAGGTCCCGTCCGGCGTGGTTTGTCGTCGCAAAATCATCAGTATTTCCAAATATTTATACAGAACAGTCCGCTTTTTCTCGAAACAACGGCGCAAAGTTAACCCTCTTTTCGCGTCCTTCGTTATCCTCACTGAAAAATGTCGGATCGTGAAGATCTGCTCCGTGTCGACCAGACGGGAACCGTCCATCCCGTCGGCCGCACGGCGAGCCAGCAGCTCCGTTCGCGTGCCGGTGAATGGCGGGCCATGCCCAGCCCAAGGAACCTCATCGTCCTGCGCAGTGAGATCGATTCAGCCTCAGTGCTCAAATTGGCAGGTGAGATCCGCACACCAGGGGCTTTGTGTGATGTAGTGGCTCTCATCGCACAATCGAACTGGCGAGGTGAACTGCAAATCTTCGAGGAAGAAGGCCTTCGGTCCCTAACGTTCGACGTCGGTACACTCGTTGGGGCCGCTTCTACAGTCCCTGCCGAACGCCTGGGAGAGGTGCTTTATCGGTTCGGCGTGGTAACCCGGGAAGAACTCGAGCGTGTGATTTTGGTATCCAACGCATCCGGAAAACGGCTAGGTGAAGCAGCCATCGAACTTGACTTCGTCACCGCGGAAGAGCTTTACCGGATGATGTCACGTCAAGCTGAGGAGATTTTTTACGGAGCGCTAAGGGTGGGCGAGGGGATGTTTTACTTTTACGACCGGTACGACGAGAAAAGCATGCTCCGGCCGCACAACCTCCACGCAGCGGGGCTGCTGATGGAGGGGGCGCGGCGCATGGACGAAATGCGATTCTTCCGGGAGAAAGTTCCCAACGACGATTACGTCCCCATTCGGGCTTCGTACATGTCTCCGGTCAATTCCGTCCGATCGCCCATTGGTGATACGGTGTCGGGTGCACGCTCCGTCGTGGACGTGTCATCACATTCACGTGACGCACGTGACGCCAAAGTTCCGGAGAACCTCGCCGAGGTGTATGCGCTGTGTGACGGGAAGTTGTCGATCTCGGAGATTGGTCGTCGCATCGGCCAGCTCGAGTTCGAGGTTACGCGCGCCGTGTTCCAACTCGTCAACGGCGGGTTCGTCCAAGTGATTGCGCCGCGCCCACGCGGGCCGGAGGCGATCGTCGAAGCATTCAATCCGGGAATCATCGAGGTTCATCGGCAGGTCGATGCGGCCAAGCGCGGACAGGAGTTCCGTGACGGGCTTGCGCGCTTCGCCACCGGTGGTGGGGTTTATGACGCGCTCTTTCAAGGTGCAGGTCCACTGCCCGACGGCTCTTTCCGTCCCGAGCGCGTAGCCCGCAATCTCGTCGCAATCGCGGGCGACGATCCCGATGCGTGGCTTATGCAGTTGTTGCACGAATATGTTGGTTTCGCACTGTTCCATGCAGGCTCGCTCCTACCGCGGGAGGTCGAAGCGGGTCTGGTTAACGCGGTTACCGAGCTGCTCAAGCCGGTCCGAGCCCACGAAAACCCCCCGCAGGCAGCCTTGCAGCCGTGACCCAGAGTGCACCCAATTCAACAAGCCGTCGTGATCTGATCCTCGAAGCGGCCACCCGCCTCTTCGCCGAACGAGGTTATGAAGGCGCCAGTATGGCCGACTTGGCCGAAAGCGTCGGCCTTCGAAAGGCCTCGCTCTTCCACCATTTCGCCAGCAAGGACGCGTTGTACAACGCGGTCTTCGAGCGGTTGGTGCACAACCTGGGCGGCCTCGTTATAGAAGCCGCCCAAACAGAGGGGTCGTTCGTCGAACGACTCGACTTGATGACGGACTCGTTCGTCTCCGCGCTGGGGGTGCAGGTTTCGGCCGCGCGCCTCATCCTGCGCGAGCTGATGGACTGGGGCCCGTTCGTGAGGGTTCGCTTCGGCGAGACCTGGCTGCCGGTGCTCAAGGCGGCCGAGCGTTTCGTCGAAGACGGCCAACGCGAGGGAAGCTTCTCGCCGGAGCTATCCCCGCGTCATGTCATCTTGAGTGGCCTTTCGCTCTACATGACAACGTTCGCAATCGGCGGCGTGGTCGAACAATTCGCGAGCAGCGATTGTTTCGCCCCCGACTTCGTCGAGGAGCGAAAGAAGCAACTACGCACCCAGCTCCACGCGATGTTGCTCCGTCCGGGACACGTCCCCGCGCAGGTCGCACCCGCCGCACCTGCCGCACCTGCGGCCCCGCCGCAAGCGGAGGCGCCGCAAGAGGGCGCGCCTGCAGCGCCGGCGGAAGCTGCGCCGGCGGCCGAAGGAGAGACGGCCGTGCCGTCTCTCGGGCACTAGAAGCCTCAATCGTCCTTACGGATGCCGTGGCGTCGCGCGACTTCATAGAGCGCGATGGCCACGGCAACCGACGCGTTGAGCGAATCGACGGCGCCGGCCCTCATCGGTAGACGCACCAAGCGGCGGCACGCCTGCTTGACGGACTTGCGCAGTCCTTTGCCTTCCGCACCCAGTACGAGGACGAGCGGCAGGTCCAAGCTTGCATCTTGCAGCAATTCGTCGCCTTGGGCATCGAGGCCGACGACATCGAACCCGCGTTCGGCGAGCTCCGACAGCGCGGAGGGGAGGCTCTGCACGCGGCACAAGGTCGCATGCTCCACGGCGCCCGCGGAGGCGCGGAACGTGGCCGGGCTGAGGGGAGCGGAGCTATGCTCGGGCCAGATGACCGCATCGGTTCCCAGCGCGACGGCCGAGCGGAGAACGGCGCCGAAGTTCTGCGGATCCTGCAGTTCGTCCAGGGCGAGTACGAGTGCCCTGGGGCCCAAGGTGAGATCCGCCAAATCGAGGATCTCGAGCTCGGGCGCGAGGGCCGCGACACCCTGATGGTGCGCACCGCGCGTATGCCGATCGAGCTCCGCACGCGAGATGCGCTCGACGGGGACACCTCGATCGTGCGCAAATCGCGCGACGGCGTCGAGTTGGGGGGAGCCTTTGTCGTCGACGAGGACCTTGATCGGCGGCTTGCGGCCGCGCTCCTCGGCGCGAATGGCCTCGCGCACGGGTTGCATGCCCACGATGAGGCGCGTGCCCGGCGGTAGCGGCGGTGCAGGTGGCGTCGGGTTCTCGCGGTAGCGAGCCTTGTCTTGAAAGCGCGGCTTCATGGCTTACGCGCGCCCCGCGAGCGCTTCGCGCACGCTTTGATCGAGGCTCGCCGCCGCGGCGACGGGATCGACCGCGTCGCGGATGGGGCGGCCCACCACCACGTAGTCCGCGCCGCGCGCAACGGCGTCGCGTGCGGTGGCGACGCGCTTCTGGTCGTCGCTGCCTTTCGCGGCTCTTACCCCGGGCGTGATGAGCGTGGCGGTCGGGCCGAGCTCCACGCGCAACGTCGCCACCTCCTCGGGGGAGCACACGAACGCGCGCACGCCCTGATCGAAGGCCAATCGCGCGAGCCTGCGGGCATGCGCGTCGGGCTTGGCGTCGACGCCGAGCTCCGTGAGGTCCGCGTCGTCGAGCGATGTGAGAACGGTGACCGCCACGATGGTGCAGGTGTCGCCCGCCGCCTCGGCACATCGAACGGCCCGGGCGAGCATCTCTTTGCCGCCGCCGGCGTGCACGGTGAGCATGCGCGCCCCGAGCGCGACGGCGCGATCGACCGCCCTTTCGACGGTGGCGGGGATGTCGTGCAGCTTCAAATCGAGGAACACCGGCAGACCGGCCTCGCGCGCCCAGGCGAGCGCCTGCGGCCCTGCACCGACGAACAACTCCAGCCCGATTTTGACCAGCCCCAGGTGAGGCTGGAGTGCCAGGCTCGCGCGACGCGCCTCGTCGACGTCCGCGAAGTCCGCTGCAAAAATGAGACGACCCGTGCTCATGACGGGTCGCCTATCACATTCTTCTGGGAAAACACGCGAAGATTTCGCGCCGACTCAGCGCCCCAACCGAACTAACGAGCCGCTCGGGGGCGTGGGGCGGCGGAGCCCCCCCCAAACCTGTCTCGGGGGTGTGGGGCACCGGAACCCCTCACAAACCTGTCTCGGGGGCGTGGGGCGGCGGAGCCCCTCACAAACCTGTCTCGGGGGCGTGGGGCGGCGGAGCCCCCCACAACTAGACTACAGGCACGAGCAAAGCGGGTCGCCCGGCTTGCAATCGCAGGGCTTCTGCTTCTCGGGCGCCGAGCCCCCACTGGTACCGGTGGCGGTGTTGCCTTGCGAAGGCCGGTTGACGCGGGGCCGTGGGGCGGCTTGCGGGGCGTTTCCGGGGTTGGCCTTCAATTCGGCCATGGCCTTCTGATTCTCGGCGAGGTCACGCTCCAAGCGGGCGCGCTCCTCGGGCGTGGTGGCCTGGGCAATGTCCGAACGAAGCTTTTCGGCGTCGTTGTTGAGCGTGGAGATGGTGTCCTCGAGGACCTTCTGCCGGTCGAGGGAGCTCTTGATGGCCATGCCGCCGAAGACCAGCACGAGAAGCAGGACGACGCCGGAACTGACCGCGATGTAGAGCAGCTTCTTCTTGCTGCGGTCCTGTGAGAGGGCCGCCACGCGCTCGGCGTGCTCTTGTTGGCTGCGAAGCTGCTGCAACCGCGCGGCGTTTTCGGCCTCGAGACGCGCACGCTCCATTTCGGCCTTGTGAATGGCCTCGAGTCGCGCGGCCTCCTCGCGTTGCCTTTGCTCGTCGGCGAGGCGCTCGTTCTCGATGGTCCGCAGCCGCGCCTCTTCTTCCTCGCGGGCACGACGCTCCGCCTCGAGGCGCGCATTGATCGCGTCTTCTTCCTGACGACGGCGATCTGATTCTTCCTGCCTGATTCGATCTTCCTCGAGGCTCATGAGTTCTTTGAGCGAGAAGAGGACCGAACTCTCTTTCTGTTCCGCCATGGGTCTCGTTTCCTATAACAAAAGTTACAGGTTTAAGATCTCCTACGCAACCGCACGAACACCCTGCGGTTCCGCCAGGTGAACGATACGGCCGAGTTGTTGATCGTTGCGAAAAAAGCTAGTGTCCGGCCACCCAACATGTCAGCGAAGCCGATCGAAGTCACCGCGCACATCACCGGCACAGTCTGGAAGATCGAGGTCAACGTAGGAGACAAAGTCGAAGAGGGCCAAACGTGTGTGATTCTCGAGTCGATGAAGATGGAGATGCCGGTCGAGGCGGAGCAGGGGGGCGTCGTGAAGCAAATTCACGTTGCCGAGGGGGCCGCCGTCGAAGAGGGAGCCGTCCTCATCACCTTGGAATAAGGGCCCGAACCGCCCTGGCGCTGGGCGCCGTCGCTCCGTGCATTCTGCTGGCCTTGGCTTCGTGCAGCGAGAGCAAATTCTCCGGGGAGGGTTCCGACTGCTTACAGGCCACCGATTGTGAACCGGGCCTCGCCTGCGTTCCCCTGAACGATGGCCGCCGCGTCTGCAAGAGCGATCTCTCCGGCGCGCAGCCCCGGCCCGAAAACGACTCGGGCCGCCGCGACGGAAATGCCGGCGATGCATCCCGCGATGCGGACGCCGCCGTGCGCGATGTCAATCGGCCAGACACGAATGTGCCCGACACGAACGTTCCGGATACGCAGCCCCCCATCGACAGCGGCGCGGACACGGCCAGCGATATGTAGTCGCTGAAAAAGCGAACCGCCAAGAAGCCAAGATCGCCAAGATGGATTGTGCTTATGAATCCAGATCCTTGGCGCTCTTGGCGTCTTGGCGGTTTTTCTTCTTCTCGCGGACCTACTCGCGCCAGAGGAACTTCCAGGGGTTGTGCTTTAGGTCGCGCACCATTTCCTGGACGTCGTCGTAGACCTCTTCGTCCATCATGAGGGCGCCGACGGTGCCTTGGCCCTTCTTCACGTGGGCGACGATGGCTTGGGCGTCGGCGGCGGCGGCGTTGGCTCGGTTGGCCAATTCGGCGACGTCGTTGAGGGTCTTCTTCAGCTTTGCCTGCTCTTCGGGGGCGCCGACGGTGGCGGAGGCGCGGTTGATGTTGCCCAAGGCCTCGCGGGCGTCTTTGAGCATGGGGCCCGAGTCGCGCTGGAGATCCGTGGAGAGCTTGTCGATGTTGTCGATGGTGCGGCGGATCTTCGGGTCGTTGATCGTCTTGTGCGCGTCTTGCGTGAGGGCGTTGGCCTCGGCGGAGAGCTTTTCCAGGTTCTCCATGGTGCGGTTGACGCGTTCGCGGTTGTCCGAGATGGCCATGTTGAGGCCTTTGAGGACGCCCAGCGTGTTCACGGCGATGTCGCCGAGCAGTTCGCGGTTGTTGCGGATGCCCGTGACGGCGGTGTCGAGCAGCTCGTAGGCCTTGGCCAGGAACAGGTCGAGTCGGGGAGGATCGATGCCTTTGACCACGGCGCCTTCGCGCAGGATGCCCCGGGTGGGCGTGCCCGGTTCGATCTGCAGGAACTGCTCGCCGAGGACGCCCTGCGTGGTCACGTAAAAGTCCGCATCCTCGTGGATGGTGTCTTTGACCTTCACCTGCACCTTGAGTTTCGCCCGCACGAGCACCCGGCGGCCCGTCTCCTTGTCGATGGTGCCGCCCATGAAGCGCAGTTCGTCCACCGAGCCGACTTTGACGCCGGCGATGCGCACGGCGGCGCCGGCCTGCAGGCCACCCGGGTTGTCGAAGTCCACGTAGAGGGGATACGTCCGCTCGAAGGAGAGGCCGCCCATCACCAGGATGAACGCGGCCAAAATTCCCAGTGAGACCAGGATCAACACGCCGACTTTGACTTCGATCGATCGCTCTTTAAGCATGGCGGCCTCTCAGAGATCCATCGGCCCTTGCGCGCGACCGTTAATGAATTGTTGAACCACTTCGTCGTTCGCGCCCTTGAAGTCGTCCCGTGTGCCCAATAGACGCACCCTTCCTTTATAAAGCATCACGATGCGGTCGGCGATCGTGAAGATGCTCACCAAGTCGTGGCTCACGACCACGCACGTGACTCCCAGCTTGTCGGAGAGCTCGCGAATCAGCTTGTCGACGCGCCGCGCGCTCACGGGATCGAGCGAGGTGGTGGGCTCGTCGAACAGGACGAACTCCGGATCGAGCGTGAGCGCGCGCGCGATGGCCACGCGCTTGCGCATGCCGTCGCCCAGCTCCGACGGGTAGCGCGCGCCGAATTCTGCCATGTGCACGATCTCGAGGCGGCGCTGCGCCTCGTCCAGGGCCTCGCTCACCGAGAGGCCTTTGTGCTTGCGCAAGGGCAGGGCCACGTTCTCGGCGCAGGTCATCGAGTCGAACAGCGTGGAGTGCTGGAAGACCATCGCGCACTTCTTCCGCACCGGGTACATGCCCTTTTCGTCGAGCTGGCTGATCTCCTGGCCATCGAGCCAGATCTCGCCGCCGTCGGGGTAGAGCAGGCCCACGAGGTGCTTGATGAGGACACTCTTGCCAACGCCCGAGGCGCCGATGATGAAAAAGACCTCGCCCCGCTTCACCGCGAAGCTGACGTCGTCGAGGACCTTCTTGGGCCCGAACGATTTGGCGATGTTCTTGAACTCAATCATGGAAGGTCGTGGCCACTCAGAAAATCAAAAACGCTGCGCCCGAGATGAAGAAGTTGAGCACGATGATGGCCAGCGACGAGTTGACCACCGCCCGCGTGGTCGCCCAGCCGACGCCCTCGGACCCGCCGAAGGTGGACAGCCCGCAGTAGCCGCTCACGATGGGAATGGCCGCACCGTAGGCGATGCACTTGCTCATGCCGGTGACGACGTCGCCCGTGTCGATGAGCGAGATGTTGAAGAAGGTCTGAAACGACAGGTCGTAGGCGAAATATGCGGTGGCCGCGCCGGCGAAGAATGCCACGGTGCTCGCCCAGACGATGAGCATCGTGGTCATGATGAGGCTCGCGAGAAAGCGCGGGACGACGAGAAAGTCGATGGGATCGGCCGCGCACATGCGCAGGGCGTCCACCTGCTCGGTGACCACCATGGATCCGATTTCGGCGGCGATGCCCGCACCCACGCGCGTGGCGAGGATGAGCGATGCGATGGACGGCCCGAGGTCGCGCACCAAGAGCTCGAGGTACGTGGCGCCCAGCATGGTGAAATCGGGAATGACCCGGCGCAGTTGCAAGCCGGACTGGTAGACCAGGATCATGCCGATGAAGCCCATGGTGATGGAGACGAAGAAGACCGAGCGATTGCCGATCTCGAACATCTGCTTCAGCAGGGCACCCTTTTCGCGCCGCCCGCGGAAGACGTAATAGAGGGCGCGAACGAAGACGGAATAGAGCTCGAGCCCCGCGCGCAGAAAGTCGAGGGCCGTGGCCCCGAGGGCGGCGATGGGGCCCGACGGAGGCGCGGCGCGCGGGACGTCTTCGTGATCGGCCTCTTGCCGCTGATGCGTGCTCGCGCTCATGGCCTATCCCAGGATGAAGCTGAGGAGGTAGTCGATGATGAAGATGCCTGCGGCGCTGGCGACCACGGTGGCGGTGACGGAGCGACCCACGCCGGGGGCGCCGCCGGTGGTGGACAGGCCGAAGTGGCAGCTCGAAAGCGCGATGACCAGGCCGAAGACGAAACTCTTGAACAGGCCATTGGCCACGTCCCCGAAGCCGAGGAGGCCGCTGCCCACTAGGCCGTTGTAGAAGCTCTGAGGCGAGACGGAGAGCAGCGCGTCGCCGGTGAGCGACGCGCCCAAGAGCGCGAGGCAGTCGGCGTAGAGCGTCATCATGAACAGCGTCAAGGTGATGCTGATGAAGCGCGGCAGGATGAGGAACGAGAGGGGGTCGATGGCCAGGGCGCGCAGGGCGTCGACCTGCTCGGTGACCACCATGGTTCCGAGTTCCGCCGTGTTGTTCGCGCCCACGCGGCCGCTGATCATGAGCGCCGTGAGCAGCGGCGCGATCTCGCGCAGGGTGCCGAAGCCGGCGCCCCAGCCCAAGAGGCCCTCGGCGCCATAGCGCTTCACGATGGGCGCAGCCTGGATGACCATGATGGCGCCGACGAAGAGGGCGGTCACCACCACGATGGGCAGCGACTTGACCGACATTTTGTAGAGGTTGCGCCACAGCTCCGTCTTGTCGATGCGCGGCGGGAAAAGGCGCCGCACGATCTGGCCGAGGAGCACGCCCATGCCGCCGGCGGTGGCCGCGATGACCAGGAAGCTTTGCCCGACACCTTCGGCGAAGGCATCGAGCCGGGACGGTCCGGGAGCAGGATCTCGATCGGGCGCCGTCGCTGCTGCCATGGCCCAAAGACTAGCGGAATTGACATCGAGTCAAATAGTCAAATGAGAAGCTGCTCCAGCAGCGAGACCAACACGAAGTTCAGGAGCAGGACCGCCGCGGCATAAACGACGCCGAGAAGGGTCCCCAAGACGCTGCGCCGGGTCCTCCAAAAATGGACCGGCAGGCACATGGGTCCGAAGGCGAGGGGGGCCAACAGGCGGGTCGACCCTGGCCAGGCCCGCTCGAGTTGCTCGTCGGGAAGGCGCCGCTCGTCCCACCTGACGATGGCGAAGACCACGGCCGCGGAGCCGAACAGCGAAAGAAGGACGCTGGTGAGATCGAGAAGGTCTTGCCCCCTCAAAGCGGTCCCTCGGTCAACCCGTGGACGAATTGGCGCACCATCGGCTCGGTGGTCCCTCGTGCTTCGTCCGTGGTGCCGTCGAAGATGAGTTGGCCTCGGTACAGCATCCCCACGCGGTCGGTGACCGTGAGCAGGCGATCCAGATCGCTCGAGACCATGATGACTGTGGCGCCCGAGGCCCGTTGCTCGCTGCGCAACAGGTCGAAGATCTTCTGCGAGGTCACCGGATCGAGCCCCGCCGCCGGCTCGTCGTAGAGGACGATGGAGGCGTGGCTCACCGTGGCACGGGCCACACCGACCCTCTTCTTTTGGCCACCGGAGAGTCCCGACGGCATGCGCGTTTCGAAACCGGTGAGGGCCACGCACGCGAGGCGCTCGGACACGCGCGCCGCCACTTCGTCTTCCGAAAGCGAGAACAGCCGGCGCAGCGGGAATGCGATGTTGTCCGCCACGGACAAGTGATCGAACAGCGCATTGTTCTGAAAGAGCATCCCGAACTTGGTGCGCACCGCTTGCAGCCGCAGCTCGGACATTTGCGTGATGTCCTCGCCCTCCACCAGGATTTCGCCGCCGTCGGCGCGCAGAAGCCCGACGATGAGCTTCAAGAGCACGCTCTTGCCGGCGGCGCCGGGGCCGATCAATCCGTAGAGGCACCCCTTTGGAACCTGGAGGCTCACGTCGCGCAGAATGGGGACGGCGCCGGGCTCGCGCGCGTGCTTCGTGAGGCCTCGGATCTCGATCACGCGCGCTCCTTCTTCGTTCGCAACGTGGGCTCCTCTCGAATGGGCGGGGCGGGGGTGACCGAGGCCAGCTCGGCGCGCAGCCGCGAGAACCTCGTAAAGTACACGAACCAGAAGAACGCGAACACCAGGGCCAACGCCATGGGGAGCGCCACCTCCAGGATCCGCTTGGACGCGCGCGAGATCACGAACGGCCCGATGTGCGTGAGCGCATGACCGGCCGGTGCGACCTGGGTCAGGGCAGGGCGGGCGATCATGACCACCGCCACGTCGCTCAGTGCGAGGCCGGGTACGCCGCCCGAAACCAGACGCTGCACGGCGATGTCGCTGAGCGGTGACGTGGGGCCGCGGTACGAGACGAGGACGCTGGCCGACGACTTTACCGGAGCGTCCTTTACCGGATCGGGCGCGGGGAGATTCAAGTGCACGCGGGCCGAGAGCACGCCGTCCACCCCTTCGAGCGTGCGCTGCAGATCGCCTGCGAGCCCGGCCACGATCTGCGCATGCTCCACGGCTTGACTGGGCACGAGCGTGTTCTTGTCCATCGCCTCGAGCAGTCCCGGAGAGCGCGTCCGCGGTAGCTCCTCGTCGCGCAAAGCGGCAAGGGCGCGGCCCGAGTCTTCCCGCGCGACCACGATGTGGTATTTGCCCTCCGCATTCGGATCGGCCTCTTTGCTGGCCTCGATGGAGGCGTGATCGAGCGCCACGACGACGCGGTTGGCGTCGTCTTCGTCCAAGCCCACGGCAATCGTGGAGTTGCACCCGATTAGAACGATGCAACATGCAAGTAAGAAGTTTTTCGAAGTCATACGGCTCTCCCGGCCGCCCGGGCTGCGACGTAGCGCCGTCGATTGGCGGCGCCTCGGCGTTCGAGCAGCGGATGCAAGGCTGCGGCGAGGCTCGGGAACACGTATCCGAGCGTCGTGAGCAGCCCCGAAAGGGCGGGAAGGCTCACTTCGCGTTTGCCGCTCGTGATGCAGGCGAGAACGGCATCGGCCACGTCGTCGGGAGTCACCATGGGTTGCGATAGGACGATATCCGGTACGTGCTCCAAAGCGCCCAGAAACTCGGTATCGACCGGACCGGGGCACACCGTGGAGACGCGCACCCCGAACGTAACATTCGATGGTTTGCTCCAGTACAGAACTGCCTTGCAGTCGAGCAGCGGCAGCGGAACGGACCCGGCGAGGCCGGCGCGTTCGCCCACCCTTCCACGCGATGATCGCCAGACTTTGTGGCGATTCTTTCTCTCCGAACCAACCATTGCGCCGGTCCCGCCGGTCTTGTCCCGCTGCCGCCGTCCTCGCAGGGCGGAAGTTCGACAACCGATACGTTCCATCGAACCTTGCCTTATGGGGTCGAGCTCCATCGCAAGGGCCCGGCCGAAGGCGCGCAGGCCCGCTTTCGAGGCCGAATAGGCCGCTTCGTCTTTGACGGGGATTTTTCCGGCCAGGCTCGCCACGTTGATGATCGAGCCCGCGCCCTGCTGCACCATGTGTTCGGCGACCAATCGGCTGAGAAAAACAGGTGCAGTCAGGTTCACTTCGGCCTGACGGCCTTCGTAGGCCTCATCTGCCATCGATTTCGCATTCTGCGGCCGGTTCGTCGTGATGATCGCGGCGAGCGTATCGGGCGATATGCCGACCGCGGGGCCTCGGTGGTTGAGGCCGGCGTTGTTCACGAGGATGTCGATTCGTCCGAAGCGTTCTCTCGCGGCGCGGAGCAGCTCGCGCAAGCTGTCGAAGTGGGATACATCGGCCGCGAACGACATGGCGCGCTCAAGGCCAATGCTGGCGGCTGCTGCGTCGAGCTTTTCGCGCCCTCGCGCCACGAGCACAACGTTCGCTCCCGCTTCGGCGAGCTTCCTTGCCACAGAGAGCCCGATACCGGCAGATGCGCCGGTGATGATCGCGGTTTTACCGATCAATCTGTCGCGGGCTACCTTTTCTCCCGCGATTTTTGCTTGGTCAGCAGAGGATTCGGACTCCACGGTGTCTCCTTCGGTCATGGCTCGCAGCGAGATATCGACGAAATCGAGGGTAGCGTGTGCAAGTTGGTCGTTGCCACCGTCTAAAACCGGTGCTACGCGTAAAACCGCGGACGTCGCAAGCCGCTGCGTGCTCTGCCCTCGTTTTCTCAAGAGGGACTTTGACCGCAGTCAGGTTTGCTGGTTTTTGGGGGGCTCCGCCGCCCCAAGCCCCCGAGAATATCGTGAGGTACCGGGGGGCTCCGCCACCCAAAAACCCGCGAAAGTTCCAGACACCTTTGGGGGGCTCCGCTACCCCAAATCCTCCTAAAATATCGATTGGCCGCTTTTTTTTTCCCGGGCATGCGGTCGGCCCTTCGGCGGTTTCCTTTTTTGCAAGGGATGCGGCCATAAGATGTGAAACGCTCGCTCCATTGAATTGCGCGAGCCTATGAAATGACAAAACGGTCCGTTCCCCCACCATTTTTCTGGGGCCCTTGGGTCTCCTGGTGAGTGCTGGTGCGTTGCGCGGCCGTTCCGAGAAAGAAAGGGCGCGCTTGTATTGCGCGCATGGCGGGTCTTGTCGAGTCCCTTCACGGAAGCGATATCCACGCTTAACGATCGTGCACTCCGAAGACTTTTGGGGGCGCGTGCATTTCTTCGCGGTTACGATTACGTCCGGCGAAACGCCGTCAACGAGATCGCCATCCAAGACTCGTCCGCCAAGGGAGAGGTTCGAGGAACCGAGGCCGAGCCCTACCGCGTTCAGCTCGATCTGACGCCCGGTGGGTTCACGTCCACGTGCAGTTGCCCGGCCTTTCCCAAGGTCAACGGGCATTGCAAGCATGTGGCGGCCCTGCTCATCGCACTTCGGGACCAAACGCGAGGACCACGCGGAGAGCGTGAGCGCGCCCCCGACTCCGACCCGAGTCCTTACTCGTCTTCTTCGCCAGCATCCTCGGACTTCGCCCCGCAAACGCGGGGGGACCATCCAGGTCATGCCGGGCGGCAGAACGCGTCCAACCCTTACGAGGGAGGGCGCACAACCTTTTCACGAGATCGTGGAGATTTTTCGATGCAATCCCCTGGTGGGCCGATGGGCCCCAAACCTCCTACTTATCAAGCCAACGGCCATGGTCCCGCATACGGTGGCGGTGCCGGTGCCGCGGTGCTCGGTGGGGGGGAATCCAGCGTGCCCGGCGTGACGGGGGGAGGGCGGCGAGGACGCCGCCGTCGGGCAAAATTGGCCGCAGCGGCGGCCGCGGCGGCTGCGACGGGCAGCCCCACGGGCGCACGCATTGCGCCGGTGAGCGCGCCGATTCAGCGCCCGGGCGTCGTGTCCACGGGCGTCGATGCCTGGCTTCCCGAGCCCATGGCGCCGCTCCCCAAGGTGATCGAGTTCCGCATGCAGGTGCGGCCGCTGTCGCTCACCATCACGCTGATCGATCCGAACGCCCGCACGGCGCTTCTTCCGAGTACGCTCCTTCCGCTTTTGGCGCAGAGCCCCACGCCCGACCGCGAGCCCATTCGGCTGCTCGCCCGCTTCGAATCCGAGGGCCCGCGTCGCGTGGGCATCGAGGTGCGCGGCGAAGATGCGTGCGATCTGCTCTCGGCCCTCAAAGGGCGCCGGGTCATCGTGGAGCCGCAAATGATGGAGCTGCGCTTCGGCGACGAGCCGCTCCGTCCGCGTTTCGATTTGGAACTTAGCTCCGACGGCACGCAAGTCCTCGTCAAATCGAGCTTTCAGCGCCCCGGCGATCCGAGAAAATTCACCATGGCGCAGGGCGCGTGGTTCGAGGGCAGTCCGGGTTGGTACGTCGATGCGCAGGAGGGCGTAGCCCGCCCGATCGAGCGGCGTGTGTCACCGTCGAGCATCCGCCGTCTGGCGCGTGCCCCGTTCATCCACGAGCCGATCGATCACCTGCCGCAGCTCATCGCCCAGGGCCTGCCGCGCGTCGCACTCGAAGTGGGCGCCGAGCTTCCCGAGCTATCGCAGGTCGCCGAGGTGCGCGACATCGTTCCCACGTTCCGCATGCGTGCGGGCGGCACGCTCACCGAGGCCCGAGTGGCCTTGCGCGCCGCGTACGAAGACGTGGAAATCGACGTCCGCGCCGACGGAATGACCCCTCCGGTCATCGTCAAGCCGCCGCAGAGCGCCACCAAGCGCGCCCTCTGCATCCGTTGCGACATCGCCGCGCAGCAGGAGGCCGCATCGGCCCTGCGCGAGCTGGGGCTGCAGCCCGACGAAGAGGGCAACGGCTTCATTGCGCGCGGAGACGACTCGATTCAGTTCTGGACCGAGGGCATCGGCGCCCTTCCGGAGCACTGGGATCTTTTCGTTCCCGACGACTTGGTCGACGTGCAGGTCCGCGGCGAGACGCTCACCGCGAACGCCCGCGTCTCCAGCGGCGTGGACTGGCTCTCGCTGCGTCTCTCCTTCGAGAGCGAGGGCGTGGCCGTCACGCAAGAGGAACTCGCGCGCTGTTTGGCCGAAGGACGCCGGTACGTGCGCCTGGCCGATGGCTCGTTCTCCCGCCTCGATGCCGAAAAGGTGAAGTCCGTGCTTCTGCGCCAGGCGGAGATCCTCGCCACCGGCGGCGGGCAGGGCGGGCGGCTTCCGCTGTCGCAGGCGGGCCGCATTCAGGAGCTTTTGCAGCAGGTCGGCCGCACGGCGGTGAGCGAGGGCGCGAAGGACCTGTTCACCAAGCTGCGCGACATCGACGAGATCAAGGGTGCACGCAAGCCGCGCAACCTCAAAGCGTCGCTGCGTCCGTACCAGGAGCAAGGCTTCCACTGGCTCTGGTTCCTCCATGAGATTGGCTCTGGCGGCGTCCTGGCCGACGACATGGGTCTCGGTAAGACGATCCAGACGTTGGCGCTGCTCCTCGCCGTCAAGGCGGCCGACGAGAAGGCGGGCGTTCCCTTCAAGGCGCTCATCGTGGCGCCCACCAGCGTGGTCACCAACTGGCTGCGCGAGATGGACAAGTTCGCCCCGTCGTTGAAGCACGCGCTCTGGCACGGCATCGACCGCAAGGAGCGCATCGACGATCTCGAGGACGCCGACGTCATCGTCACGAGCTACGCGCTCCTGCGCCGCGACGAAGAGCTTCTGGCCAAATTGAACCTCCGTTATGCGATTTTGGACGAGGCGCAGCAGATCAAGAATCCGATGTCGGCGACGGCACGTGCGGCCAAGCGGCTGAAGGCGGCGCGGCGGCTGGCCCTGTCGGGTACGCCCATCGAGAACCGCCTCTCCGAGATTTGGTCGATCTTCGACTTCGTGAGCCCCGGCCTCCTCGGCCCGCTCGACAAGTTCGAGGAGCGCTATTCGCGGCCCATCGACAATGGCGACTCCAAGGCCGCGCAACGGTTGCGCGCCACGATTCACCCCTTCATCTTGCGCCGCACGAAGTCCGAGGTGCTCAAGGAGCTCCCGGACAAGATCGAGACCGACCAGGTCTGCGAGCTCACCGGCGAGCAGGCTTCCTTGTACGCGGCCGTGCTCAAGGAAGTGCGCGCGCAGGTCATGGGCGAGGTCGAACGCCAGGGCATGGCCAAGAGCCACATCCAGATCCTCGCGGGCCTCACCCGGTTGCGCCAGGCGGCGTGCGATCCGCGCTTGCTGGGCCTGCCGCGCGAGTTCGGCGACGTGGACTCGGGCAAGCTCGTGGCGCTGCGCGATCTCATCGAGACGTGCGTTGCCGGCGGGCACCGCGTGCTCGTGTTCAGCCAGTTCGTATCGATGCTCTCGATCATCCGGCGCGCCATGGAGGAAGACGGCGTGGCCTACGAGTACCTGGATGGCTCCACCCGAGACCGCCAGGCCGTGGTCGAGCGCTTCCAGGATGAAGACGGGCCGCCCATCTTCCTCATCTCGCTCAAGGCTGGCGGAAGCGGTTTGAACCTTACCGCAGCCGATACGGTCATCCACTTCGACCCGTGGTGGAATCCGGCCGTGGAGGATCAGGCGACGGACCGTGCCCACCGCATCGGCCAGACCAAGGTGGTTACGACGTACCGGCTCATCGCCAAGGGCACCATCGAGGAGAAGATCCTCGAATTGGGCGCCAAGAAACGCGAGCTCGTTGGCGCAGTTCTCAGCGAGGACGTGGGCGGGGCGAAGAAGCTCACCAAGACGGACCTGGAAGATCTCTTCAAGTTCGACGACTAACGCAAAAGTCGATTGACTGTGGCGGACTCGCGAGTCGTTTGCAGGCAAGCAACGGCAGCGGGACAAACCCGGCGAGGCCGGCGCCTTAGCCCGTGAGGGGGCGCGTGTGCCCGGCCCATGTTTGGCACATGGGGTTAATGCACAATGGATGGCTGTCGCTCCGTCATCGGCCCTATCAACGGGGGTATGAAACGGAGCGATAGCGCTGGCCCATGGCGTGATATGGGCGAAAAAGAGCCGAATCCCTATGAAGTGGATCCGGTAAACGACATTTCATGGACGACGGAGACGCGCTTGCGCCGTCCCGAGGTGATTCAACCCGTCCAGAACGAATTCAGTTTCATGCGTGCCTTGAGGAAGTTGCTCGAGGGCTCCTCGCGTTAGCGTCGAACGTCATCGAGTTGGATGACAAGACAGGGCTGGCCGCCGGTCTAATCCTAATTCGGGCACGTTCTCGAATGAGGGGGGGCGGCTCATGCTCTCGGTTTGGCTTCGATCGATGGTTCGTTCGTCGGCAACCGTGCCGGCAGTCCGCGAAGATCTCGAGCGGCGCGGCGTGCATATCGTGGAAGACGATGGCACGCCGCAGGTCGGGTTGCTTCTGTTCGACGTGGTGGGCCCCGAGTTGGAGGGCGCGCTGCGCGAATGGAGTCACGCGGGCGGCTCGCGCATCATCGCCATTGCGCTGCACGCAGACGCGCTTTCCTCGGGAAAAACCTGGCGTTTGCTCGCGGCCGGGGCGAAGGAGGTCGTCGTTTGGCAACCCGACGAGGTTGCAGCGGTCATCGCGGCGCGCTCGGAGCGCTGGAACGAGGTGGATCGCCTCTTGGAGTCGCCCCTGGTCTCGTCGTACGTCGTTGGGGGCAGCCCGGTGTTGCGGCAAGTGCTCCGGCAGATCGTCGAGGTGGCGGTGTTCACCACGACGTCGGTCTTGCTGCTGGGCGAGAGCGGCACCGGCAAAGAGCAGGTCGCACGCTTGATTCACTCATTGGATCGGCGACCCGACAAAGGCGAATTGATCACCGTCGATTCGGCGACGATCGTGCCGGAGCTGTCGGGGAGCGAATTTTTCGGGCACGAGCGCGGCGCCTTTACCGGGGCGGCCAGTCGGCGTGACGGGGCCTTTGCGCTGGCCCACAAGGGCACGCTGTTCCTGGACGAGGTGGGGGAGCTGCCGGAGGCGCTGCAGGCGCAGCTTCTGCGCGTGGTGCAGGAGCGCACGTACAAACGCGTGGGCGGCAACCAATGGTTCGAAATCGATTTTCGTTTGATAAGCGCGACCAATCGCGATTTGCCCGCCGAGGTGGAGCGAAAAGGCTTTCGGGCCGATTTCTTCTACCGCATCGGTACCTGGACGTTCCGCCTTCCGCCGCTGCGCGAACGCCGCGAGCACATTCTGCCGCTGGCCGAGCACTTCGCGCGCCAATACCTGGGACCGGCGGGGAGAATGGTGATCCTCGACGAGCGGGTCTGCGAGTTTCTGCTGAGGCGCGACTATCCGGGCAACGTGCGGGAGCTGCGGCAGGTCGTCGAGCGGCTCTGCGCGCGCCACGTGGGCGGTGGACCGCTCACCGCGGGCGACATCCCCCCGGACGACCTTCCTCCCGCATCGGAGCGCGCCGAGCGGCGCATCGATAGCGCCGTCGAAGAGGCGGTGCAGCGCGGATTCGGCCTCAAAGAGATCGGCCAGGTGGCCCGCGATGCGGCGATTCGCGCGGCGCTCTCGGCGGCCGCGCGGAACGTGCCGCGCGCCGCCAAGATGCTCAAGGTGACCGATCGCGCGCTCCAGATGGAGCTCGCGAAGCGGCAGGACTGACGTCCTTTACATCGTGAAGATCAGACGATCGCCCTGGCGTACCCAGGTCGCGCGGCCCGCGGGACCCGCGTGGCCGTTCTGCGCAACGTGGCCCGGCTTTCCCAAGGTCTGGACGATGGCCCGGAGCACGAGCTTGCGGGCCTCTTTCTCGGTGAGGCGATGCCCGGCCTCCAGGCGCGACGCGATCTCGAGCCCTGCGCGTCGCGCCGCGCGGCGGGCCAGGCGCACGAACCGGCGCGCCCGATGGTCGGGGGTGGCCACTTCGGCCTCGAGCTCGCGCCCACCGAAGAGCCGTTTGACGATGCCGCCGAGGAACTGCTCCTGCACCTCGCGATCGCCGACCAAGATTTTGCCGAGGAACTGCTCCTCCTCTTCGTTTTCGGCCTCCAGCTCGCCGAAAAGGCCGCCGATGATCTTGCCGAGGAATTGATCCTGTGGCGGCGGAGGTTGGCGAGGGCGCCGCTTTCCGCCGCGCAGAAAGGGGAGGGCCTTGCCCGCTAATCCCTTGAACAAGGGCCCCGCCACCTTGCCCAGGAGCGGCGCGGCCAGCTTGAGCGCGGGCAGGAGCAGCGGAATGAAGTGGTCCAGCTCCTCCTCGCTTTGAATCTCCAACAACTCCGCGGCCAGCTCGGCCTCGGTCTCGCTTTCATCATTTCGATACGGTGCAGATGTCATGATCGTCGTCCTCCAAAACGAGGCGAAGCAGTCGATATGCCAGTAGCGGTTCGTGCGATTTGCCTATGCGCCCGGCGTCCGCGCGAATGACGCTTCGTGCCCGGGAGGCCTCCGACGAAGTGCGCTTCGTTGCTTGGGCACCAGAAACGAGCAAATCGCGATCATTGCTCTTGGCACGCACCGTGAACTCCTGCTCGTGCGACGGCGGTGAGCACGTCCATAGAAAGAAGGGAGCGCGAGTCATGCACGATCTCGATCGAACGATGGGGCGTACCCATATGGAAACCGAGTTTCTCGAATTCCAGGGCGAGGGCGAATCGGAATTTCAGGGCGAGGGCGAAAAGGAAGTATTCCACGAAGACGAATTGAACGAGCTGGCCAGTGAGATGCTCGGCATTTCCAACGAGCAGGAGCTGGAGCAATTTCTCGGAGGGCTGATCAAAACCGTCGGCAGCCTGGCCGGAAAAGCCATCAACTCGCCCATTGGCCGTCAACTCGGCGGTGCGCTCAAAGGCGTCGCGAAAAAGGCGCTCCCCGTCGCCGGGCGCGCGCTCGGCAACTGGATTGCACCGGGCGTCGGCGGCCAGATTGGAAGCCAGGTGGCCTCCGCCGCCGGGTCGATGTTCGGGCTGGAGCTCGAGGGCCTCAGCCTCGAGGACAGCGAGTTCGAGCTGGCCAAACAGTTCGTCCGCTTTGCGGCCGATGCGGCGAATTCGGCGCTCAACGCGCCCCCCGGCACCGATCCGAAGGGCGTCGCCTCGCAGGCCATCACCCAGGCGGCCCACAAGTACGCACCGGGCATTCTCGCCCATGCGGGGATCTCCAATGGGCACGCACGTCCGGGCGCCGCGGCCGGCGCGAGTGGGCGCTGGGTGCGCAAAGGAAACCAAATCGTCCTTTACGGAGCGTGATCGATGGCCTCCGGCCTCTCCGCATCGTGGATGCTCGCGCAGGAAGCGCGCGCGCTCTTGAACCGGCTTTCGCGGATCAAGTCGTTTGCGCTGCAGGAGACGATGGTGCCGGCGGCGGCCCTCGGCGTCGAGGCGCAAGCGGCGATCGAGCGGCACCTTTCGCGCGGTGTCCGCCGCATGAAAAACCGTGTGCTCGAGTTCCTCGATTGGCTGGAGGGGCCGGACGGAGCGCGGGCGACGCCGGCGGAGTGCCAGAAGCGCTTTACCTTCGTGCGACTCCGCTTCAATGCGGTGCTCTCGCACGTCGATATCTTCAGCGAGGCGCTCAGCCAGCGCAGTGAAGCGGAGACCGGCGTATGGCTCAGTGGTCTCGACGTGGTGTGCCGCGATGCCCTCGCGCTTCCCGGCTACATCGATCCGCCACCGGTCATCTGTTACCTCGCGCGCGGTCCTGGGGCGGCCATCCGTCGTGCCAGGACGCGCCTGCCCGGCGGCGAAGAGAACCCCATCGCCATCGTGCGCCTGCCGCGCGAGCGCATGATCAGCAGCAGCCTCGCCTCGTCGTTGGTTCACGAGGTGGGGCACCAGGGCGCGGCGCTTCTCGGCCTGGTGCCGTCGCTGCGCAAGGAGCTGCGGGAGACGGCGCCGCCGCAGGGCTCCTCCAGCGCGACGTGGCAGCTCTGGAGCCGGTGGATCTCGGAGATCGTGGCCGACCTCTGGTCCATCGCCAAGGTGGGCATCACCTCCACGGCGGGCCTCATGGGCGTGGTGAGCCTGCCGCCGCCGTTCGTCTTTCGCATCAACCCCGGGGATCCGCATCCCACGCCGTATCTCCGGGTCAAATTGAGCGCGGCCATTGGAAATGCCCTTTATCCGCATTCCAGTTGGCAGGATCTGGATGAACTCTGGACGTCGCTCTATCCGATGGATCGCCTCGATGGTGCGCGCCGGGAGCTCTTTGCCGCGGTGGAGCAGTGCATGCCGGAGTTCGTGGGCCTTTTGGTGAACCATTGTCCTCCGGCGCTCCGGGGCAAATCGCTGAAGGACGTTTTGGCGACCCGCGAGCGACGCCCCGACCGACTCGCCATTCTTCACCGGAGTTGGAGCCAAGGAGGCTCCCCGAGCCGGCTCGTGCGCGCGCCGCCGACCTTGGCCTTCGCGGTCATCGGTCAAGCGCGCGTGCGCGGATCGATCACGCCGGAGCACGAAGGCGATCTGCTGGCGAAACTGCTCCGGCACTGGGCGTGGCGGAGCACCGTCGACGCCGGCGAAGTCTGCGCAGGCATCACGAGCAACGGGGCCGGCGCCGTCGTGCGGGAGACGGCGCGTTTTCCAGAACAAGCGATTCGGTAGAGGAGGACGTGAACATGACAGCGCATAATGGCGAGAAACCGGAACAGGTCGACCCGGCCCAGACGCCGGACCAATCGGGGCAGACGGCGAAGTTGGGCACAAACTTGGAAACCTGCGAGGGTTTGCACATCTATCCGAAAAAGGACACGAACGACGGCGATCCGGTTCGCATGTTCATGATCGTCGACGAGACCGGCGGCACGGTGGCCGTGGGCAAGCCGTTCGAATGGCAAATTCGCAAACACACCGACCAGGGGGACAACTCCAAAGTGGAGTGGGGGCCGTTGCCGGAGCAGATCTGGGAGCCCTTGCACCCGGAGAATTCGGCCATTCGATTGAACACTGGGCGCATCGAAAAGGGCTATTACGACATTCGCGCCGTGCGAAGGCGCGGGCAGGTGCTGGAGAGCTCCGAGCATTCGCTGGTGCAGGTGAAGGATCTGCCGCCGGTGGCCTTCGTGTCCTTCACCGGAAGCGCGCCGGGGCCGGTGGTGCAGCCTACGCCGGTGGCCGTGACCTTGGGACGCGCCCACGTGCCGCCGACCAAGGACGAGATACTGTGGATCGCGATCCGCGCGAGCACGAACCAGCTGCACTACGACGTGTACGAGAAATTCGTCGAAGCCTTTCTCGCGCGCCGACCGCCTCACAAGCGCGGAAATGGAAACGGGAAGGGAAGGCACAGGAACGAGTGGGATCTCGCCGGCGAAACGGCGTGGATGGTTTCCAACTATGGGCCGTACCGGGTGCTGAAGTTCGCGACCGAGGTCTTCGTGATGACCCGATGCGGCGTGATCCCCGGTGAGCCGCTGGAGCTCGATCTGGCCGAGGAGGAGGCGCGCTTCGGGCACACGCTGCCGAAGAAGTTCGAGGAAATGTGGAGCGATTACCTGATTCCCATCGCTTCCGAAGGCGATGACGGGCAGGCGCTCATCCTTCCCTATTTGGATATCATTCGGCGCAAACTCGGTGATCTCGCCGGGCCGCGGGCGACGTACTCCGGCATCGTGGACGACCAATGCGGGTACCTGCAGAGCAAGTTGGTATTCCCCTGCATGCTCGAGCTCATTTGGTCGTATTGGCACGAGGAGGGGATGCTCGTGCAGACGATGAACGCCATCACCCAGCGCTTCCAGAACGTGCGCGGCCCCAACGGCCGCGATCCGCTGGCCAACTTGGAAATCGACCCACTGCGACCCTTGAGCCAATTGCTCTGGGGCTTCGTGCAGGACGAGCCGAATCGCTTGAGCGTGCTCCGGCGCGGGCACGAATACGACCACCATTACGGATTTACCTTGCATGGCAAGGTGATGAAAGATCTGCGGACCATCGACCGTCGGTCGAAGTTCCTCGAGTCGTTCCACAACTTGCTGCACCGATGCACCAAGTTCTACCGCGAGGACGACGACACCACCGTGGTGGCCGACGGCTTCCCCGTGCTCAATGCCATCAAAGAGACGCACTACGTGCTCGCGCACGGGGCGCACAATCAATTCGGCGACTTGCCGGCCGGCGGACGGCAGGAAATGTTGATGCAGCAATACATTCTGTCGCGGCCGGAGATGCGCGAGTTTCTCGGTGGCCGCGTGATGGTGCCGTACCCCGAGCGGTGGATGGACCGTGTCGACGCGGTCAAGATGCTCAAGGGCTGGACCGACGCCAGCGTGGTGCACTTCCGCGACCTCGCCGTGTTTGGCGAGCAAATCGTGCTCTCGATCCGCTACGGCGCGTGGAGCCTGGAGAATACGCCCCACAGCGCGGCCAATTGGGCGCGGTATTGGCGGGCCGAGATCCAGGGGTACATTCACGCGTACCGCGCGGTGACGGGCATCGATCTCACCGCGGAGCTCACCGATCAGCGCCAGGCGACGGAGCGCTACCTGCCGCCCTCGGTGCACCTGCGCAACCGGCTTCTCACGCAGCAGGCCGTCAAGTGAATGCAGAATGCATGCATCGATTTTGCGTCGGCGCGCTACCTCGGCTTTCGCCACGCGAGCACCGAGCTGGAGCCGTGGCGGGAGCTGACCACCGGGGTCCCCGCAGTTTTGCGGGAGCCGCCGGGTGCCGGCGCGGTGACGAGGTCGATCGCGCAGCTTGCCGGCGCGGAGCATGCAGCGGTGTTTCCGTCCACGTTGCATCTGTTTTGGGACCTCTTTCAGCATGCCGGGGGCCCAAGCGATCTCGTGGCGTACGACGACGGGATTTATCCCATCATGCAATGGGGGATCGAGATGGCCGGCGTGCGAAGGGGCGTCTCCCATCGCCGCTTCGCCCATCACGATCCTGGGGCTCTTGCCCGCTTGCTCCGCGATCACCAATGCGCAGGACGGCTGTGGATCGCGGTCGACGGCTTCTGTCCGGGCTGTGGGCGGGCGGCGCCGCTGGGCGCGTATGCGGAGATCGCGCGGGCGCACGGCGGGGCGCTCGTGGTGGAGGACACGCAGGCGTTCGGGCTGCTCGGGGAAAGGGGCGGCGGAAGCCTGATGGCGCAAGGCGTCCGCGGCGCGGATACCGTGATGGTGGCTTCGCTCGCCAAGGCCTTTGGAGCGCCTCTTTGCGTCGTGGCCGGAGCGCGCGAGCGAATCCTGCGTCTGCAACGGGAGAGCGAGACGCGTGTCCATGCGAGCCCGCCGTCCGCGGCGAGCCTCGCGGCGGCGAAGGCGGCCTGCGTGACGAATGCGCGCGAGGGCGATCGCCTGCGCCAGCGGCTTGCACGGCGCGTCGCGCACTTCAGAGCCTGCGCCGCCGGGTTGGGCATCGCCGCATCTAGCGCGCAATCGGCTTTTCCAGTGCAGCGATGCTGGCTCGACGACCGGCAACGCGCCCGCGGCGTCTACGAGGAGCTCGCGCGGCGCGGCGTGCGCACGGTGCCGCAGCAATCTCGTTGCGGGCCGCGCACGTCGATCACGTTCCTGGTTCGGGCGGACCACAGCTTCGAGAACATCGAAGACGCCCTTACGACTTTCACACGGGTTTCGAGAACATGTCGCCGCGTGACGAGCGGGGAAAGAAGGCCATGGTGATGAGCAATTACGTGCAACGAGAGGACGAGATTCGCGTTCGTCGGGCGCGACCCGTGCGCGCCGTCGTGCGGCGCTTCCTGCGCGGGCGCCACCCCAGCGTACGATTCCGAACGCCACTGATCCGCCGGACCTTCGGGCGCGGTTACGTGGGGCGCGGGCGTTACCTTCCGTGGGGCCGGCGCGCCGGACCTACGCGTCCTTGGATCTTCGGGCGGCGTGTGGTGGGGCGCACGTACCCGCGATCGTGGCTCTTTCGCGGGGCCGCCCCGTCAGTGTCGCGTGTCGTGCGCCCGTGGATCTACCGCACCGGCGTTTCGGCCCCGAGCTTGCCGTGGATTTTCGGTTCGTATCCCTGGACGGTGCCCGCTCCCGAGCCGCCGCCGCCCGTCGTGGCCGAGCCCCCCGTTGCGGAACCGGCCGCCGTTGCGGAGCCCCCGCCGCCCGAGGAGCCGCCGCCCGATGCGGAGCCCGCACAGGCCGGGGGGGATGGGGCTGGAGATGCGCCGCCCGAGGGCGAATTCGGGTACCGCGCGCGTTGGGCGCGCCGGCGTGCGCGATGGGCTCGGCGGCGTCGCATGTACGACGACGAGTTCGCATGATCATCGACTGCCACTGCCACGCCGGCAAGGGAGATGGCTTCACCGGACCCTGGGACACGACGGCGCCTCTGGAGCGCTACCTGGCGCGCGCCTCGGAAGCCGGCATCACGCGCACCGTCGTGTTCTCCGCCTTTCACTCCGACTACGCCGCCGCCAACCGCGAGGTGGCGCGCATCGTAGCCAAGCACGAGGGCCGCCTCATCGGGTTTGCGTTCATCAATCCGAAGAGCGATGTCGGCAACGTGCGCAGCTTGGTGGGCGAGGCCGTGGAGCGCTACGGCTTTCGCGGCATCAAGGTGCACCAGCACGACGGGCGCATCACCCGCGAAGTGTGCGAGGTGGCGCAAAGCTTCGGTCTACCCATCCTCTATGACGTCATGGGCGACGTGACCATATTGGATTTGCTCGCCCCCGAGTACCCCGACGTCCCTTTCATCATTCCGCACCTGGGCAGCTTCGCCGACGACTACCGTGCGCAGATCTCCCTGATCGACAAGCTGCCTCGCCTTCCCAACGTGTACACCGACACGTCGGGCGTACGCCGATTCGACTTGTTGGAAAGCGCCGTGGCCCGCGTGGGCCCGAGCAAAGTGCTCTTTGGCAGCGACGGGCCGTGGCTCCACCCCGGCCTCGAGCTGGCCAAGATCCGCGCCCTGGGCCTGCCACCCGCCGACGAGCGCCTCATCGTCGGCGGGAATTTGCTGCGCCTGATCGGTCGAAAAGCGTGAGCTCGTCGAGCTCTCGATCGATCTCATCAACCTCACGGAAGAGAGCTCCCATCTCCGAAGCTCGCTTGTTCCAATCACCCTCTTTGCAGCGAGTGGCCTTCTCGGCAGCCTCACGGCACGCATTCAGGGCGTCACGGCATTGGCGCAAGCAGCGATAATATGCCGCCATCGCGCGCGCGTTGCAAATTGGCTTGGCTTTGCAGGACACGAGCGCACGAGCGAGAGACGCGTGGCACAGTGCAACGCTCCGCTTGGTGTCCGCGATGCACGCATCGATGCGGCGTGACCACTCGGTTTTGTCGCATCCCTGTTGCGGGGGCACGGGGATTGGGGGGATCGGAGGGTCGGGCGTGATGGTGTCCGGCGGAAATTCAATCACCGGGGATGGCCTGGGCGGGCACGGCTTCCCACTGGGCGCCGGTGGCGGCGACTTAGCCAGCGCCGCGCTCTGCCACGTGCGCTCGAGTGCGATCGCGAGTCGCGCCCGGCTGCTACCGGCCGCGCGTTTGAAGACGATCATCGGTGTCGGTGCGTCGAATGTCGTGGCGTCGACGCCGGCAGGAACGATCTGCCACCATCCGCGCCCGTTGCGCCGGGCGGCAAGCGCCGGAACCCTCGTGTCCTCTTTGTAGATCCCTTGGATGGTACCAACGCGCACCGCGGCGAGCATCTCGAGGGCCGCCGTTCGTCCGCGAACGTCGCGTTTGAAGAGCGTGTAAAGTGCATATTGCGCGAGGACATCGATCCGCTTATCGATGAAGTCGCATTGGGTGTACCCAGCCGTCATCTCGAACTCGGCCTCGATGGCCGTTCGGCCTCTCGTTCGAGGCGCGCAGAACCGAGTGTGGTATTCGCATTTACAATATGTCGTTCGGGAAAGTGAATGATTCGACATGATAATTTGCATCTCCAAGTGTCGCGATTGGCCGCATCGGGGACCCATTGCGCACTTCGTGAATGATGTGCGCTATTCGTTGCGCGGCGAAGGACGCTTCGCCGTGTGCGGCGTCATGCGAAACGAACTTCGATGTCTGCCCAATGCGATGCGAAACCTCCGCTCGCCCAAGGGCCTGTCAATGCACTACCAGCGAAGTAGCGTTTGTCGCAGATTTTCGTCCAACTCATCGAGCTCGTCCAACTCGTCGAGCTCTTGCTCGATCTCGTAAAGATCGTCGAGATCGTCCAGGCCCTCGATCGGTGGCCAGGCGTAGAGCGGGTCGTCGAACAGATAGAAGCGCGGCCCTCGGAAGAAACGACCGCCGTAGCGAGGCCGCCGGCGAAACATGGGCGTACGAACGCGAAATCTCATCGGCACGCCTTTGGCAGGTCGTCGAGCTTGCAGTTGTGCTCCGGGGTGATGTCCTGAAGCGTTTTTAGCGTTTTTCCGTTGGGGTTCGCGTTCGAGTATTCGCGCCACTCGCAGTTGCGGCCCGAGCAGCCCCTGGTCCAGTGCCCGTAGACAACTGGATTTTTCAGGGATGCTTTGAGGTGCTGATACAGCTGTTTGGCAAGGTTCGCCACCTTGAGCGGTTTTTCGTCGAAATCTCTGTAGCCGGCGGACCTGCAGCTGTGCAGAACGAAGGTCACGTCGTCGGAGAGTGGCGCAGAGGGAATATCCGTGACGATTCGTCCGCCATTGCTTCTGTCGACGAACCGCGGGGGGCCGTTGCTTCGATACATGCCGACGGTGCTGTCTCCGCGACCGGCGAGTCCGCGAGCCGTGCCATGGCCGAAGATATGCACCATTTTGATGGGGCGTTTGAGGCACGCGCGCGCCTCCACGATGGCTCCGATGATATCTTTGCCCGTGTTATAAGGTGTCGCTCCGATCCGGGAAGCGCAGTTCTTGGGATTCTCCAAGGTGAAGGCTTGGACGACTTTCGCCTGGTTCTCGGCTACGCGTTTGAAGTGTTCGCGGTCTACTTCCTTGGTATCGTTCAGAAATAGACTGAGTATGGGCTCTACCGTCGACGACGGAGTGGCCTTGGGGCGAGTCGTCTTCAAGGGCCATTGTCGGGGCGCCTCGAGCTCGCCCAATTCGACCTCGAGTGTCCTGCGGGGCACGGATGCGCTGCACCGATCACCGTAAGGCGGTCGCGGCTGTACGCGGCTGGCTTTCGGGAAGAAGATCTCGACGCGGCGACTTTGCGCGGCGGTCGCTTTACGTCGGTCTTCCCCGCACGATGCGCGCTGAAAGGTGATCTTGCGCGAGAGGCCGGGAGTCATGCGCTCCAACTGCGTGCAAAGCCCACGAATGACCTCGTCGGCACGTCGCTCGCCGAGTCTCTGGTTGTAGGGATCCGGCCCCGCCTTGTCCGTGTGCCCCACGACCAACACGGTGCGAATCGGGGCCGCCGTGCGTTGGCTCGCGACCATGGCACGCGCAGCGCGGACAATCTTCGGCGGATGACGAACGCGGTCGATATGGGCCACGTCGAAGGCGAAGTGATCGAGCACTTCGAAAGGTGGGACCGCCGTCTTCGGGCATGAAAGAAGCACTTCGGGCGGCGGGCATGGCGCATTCCTCGCCGTTTCACCTTGCCATTCGTCCAATTCGCCCTGCGCGGACTGGCCCTTGCAGCCGCACCCGCAGCTCGAACGCTCTTGCTCGTATTCCTCGAGCTCCGTGTCGAATAGTTCGTCGAGCTCCGTGTCCATGTCGTTCATCGTTCATCTCCCGAGTTGTCGTGAATCAGTCGTAAGAGGTTGCCCCCGAGCACCAATTGCTCGTCCCAAGGTGGGAGGCGGAGGGCGCGGATTTTTGCGAGCTCCACCCCGGGGTGAAGCCAAGGGCCGTCGGAGCCGAAGAGAACCTTGGCCGGGCCGGCGCGGCGGAGCGCGCGAACCAACAGATCGAACCGGCGGACGCCCGACGTGTCGGTGTACACATTGGGGAGGCGGGCCAGGACATCGGCGATGGCCGATTGGGCGGCGAAGTCGTCGGCGAAGCTTCCCAGGTGCGGAATGATGAAAGGGACGCTCGGAAATTCCCGGGCGAACAGCTCGATCTGCGCCACCTCGCCACCGACGTCGTACAGGACGGGGACGCGGAAGGTGCGCGCGGCCTCGCAGATCTCGCGGCTGATGCGCGCGTCGTGGCGGTGCACCTTGATGCCGCGAAAGCCGTAATCCTCGACCGCCTCGCGCACCATCGAGGCGATGCGGCCGCGGTCTCGCTCGGCGTGCACGAAGGCAAACCCGATGAAGCGATGCGGCTCGCGTTGCACGATGCGTGCGACCGCGCGGTTCGCCATGCCGTAGTCCGAGTGGAATGCGGCAAAGAGAACGGTGCGCGCGATACCGGCTTCGCGTGCACGCCGCAGGTACGCGCCGAGCGGCGCGCGGGAGCTCCAAGGGCCGGAGAAGCCGTCGCCGGGGCCAGCGTGGCAGTGTGCGTCGATGATCACGGCGCACCCAGAGAGTCTGCGAGCGCGCGCAGCCCCTCGTCGATGTCGGCTGCCGTGTGGCGTGCGGTGAGGAGCCATCCGAGCGCGCCGCGAAAGAGCACGGTACGAACGCCGCGCCGGAGAAGGCGCGCATGCAGCTTTCGCGGTGCGGCCACGGGAAGGTTCACCAGCGGGAATGCATTGCCCGGTGCGCGCACCCCCATGCGCGCAAGCCCCGCGCGAAAGCGCTGCATGTTGCGCGCGAGGCGCGAACGAAGCGCGGCCCCCCGGGCGTCGTTCACGGTGAGGGCACGCGCCGCAGCGGAAATGACGGCCTGCGACGGCGGGCTCGTATGCACGCGCGTCTCCGAGCATGCGTCGATGTTCGCGATCACGTGCGCTGCACCGGCCACCGCGGCGACGGGAACGCCGAATCCCTTGGCCAGCGACGCGCACCAGATGATCTCCGGGCCTCGGATGCCGAACCTCCGCAAGGAGCCTCCGCCACCGCCGCCGAAGAGCCCCAGTGCCTGCGTGTCGTCGACCACGAGGTACCCGCGGCGGGCCCGGACCCGTTCGAGGTACCGCCGAAGAGGCGCCACCTGCCCGCAGCGCGGACACCCTCCGTCGGTGACCACGACGGGGCGGCGCCCGCGCGGTGTCCGCTCGAGCGATGCCGCGAGCGCATGCACATCGTGGTGGGCGAATCGGTGCACCGGAACGCCGTGCGCGGCCGCGCGCTGGATGCCCCAGCGGCCCACTTCGTACAGCCCTGCGTCGAAGTGGATCGCGATGGGCTCGTCCGCGGCCCGCACGCAGAACAGGTCCCAGAAGAGGTGCAGCGTCGAGGGAAAAAGCAGCCCGCTCTGGCAGCCGGTGAGGGCCGCGAGGCGAGCAGCGACGGACCGCGCACCGGGTGGATCCTCCAGGACCGCCGGTTTGCCTTCGGTGAGCGACGACCATGCCTCGAGCTGCCGAGCACCATGCCGCATGCCCAGGTAAAGCGCCGACGTGAAGTCGAGCATGGCCGTCGCTCAGCGCACGCCTTGGGCCACGAGGCGTTTGCGCAGCAGGACGGCCGGTGGAAGCACGCGCTCGCGCGCGAAGCGGGAATCCGTCGGCTCGGTGGTGAGGTCCACACCAGTAGTCGCGCGGTAGGCGTGAATGTATCCCTGCACCTCCTGCCGCCAGAAACGCGCCCAGTTCATGCCTGCTGCGGGATCGTTCTGCCGGGCCCACGAACCATGGCGGATGGAGAGCAGCAGCTGCTCGCCGAAGATGCCCAGGTCACGGAAATGAACCACGCTCACGTCGGTCCAGCCCTGCAGGGACTTCATGGCATCGACCCGGTCCATCCATGGCTCGGGGTAGGGGACCATCGGCCTGCCGCGCAGGAATTCCCGCATTTCGGGCCGCCCGAGGATCCACTGCTCGATGAGCATCTCCTGACGCGACGTGGACGGCAGGTCGCCAAATTGATTGTGTGCGCCCGCCGAGACCAGATAATGCGTTTCCTTGATGGCATTGAGCACCGGGAAGCCATCGGCGGAAACCGTCTTGTCGTCGTCCTGCTTGTAGAATTGAATGCTCCGGTAAAGCAGGTTGTGGAACGACTCGAGGAATTTCGACCGCCGGTCGGCCGGCCGCACGTCGGTAACCGCTTTGCCATCGAGCGAGATGCCATAGTGATGCTCGTATTCGTGTGCGCGGCGCAGCACGCTCAATCGATATTGCTCGTCCTGGATGTATCCCCAGAGCAGATTGTTCAGTGGCCGCAAGGGGTCGATTTCCAAATTGGCCAGTGGGTCGCGCCCGTTCGGGGCGCTTCGGTTCTGAAAGCGCCGGCTGATGGCCTTGAGGGTCTGCACGAGCATGGCCTCCTCGTGCCAATAGGTCCAAATGAGCTCGACGAGGCAAACGTCGCGAAAGCTCGAGTCGATGCACTTGATGAAGGTTTGCAAGTCCTCCGTCGCCAGCGGCAGACCTTTCTGCACCTGCTCGATGTTGGGGAAGGGGGTCTTCAAAGGATCGCCCTGCGCCGCGCGTCGCAACCGCAGAGTGCCTTCCTGGATGGCCTCCGCGAGAAAGGCCTTCTCGTCGTCGTCGGAGCCTGGTTCACCGACGATGCAACGTTCCCTCATGAACCTTTCCGTGACCTCTTTGATTCGCGCGTAGGTTCGCGTCCCCGTGAAGAACGAGGCCGGCGGGCACGAAGGCTGCGAGCCCGACACTCCCAAACCGCCGTCGTCCTTGTAGCCGAAGTTCTTTTGAAGAAATCTGGCATACGCATCGAACGAGATGGCCCGCGTTGCGGCAAGGATCTGCACCCAGAGTCCCTCGTCGGAAAGTGCAGTGACCGGTCCTGGGCCCGACTGCAGCGCCACGGGGAACGCGCCGTTCTTGTTGGCTTGCGCCGACACCTCGTTGAATGCCTCGCCGGCGACCTGTGGGATGCTTCCCGCGAGGGCAGTAAAAGGCTGCGACGTAGGGCTCAGCGACTCGCCGTTTTCGCGAACGTCCACCGTCAAGATGTTCTCGGTATTCCGTTTCTCGACGCGCCATGCGAACGAGGCGACGATTTTGTCCACGCGCGCCTCCAAGCGAAGCAGCTTGGGAAGCACGATGGGCGGCGGCTGCTTGTCGGGAGGCGTGGTGTCACTTTTGGCGATCAGCGTCCAGACGAAGGTGTGGGTTGCATCCGGTTTCTTGGGAATGAATTCGACGTCGAAGTTGATCTCTTGGCCGTCGAATACGGATGTTGGAAAATTTTTGAAATCAGCACTCATATTGCTCTCCTCATTTCAGTCGCGGCGCGGGTGGTCGTTGCGGTGATGGCCCAGTGATCGAGCAGGCCTGCCAGGACGTTTCCCTCTTCTTCCGGCGTGACCGTTCCATCGAGCCGGCCCTGGCCCAGCACGGCGAAAACGAGGCACGGCGAGGCGTGTTTCACGAGCTCCGGCGCGCGCCGCCAACGCCGGCAAAGCTCGGAGAGGTGCGACGGATGCCGGTCGGCCTGTCGAAGAGCATCGCCGAGACGAACGCGCCCCAGCGACTCGGCGCGATGCTCCAAGAGCCGCCCGAGAAATCGTGGAATGCTCGCCTCCAGGACGCGCAGCCAACCGCGCTGCTCGAAGGGTAAATCGGTCATCGGATAATACGATTCCCACAGTCGTGCCAACGCCTGCCATTGGGGATGCGGGTAAAGCGCATCGCCCATGGCGCAGCTCACCTTGACCCGGATCCATGGCGTCGGATGCGGATCGTCCACGTTCGCGCGGAACACGAACGCGCGCGGCAGGCTGACCAAGGTCATGAGCCCCAACGTCGAGGTGGCGCCCACCCGCGCCACCGCCCAGAAGTCCGAGAATATCTCGGAGATCCAGCGCCGCCACGATTGCCAAATACGGCTCTCGACGGCGCTGTCGCGCGCATGCGGCGCCAGGGTGGCGCGAAGGGGTGGCAGAAGATCGAACAGCCCTGCCGCCTGGTGCCCGATCTCGTGCACCAAGGACGACGCAATGCCGCTGCCCAGCATGCGTTCGCGCGGAAGCCGCACGATGGCCACGGGATTGCGCCCTCCGCCGGGCAGCCGCGTTCGCGCGCGGCGGATGGCACCCCCCATGTCGCGCGCGAGGTAACAGAGGACGGGGGGTGGCTCGGGCCAGCCCGGGAGGGTCAACGCGTCCCTCGCGGCGAAGTCCAGCGCCGCGAGCCACACTCCGGTGCGGGCCTCACTGCGCTGGCTCATCGCCTCGCTGAATATGTCGAATTGTGTCAATACCGCGTTGAAACGCAATCGCAGAAACGTGAAGTTGCGGTGCGCGTCCTCGATCCGCGTGGCGCGGCCCGCATCGGATGCGAGCCACGCGAGGTAACGCCGAATGCGACTTCGAAGTGCGCGCCTCCCGGAGGCGAGAAACCCATCGATGGCCAACAAAGCGGCTGCCGAGGGCGCGGCCGCAGGCACCATCGTCTCGGCGAGCATCAACGAGTGCACCCGATCGAGGCGATTGAGCATGGCTCGGGCCTCCTGCGACAGCATCCATCGCGCATTGCCGGTGGCCATGGTCCGACTCACACGTTGAGAAGCACGATGTGTCGGCCGCGCCGGATCCAGCGCCCCGTCGCCTGGCGCCCGTCGGCGCCTCCCGAGATTCGCCCCTCGACCCACCCATTGAAGCGGCGACCTACCAACCCCGGAGCGTACTTGTGCGAGGCGCCTGCAATGGCTTTGCGCACGAGCGCCGAGGGATTCCCTGCCGGGAGCGCGGCGGCGCGCTTGCTTGCATCCCCCGTGAGGCGCACGAACTGTTTTGCAATTTCGTACTGCTGATCTTCTTCGCTCATCCCCTCGAGCTCGAGACCGAAATACGATCCGAGCTTGCCTGCCGCGGCGCTGCCAATGGCACCGCCGATGCCCGGTGCGACCATGTTGCCGAGTGCCGCACCGGCCTTGGGAAGCAGATTTCGAGCAATGGGCTTCAATTGGTTCAAGAGGCTTTTGAACGTGGGGGATTTGACGAAGCTCTTGGCCTTGGAACCGAGGAAGCGGATCCCTCTCCCAATGGACTTGAAAAGGAAGTGATCGAGCTCCTGCTCGTTCGAGACCGAGAGCAACTCGGCGGCGAGGTGCTCCACTTCGTCCTCGCTGAAGACGCCTTCGCCATCGTATTCCTGCTCTTCACTCTGAAATTCGAATTCTTCGTTGTCGGATTCCGAATCGGTTCCCGTCGAGTACTCCGAGTCGTGGGTCGAATATTCGGAATCGTTCTCCATGAACGTGCGATCGATGTCGTGCATAATCGGGCTCCTTGTGTATTGAAGTGACGCTCGATATCGATTGCACTGCGTATGCCTATTATCGAAACTCGAATTTGCGCTGCGAATTCCCATTGGCGCGCCGGGCCATTCGGCGATGTCGCCGTCGCACGTTGCGACATGCAACCAAGACGTAAATCGCCGTGCGGTGACAACGACATCGCAGGCAACTGCCGGTTGCGCGCTGGAGGCTGCGGCGATTTGCAATGCCGAAGGCGGCGATTGGATTATCTTCGCGATCGATGATCACGGAGCGGGGGGAGACAGCGACGCTGTCCTACGATGCGAGCGAGAACATTCTCTACTTCACGTTCCCGCACGTGCGCCTCGACACGCCCGAGCAGATCGTTGGCCACTTCAATCGCTGCGTCTCGTTTTGGAAACGGTACTGCGCGGGGCGAAAGGTCTACTGCGTCGTCGACTACGACGGCATCGACGTCAACGTGAAACACACGAAGGTGTACGCCTCGCAATTGCAACGCGTCATGGACATGTCCGTCACCATCGTGCGCTACGGCGGGAGCTCCTTGCAGCGCACGGCCGTGCGACTGGCGAACCTGAAGCTGCACACCGTTTCGCAACTCTATGCGTCGCGGGAGGAGGCCCTCCACGTGGTGCGATCGCTCAAGTCGGGCGAAATCGCGCTGGCCAGCAGCCCTTAGCGACCTCAGGCGAATTGTCGTGAAAGTGAAATTCATTTTCACCGTGCGCCGGACGGACCAAGTGGCACGCATCGATGTAAGATCGATGAGGAATGATCCCCTGGCTCTCCAGCTCCACCATCTCACGCCTTCGTGACCAGCTCCGTCTGCGCGGACAGCGGCCCTCCATCGTTTTGCCGGAGAACGTGACCCCCGATTTGGCCGAGACGCTGCGCCTTTTGGACGAGTACGGCCCGCTTTGCGACGCCATGTACATGATGATGTCGGCCGACGGGCAGGTCACCAACAACGAGCGCGAGGTCCTCACCGGCGCGCTGCGCAATTTGTCGGGTGATACCCTGCGCACCGTGCACATCGAGGCGATGCTCGAAGCGGCTGCCAAAAAAACGGCGGAAGATGGCCGCGAAAAGCGAATGCAAGATATCATCGAAACCCTGCAGGAGGACGCGACACGCGGGGAAGTTGCCTTCGTGCTCGCAGCCGCCATAGCCTTTGCCGACAACGCAATCGCCGATCAGGAAAACGAAGTCTTGAACCAATTTGCCGAGGGCCTTGGCATCGACGAAGAGCGAGCAAACGAGCTATTGGAAAGTGTGGAAGAGGACTTACGCGCCATGGGCGGTTGAGGATTGGAGTTGAACGCAGACGAACGACCCCCGGAGACGGTGGGCAATTTCCGAGTGATCCGCCGGCTAGCCAGCGGCGGGACCAGTGACGTGCTCCTCGCGCGGCCTATCAAGCCCGCGGGTGATCACCGCCCGGTCGTGCTCAAAATGTTGCTCCCCTCGTACCGCGACGACCCGCAGTTCGAGCGCTTGCTCGCGCGCGATGCGGAGGCGTATGGGCGGTTGCACCACCCATTCGTCGTGCAGCTGTTCGAGGTGTTTGCCGTTCGAGACAAGCTCGTCATCGTGCTCGAATACGTCGATGGCTTGGCCCTCAATCGGCTGCGGTCGCAACTTCAAGGCGCGGGCGGATGGCTCGATGACCGTGCGAGTGCGTATTTGGCGTGGTGCGTCTTTTCAGCGCTCTCCGCCGCGCATACGGCGCGGGATCCCGAAACGGGAATCCTGGCTCCGGTCATTCATCGCGACATCAATCCGTCGAACGTGCTCATTCCTTGGGATGGCCGGGTCAAGCTGGGTGACTTCAGCATTGGCAAGGTGACCAACGTCGCCGGCGACACCAAGGCGGGCATCACCAAAGGGACCTTCGGATACATGGCGCCGGAGCAAGTGCGCGGGGAGAAGGTCACCGAGAAGACGGATATTTACACGGCGACGTTGCTTCTCTGGGAGCAGTTCGCACGGCGCAAAGCCATTCAATATGCGGCGCTGCCGGAGATCGAAGTCATGCGGGCCATGGCCTATCCGCACTTGGTCTCGCTGGACGTGCTTCGGCCGGATTTGCCGGAGGCCATCCGCCGGGCGGTCGCGGTGGGCCTCGAGGCCGATCCGGCGAAGCGCGAGCTCTCCGCCGAGAGCATGATGGAGATTCTCCGGGATTTCGTGGCCCCGGACGAGGGTCGGCGCCTCTTGCAGGACACGCTCTATCGGCTTCGCGAAGGCGAGGACGAGCCGTCGGGACGCGATAGTTCGTGGGCCAAGATGACCCCTATCACGATGGATGCTGCGTCCGACGCATCGTACAATGGAGGAGCACCTGCGACGGGGGAGGACAGCTTGCCGGCATTCTCTATCGAGACGAGTGATCCGGGCGCACCCGCCCTGATCACCGCTGTGGATCGCATCAGCACGGACGAGTCGGACCGGGAGACGTTGCCAACGTCGTCCATTGCGGTGGGGGCAGGGCTTGCTCGCTCCGCCATCGACGAATTCGTGGAGGACTCGGGCTACCACGCCGCGCCCAACGACCTGGAGACGACGGACGCCACGTCCGCCACCTACGGGGAGGGGCCGGACGCGGAGCCGCCGACGTTGGCGCGCGAGTACGAGTCTCGGCCGCCGTCGGCGGTGTCGTTCAGCGAGCTTCTGCTCCCACGCTCGGCCGAGCCCATGCCCGGTCGCGTGGACTTGAACGAGCTGGCGAACACGCCATCGTCGATTCCACCGGGGCACCAGGAGACGCTTCTGGGCGGGCTGCACGGCTTGCCGCCCCACGACCCGTTTACGACGGAGGTCGACGAGCGCGAGGCGGCACCGCCGCCCTCCACGCCGGCGCCCGTGGAGGAGACGCTGGTCTCGCCGGCGCCGACCGGCTTCGCACCGCCCAAGTCGGTGAGCGTGTCGGTGTCGGATGCCCCGCCGCCAGTGCGGACCGATGGGCCGTCGTCGTCGCCGGAACAGGATCTTTCGAAGACGATCCCGTCGGATGTGCCGCCGGTGGTCGCGGCGGGCGGTCCGAGCCACCCGCTCGCGGCGACGGTGCCGGCCATTCCTTCGCAGATTCTCGCCCAGCAGAACCCACCGCTGATCGCGGACAGGGCCGGGGCGGGATCGAAGTCACGGCTGCTCTGGTGGCTCGTGGGAGGGGTCGCGCTCTTTGGCGTGGGCCTCGGGGCGGCCTCGCTCTTCGTGAAGCAAGGCGAGCCGCCCACGGCGCCGGGAGGAGCCCAGGCATCCGTGTCCGAGCCGGCCAAGGTGCAGGACCCGCCGCCCGCGGCAACCCCTGCACCCCCGCCCAGCGCAACCGCACCTGCGCCGGTCGTCGAGGCCAAGCCGGAACCGAAGCCCGAACACAAGCCGGAGGTGAAGCCGGAACCCAAGCCGGAAGCGAAACCGGTGGAAGCTCCGGCCGCGGGTGGCAACACCGGTACAATCGTCGTGGAACGCGGCGGCGGTCACCGCGTCTACGTCGACGGCAAGGTCGTGGCCCAAGGGGCGGGCAGCCACGTCGTCTCGTGCGGAAAGCACACCGTGAAGGTGGGCAGCGACGGAAAGGTGCAGGAGCTGACCGTTCCGTGTGGCGGCTCGGTCACTGCGCAGTGACCGAGTTGCCGTTGCTGCCGCGGTAAAACTCCCAGAAGGCGCCGGCCCAGGTCTCGCCCCCCTTGTCGGTGGGGTGGATGCCGTCGACCCGGCGCTGCATCTTCATCAGGCTCGAATCGAAGAACCGGCAGGGCGCGCTGTTCTGCCGGATGACCTCGACGATGCCCGTGTCCTTCTTCCACGTGGGCGGGCCGATCCAGATGCACTCGCGCCCCTCGGTTCTCTTGGCGATGTTCGCGATGTGGTGCGCGAAGCCTTGGGGCGACGGGATGGTGACGTCGTTGGTCCCGAGGGTGATGAGGATCAAGTCGGGGTTGTGCTTCGCGATGAGCTTCTTGAACTTGTCCGAGTTGTCGAAGGTCACGACGGACGCGCTGGTCCACACGTCGGAGTAGTACTGGGCACCCTCGGCCTTGAACCGCTCCGCCAGGGCCTTCGACAGGCCGCCGTAGTAGCCCACCGTCGAGTCGCCGACATGGAGAACGACCGAAGGAACGCGCACTGGCGGTCCCGCATCCCGCGCTTCCGCGCCCGCGATCCCGGCATCGGCTTCGGCCAGCTCCGGTGTTACCGCCGCCGGGGCTGCGCCCGTGCTTCCCGTGGCCGCCGGAGCGGGCTGGGGAGGGGGACCGTCCCCCGAATGCGAACAGCCGCCGTGCAGAACCACGGCCCCGACCAGCGGTGCGATCGCCACCAGCGGCGCCCACAAGAGCAACGACTGCGCCGCGGCTCCGCGCGCACCTAGTCGGAGACTAAGGCGCGACGTCCGCGCAGCAGCGGAAGCCGGTGGAGTAATCGTGGTACCAAATTTCGTGGGCCTTGGTCTTGTACGTGCAACCATCGCCGTTTTGCTGCGTGTCGAGGTAGTAGCCGCCTTGGAAGGTCCCGGCGGGATCCGCGACCCATTCGTGGAGGTTGCCTACCATATCGTAGACCCCGTAGTCGTTGGTGCAGGCCTCATGGTCACCAGTTTTTGCGAGGGTGCCCTCGACCTGGTTGAGCATCGGGTTGTTCATCCGATCCATCGACCAGAAGGTACGGTCGCCCGGGGCGCCGTAGCCATAGAGGACGCCCATCGCGCTTCGCCCGTGATCGTTGCAGCGGCGCGTCTCGCGTTGGCTCCCGTAGCCGTACGTCGTCTTCTGCGGCCCCATGCAGGCCGTTTGCCATTCGGCGGGCTTGCACAAGCGCTTTCCCGAGCGGGCGCACGCCGCGCCGGCGTCGGTCCCGCTGATGTACGCCTGCGGGACCACGTGGGGGGCGCTCACCGCGCGCACGGTCTCACCGTTGAGGGCGTTATAAGGCGAGAAGGGGCGGTCTTCCCCGTTCGGTAGCATCTCCACCAGCGACTCTTCGTACCGGTCGATGCAGAACCGATCGTCGATGCTGGCCATGTCCGGCGGGCACAGGCCCCCAGCCACGGGGCGGTCTTCCTCCGGGAGCAACTGCTCGAGCACCGTGGGCGAGCCCGTCGTGTTCTCCGCGAAGACCGATCCCACGCGCCCGAGCAACGTGCGCGCGAGCCGGGGGCTGCCGGCCGCAGCTTTCTGGGCCTTGCCGCCTCCGTGCGCTACGCTCGCCTGCACCTGTTCCATCTGCGCGGCTGCGGGAACGCCGCGGCCGCCCTCAAGCGTCGCAACGCCCTTGGCGCAGCCTCCCGCCAACCCCACAAGACTTCCGACGAGGATAGCGGCGACGGCAACGGACCGCTTCGAGAACTCGATCGTGGGTGAACCTTGCAACCTGCACCTCCGGCTTCAGCAGTTCCGGCCGGGGTAGGCCGGGACGCGCCAAAACAGGCCGCGACCGAACCGTCTTAGAACGGCGGCGCTTTTTGGTGGAACCCTTAATCGACCCGGTGCGAAAAATAGGTGACACCCTCGGCTGAGGTGTGGCACCAAAGTGACACCTGTTCGTCATACGGGGAAAATGTAGGTTTATCGGCTGCTTATAGCTGGTTATCTAAGACGATATCTAGCTTTATGGTTTGGAATTTTTCTTTCTGAGTGTATCAAAACCGACCGTCCGCTTTGCAACCGCCAGCACCTGATCGAACATCGCCGGCGTGAGGCGCCCGGTCTGGGTGTTCTGTTGGCTCACATGAAAGCTGCCCAATAAGAGCGGCGCGCCCTCGATGGTGGCGCAGGCTCCGTGACCGAACTTTGGGCGCGGGCGCGGCATCGCCAGGCCGCGTCGTTCGAGGTGACGCAGCACCGCGTCCCATGCGATTGCGCCTAAGGCGATGAGCACGCGCGTATGGGGGAGGAGCGCGAGTTCGCGATCCAGAAAGGGCTGACATGCCGTGATTTCTTCGGGCAACGGCTGGTTGTCCGGCGGGGCGCAACGAACCGGCGCCACGATGAAGGTGTCCTTCAGCGCGAGGCCGTCCTCCTTCGAGGTGCTCGTGGGCTGGTTGGCCAAGCCGGCGCGGTGAAGGGCGGCGAAGAGAAAATCGCCGGAGCGGTCGCCGGTGAACATTCGGCCGGTCCGGTTGGCGCCGTGCGCCGCGGGGGCGAGGCCCACGAAGACGATGCGGGCCGCCGGATCGCCGAAGCCAGGGACGGGTTTTCCCCAGTAGGTCCAGCTCGAGTACATGCGGCGTTTCTCGCGCGCGACTTTCTCGCGCCAGTCGACGAGCCTGTGGCAAGCTCGACAGGCGACGATCTCTTCGTGGAGGTGCGGCAGGTCGGAGTAAAAGGGCGTAGACATGGCGGAGCGCTCGACGCGGATCTCTCGCGTGTATTTTACCCCGGGGATGTTCGGTTTCGGACGTCTTGGCCCGTACGATTACTTTGCGCACCTGGAGAAGGCGATCGAGAAGCACTTCGCCGCGGCCGGTCGCGAGGTGCTGACCTTCGTGCTCGATGTTCCGCCGACGGCCTCGGTGCGGCGCCGCGCCGCGCGTCTGGCCGAGCTCGTTGCCAGCACCTGCGAAGGGGACGATCTTCTCGGTCCCATTCACCTGGTGGGTCACTCGACGGGCGGGCTGGATGCCCGCCTCGTAGCCTCCCCGAGTGCACTGTTGCCGGTCGACGCGTCGTGCCGGCGTTGGTTGCCGCGCCTCGCCAGCGTCACCACCATGAACACGCCGCATTATGGAACGCCGCTCGCGAGCTTCTTCGCCACGGTCAGCGGCCAACGCATGCTCTACGCGGTGAGCGCGCTCACGGTCATCGCGCTGTCGTTGGGTGCACCGCCGCTGGCGGCGGCGAGCGCGTTGGTGCTCGCGGTGGGGCGGCTCGATCGCGCGCTGGGGGTCGAGCTCGGCATGCTGGATCGCGCCACGGACGCGTTGATGCGGGTGCTCGACGACGCCCGCCGGCGCGAGGTGCGCCTTTACCTCGAGGCCATTCGGCAGGACCAAGGTTCGATCATCCAGGTGACGCCGGAGGCCATGGACCTCTTTCAAGCGGGCGTGGAAAACCGGCCCGGCGTGCGCTACCAGTCCTCGGCCTCGATGGCGCCGCCGCCCACGACCACGCAGTGGATGCGCACGCTCGGCGGGCCGTGGAGCGTGATCAGCGCCCCGCTTTTCGCCAGCCTTTACAGCATCACCGCGCGCTCCGACGATCGCTACCCGTGTTGCCTGCCCGACGCCGGGGCCGAGACGGAGGCGATGCTCACCCGCGCCTTCGGCCGCCCGCCCGGGGCGCGGGCCAACGATGGCGTGGTGCCGGTGCGTTCGCAGCTCTGGGGCGACCTCGTGTGGTGCGGCTACGCCGATCATCTCGACGTGCTCGGGCACTTCCGCGACGCGTACGCCAGCCCCGCGGGTTCCAGCCTGCGCCACGTCGATTGGCTGGCCAGCGGTGCCGATTTCGAGCGATCGAGCTTCGAAGCGCTCGCACGGGCCATCGCCACCGGCATGCTCGAGGGGGAGCCCCCGCGTTAGGGTCGCGCGTAGAGCTTCCAGTCGGCCTCCTCTTTGACGAAGCGAAATCGATCGCGGAAGACGGCGCCCACCTCGGGGAGGAAGGCGTCGAATTCTCCGTGCGCGCTCATGACGCAGCGGATTTCGCTGCGTTTGGCGTCGGCGACCGCCGTTTCGAGCGGAAGCTTCCCCGCGCGCACGGCGGCGTTCATCGTGAAGACGGTGGCCAGGATGCGGCCGTTCGCCTCCAGCTCGAAGCCCGGTTCGTCCGCGACGATGACGTCGTTTGGTTCGGCGCGGCAGGTCTCGCGCGCGAACTGCGCCAGGCGGGCGCGCGCCGGCTCCTTCGCGAACGCCTCCAGCGTGCCCTCCCACGCGGCACCCGCATTGTAGATGGCCTGCGCGGCGAAGGCGGTGGCGGCGAGGCGCGCACGGGTCCCGCGCCAAGCGGAAAGATCGGGAAGCGGCGCGTGCGCGAGGATCACGATGCAGACGGCGCACGACTCGAGCCAGTAATTGGACGCCGAGCCCGGGCGCGAGAAGGCGAGGCACGCCCACGCGAAAGCACCGAGCAGCGCCCCGAAGGCGAGCCCGAGTCCGCGTTGGTGGCGATGCCGCCAGGCGAGCCATGCAGCCGTCGCAAAAAGTGCTCCGAGCAGTGGCAACCGGTCCACCGCCCCGGCGGCGGCCCGCGCCAGGCTGCGCGGTTGTCCGAACGAGCATACGAAGTGCTCGTGCCAGACGCCGTTGCTGGCGATTTCCAGCACGTCGATCCACGCGGCGCCGAGCAAGATGGCCACCGCGATGTTCCGCAGGGTGTAGCGCGGGGCGGTGATCGCGGAGGCGACGAAGACGCCGGCCATGGCGCCCATCACGTTGGGCTTCATCACCGCCGCCACGGAAAACAGCGCGACGGACCAGCCATCGAGTCGTTGGCGCTGCACGCATCGATCGAGCGCCAGGGCCGCCAGCGCAACGGCGAGAGCGTCCGGGCGCGCCGTGGTGGCGAAGTTGGCCAGCACGAAGATGCCTGCCACGTACAGGGCACCGGCGATGGCGGCGGGCCGGCAGCGCGGCGATGCGCCCACGGCGAGCCATGCGAGGACGCCGAACCATGCCGCACACCCCGCGAAGCGGGCGATGGACTGCGCGAGCACATCGGGGACGTGGGACAGCATCCAAGACCAGATGGGCGGATACAGCACGTAGAAGCGCGAGGCGTAGCTGCCGTATTCCAATGCGCCGGCGCGCGGATCGGTGAACAGCGGCAGGTGCGCGTGCATGCGCGCCGCCTCGAAGAGGACCTCGGCTTCGCCGGGCATGGACGGCCGGGTGTGCAAAAGTCCGAACGCGAACACCGTGGTGGCGAGCACGCCAGCCACCAGGGCGGCGAAACCGAGTCTCACGATCCACGTCACCGCCCCCGTGCGGGTGCGTTGGGCGAGCGCGACCGGCCAGTTTTCCTCGATCGCCATCTTCTGCGATCAAGACGCGCCGCTCGGGCGGTTGGCGCACCGATTTCTTACGGTCGGTGCGCGTTCACAAAAGTTCGGCGTAGATGCGCCCGTAGGCGCGACACATCGCGTCGATCGAGCAGCGATCCACGACGAATTTTCGCGCGGCCTCGCCGAACGCGATCATCTTGTCGCGGTGTTTGACCGCATCGTGCATGCGCAGCACCAGCGCGGGCACGCTCATGTCGAGGGCGAGAAGCCCCGTGACGCCGTCTTGGACGATCTCAGGCACACCACCAACCGGCGAGGCGACGACTGGTCGCCCTATCGCCATCGCCTCCAGATTGGCGATGCCCAGGCCTTCCTCGCGCGAGGAGCAGAGCGCGGCGTGCGACCGCTGCAGAACCTCGCGGGGATCGGAGAGCATGCCGTGAAATCGAACGCGCGCTTCGACGCCGCATTCCTTGGCCATGGTCTCGAGGCGCGCACGCTCCGCACCATCGCCGACGATCTCGAGACGTGCTTCGGCCACGTGGCGCAAGGCATCGATGGCGCGATCGACGCCTTTGCGCCGTTCCAAGCGGCCCACCAGCGCGAAGGTGAACGGCCCGCGCGCGGGCGGTGGCGCATAGGCGAATCGCTCGGTGTCGACGCCGTTGCGCACGACCCGTGCGCGCGGAAAGACTGCGGGGTCCTTGTTCAAGGCGGCGCGCCGTACGTGTTCGCTGACGAACACCGCCGACTGCGCACGGCGCAGCGACCAGCGCGAGAAGGGCCAGCAGCTCGGGTCGTCGTAGACGCGGGTGGAGTGCTCGGTGCGCAGCACGGGAAGTCCGAGGCGCAGGGCGGCGCGTGTGCCCGCCACCTGCGAGGCGAAGGTGTGAAGCTGCACGATCTGCGCGGACTCGGCGCGTGCGATCTCCACGAGCCATGCGACGTCGCGCGGACCGATGGTGCTCCACAAGAAGGAGAGGGGGCCTTCGTGCACCGTGCGCGTCTCCGAGCGATCGCGCACGCGTAGCTCGGCGCGGGCAAAGAGCTCACGCAGCGCCGGGTTGGGCGTCATCAGCGCGATGGTATGCAGGGCGTCGCTCGCCTCGGGGCGGGACGCCAGATCGCAGAGCATGCGCTCGGCGCCGCCGACCTCCCCCGCGACGACGACATGCAGAACGTGGATCATGCGGCTCTCATACGGTGACAGCGCGGCGCAAGGTCGCCATCTTCGCTTCGAAGCGGAACCAAAAGACCACGGCAATGGCGGCCTGCACGCACGACGTCGACAGCGCCAGCCCCTCGAGGCCCATCACCTTGAGGAATACGAGGTTGAACGAGGCATTGAGTCCAGCGTTGAGCGCCCCCATGCCCAGCATGATGCCACTATTTTTCACCGCCACGTGAGCCCGTGCGAGCACGAGCAACACGCCGAACGGCGCAACCCCCACGAGATGATAGGGCAAAATGCGGATCATCCGGTCCACGCCCGCCGCGCTCATCTCGCCCCGCAGGAAGACGAACTTCAAAAGCGGCTCGCGTACCAAATAGAGCATCAAGGAGAGGACCACCAGCAGCCCGCCTACGATGAGCAGCGCGCGGGCTACGGTCGCACGCAGCTTCGCGATGTCGCCTGCGGCGAAGTACTCGGAGAGGTGCGAGAGAAGCACCGGCAGGAGCGCGGCCTGCAGGAGCGACGTGGGAAGCGACCCCACGTCGCCCGAGAGGCGCAGAAGCGTACCGCCGCCAGCCACGGCCGCGAGGCCGGCCATGAATTGGTCGACCACCGGATTGATGCGTGTGACCGCGCTGCCGCCCACTTCGGCGGCCACGAGGCGCGCGAATCGAAGCACCGGCTCGGGGCGCTCCAAGGTCAGTTCGATGCGCATCCCCGCGAATTTCACGGCGATGGTGGCCAGGACGAAGATCGCGAGAAGGTCGCCCACCAAGGTGCCAATCGGAATGGAGAGCACGCCGAGCGAATGACGGAACGTGCCCATGATGGTGATGGTGGCGACGATGCTGATCGAGCTCGCGACGGGCTGTGCGAAGTAGCGGTGGTCGGAGTTGAGGACGGCCCAGAAGAACGTCTTGACCGACATGGCCACGAGCAAGACGCCGAAGAACGGCACCATGCGCGCACCGAGGAGCCAGTCGCTGCCCTCGTAGTGCAAGGAGAACCAGCCGAGGCCGAGCAGCGCCACCACCACGGCGAGCACGCTGCCGAAAAGCAACGTGTGCCCGAGGATCGAGCCGATGATGCGGGGGATCGCCGCGCGATCCGTGAGCTTGACCTCGGCCAGGATGGGCACGAGCGCCGAATCCTGGAAGATGCCGAAGATGAGCGAGGCGGCCAAGGTGAAGGCCGCAAAGGTGAGGGTGTAGATGTCCGTCGCGTTGTTGCTGCCGAACCAGACCGCGAGCAGCCAAGGCAAAATGGCTTCGCCCGCGCGAAAGACGATCTGCATCGGCAGGAGCAGCAGGGTGGTGCGAACGATGGCGCGTCCGCTCACGACCAAACGTCCATCGCGTCCGAGAGCCCGACGACCTTGATGCCCTCTGCCCGCGCGAAGGCGAGCAGCCCTTCGAGGCGCGAGAGGATCGCCTGCGCCTCGCGCTCGTTCTTCGCGTAAGGGCTGCCGTTGGCGATGATTTCCACGTTGTGGAACATGGCGTTGAGCACCACGGGCTTGCCGGGCGGGGCGCTCGCGATTTCTTCCCGCGCGAGATCGGCCATCGCCTCGGCGCTGTTGCGCGTCGGGCGCAGCCAGCGCGGTTCGACCATTTGCGCGAGCCGCGCGCCCAGCCAGCCCAGACGGCCGACGCGGGGCGGGCGAATGGTGACGGGGACCTCGAGCATGCGGCTCGTTCCAGGGCGCCCGGGCTGGTGCGGATCCGGGTGGTACGGCTGCGTGGGCGCATCGCGGAAGGAGAGGCCCGGCGCGCCGTTGGCGGTCCAGTCCATGTGCGGCGTGACGCTGGACTCGACGAGGTAGTCGAGCTCCTCGAGGATGGGCACCGAGTGCGGCCCGATGCCGAAGCGGCCCGCGCGAAAGCTCGTGGGCTTGCGGCCAAACGTGCGCGTGAAAAGCTCGGTCAGGTACCGCAGCTTGGCCGCCTCCACGTCGCGCGGGTAGTCGCGCTGGAAGGCCGAGGTGACGTCGGGCTCGAAGGCGTCGGGCTCGGCGTATTCGCCATGGAGGTGCGTGCCGAGCTCGTGGTCACCTTCGAGGTGCATCAGCGCGTCCGCACTCGCCGGATCGCGCATCACCTCGGCCGAAAGGAGGTACGTGGGCTTGGCGCCGTAGCGCGAAAAAAGCGGCTGCAGCCGGCGCGCGATGCCCTCGGTGACGCCGGTGAAGGCGAGGGGACTCTGCGAGCGCCACTGGGGGCCTTTGTCGCATTCGCAGTCGATGGAAACAATGAGATAGATTGGGGCCATGCTTCGCCGGGACGAGGACCGTAGCACGCCGAGAACGCTCCGCGCGCGCCGCACGGAGCCGGACGCCAAGTGCTTCGCACCGCGCTTTTACGAGAGGGACCCTCTGTTTTGGCCCATCGCCCAGGCGGCGTCGGCCTTTCGCGACGAGCCGGATTGGCCAGATGTCGAGACGTACGTGCGGGCCTTCGGCGAGACGCCCCCGCCCATCACCTTCGAGGTGCAAATCCCCAAGAAGACGCGCCGCAAGCGGCGGGAGGCGCGCGGGGAGACCGTCACCATCGACGTGAAGACGCTCTACGACGGGACGATCTCGCTCACCAAGCGGGTGCCCACCCGTCCCCGCCAGTGGCACGACTTTCTGAACGCGCTCGTCTGGGCTGCGTTTCCTGCGGCCAAGGCAGCCCTTCACGCGCGCCAATACGCGGCCATCTCCGCGCGTGTGCCCGCCACGGCCACGCGCCTGCCCAACGCGCGCACCCGCGAGCTCGACGCTCTCGCCTTGATCGACGAGGGCGGCGTCATCGCGCCCCACGGAGGCCGCCCGTTCATCTTTGGCCATGCTCTGTACGAGGGCCTCGTCCTCGGCGGCCGCGCCATGATCGCGCGCGCCCTCGTGCTTCCTCCGCTCGGCGACGGCACATCGCTCGACGAAGCCATCGCCGCGGCCCTGTCGGATACCTCGCTCGTGCCCGAGATGCTCCCCAGGATGGCGCTCTCGGAGCTCGAAGGGCCAGATAATGATGATGACGATGTAGGGAAAGGTAACGATACAAATCTGTAAGCGGACCGCACGAACCTATTGGTCGAGTCCGGCCAAACGGGTATCGTGTGGGGTTTATGCACCGCCCCGCTTTTGCTTCCCCCCTCGCGCTCTCGTCTTTCGTGCTCCTCGCCCTGGGGAGTGTCGGATGCCTCAACCGTGCATCCTTCGAGACGGACCTTAAATCCGCGCCCCTCGCGCAGAACCCGTTCACGGTTGCGCCCGAGCTCGCCCAGGCGCCCCCGACGGTCAACAACCGCCAGGGCGACTCGTTCCGCATCACCCTCGCGGACCGAAAAGAGGTGTGCGTCAGCGGCCAGACGTCGGATACGGCCGCGCGTGTGAAGGACTCCACCTTCGTTCTGGAGGCCTTCGCCTCGCCCAACGACCAGGGGCGGCTCGCCACCGTGAAAAGCTCGCGGATCCGGATCATCCAGGACACGGAGCGCTCGACCAACCGCGGCACCGTGGAACCCGTCACGGTGTTCGAGGCGTGCTTCGCCAACAAGAACGTTTTTACCGCGGACACGGAATACCTCACGATGCAGCCGGAAATGCAGCACGTGGCGAACAAGCTCTTCGTGGCCTGGCACTTCACCAAGGAAGCCGTGCAGGTGAAGCATGAGTTCAGCCCGACCCATTCGTGGGATGGGCGGACGTCCCCGTCCATCGAGGCCCTGCACCGGATGCCGCAAAAGGCGCCCGAGACCGTGCGCTTCGAGGATTCCGTGGTCAACCCGTACTCGCGGGTCATGCCCGGTTCGGCTTTTTGAGTGGAGCGCGCCCGGGCCTTGCTATAGGACCTTGCCATCTTGGCAAGGCTCGAAGGTCGTAAAGTCCGGGTTCTCTTCATCAACGACACTGCCCGCAACGGCGGTCCGGGGCGCAGCCTCTTTTACATTCTGAAATTCCTCGACCCGAAGGTGGTGCACCGCGCGGTGGTCCTGCCGCGCCCTGGGGTCATCGGGGAGCTTTATGAACAAGGCGGCGTGGTCGACGACCTGTTCTTCGAGCAAAACCTCGTCGAAAACCCCATCGAGCCGTGGAATCGCCCCATGCAGCGCGAGGACTTCGATGCCGCGCTGCCGCTCAAAGGCGTCCGCCTTGCGGGCAACGTGGTGCGCGGTGCGCGGGCCATCGCGCGATTGAGTGCCCTGGCGCGACGCGGCCGCTTCGACCTCCTCTATTGCAACGGGACCAACGCGGACTTCGCCGGGGGCGCCCTGGCGAGAACTTCCGGTGTGCCCGCCCTGTGGCACGTCCGATACACGTCGCTGCCGAGTGCGGTCGCCCCGCTACACGATCGGCTGGCGGCCAGCCGCGGGGTGCGCCGCATCGTGTGCGTGTCGCGGGCGGCGGCGGCGCTGTTTCCGCACTGCCCGGAGAAGGTCTCGGTCATCCACAACGCGCTGGACGTCGAAGAGTTCAACGTGTCCCGCGTGACCCCGGCGCTGCGGGCGGAGCTCGGCCTCGGGCCGGATGTGATCGTCTTCGGCAGCCAGGGCCGGATTTTGCGCCGCAAAGGCTACATCGAGATGGTGCGCGCGGCGGGCATCGCCCTGAAGGACATGTCACCCGCCGAAAAGGACCGGGTGCGCTTCGTCATCATCGGCGATACGCCGCAGGATTTCCGCCCCGATCACCTGGCCGAGTGCCGCGCGCTCGCGGAAAGCTTGGGCATCCAGAAGTGGATGCACTTTGCAGGCTTTCGCGCGGACGTGAAGCCGTACGTGGCCGACTTCGATGTCGCGGTCGTGCCGAGCGTGTACCCCGATCCGCTGCCCCGAGCGGTCATCGAATCGATGGCCATGGGCAAGCCCGTGATTGCGTTCGACGTGGGCGGCGTTGCGGAAATGCTCGCCGACGGAATTACCGGCACCCTCGTTCGGTTACCGCGGGAACGAGACGTGCAAGGCGGTGGACGCGAAAGCGGAAGCGATGACGACAGCGGAGTGCGAGGTTTGGCGGCGGAGTTCGTTCGGTACATGCGCGACCCTGCGCTGCGTGCCGAGCAGGGTAAACTGGCACGGGCGCGCATCGAGCGCGAATTCAGCGGTGAACGGCAGGCCAAGAAGATCCAGAATCAGATCCTTCTCGCGGCCGGCTTTGGTGAAAGCGTAGAGAACCTCGAGGCGTCTCCTTGATCAAACGCATCGTCGCCAAATCCGTCGACTGGGCGGGACGCAACCCGGTCATCGTCCTGATGCTCGCCATCGCCACCATCGTGGCGAGTTGGAGCTACGCATCGCACCTCGAGCTGCGCACGGACCTTCTCGAGCTTCTCCCGCGCGACAGCGAGGGATTCAAGGCGTTCGAACACCAGCTCGGGCGCGTCGGGGGTGGGGCCGACCTCATCGTGGTCGTCGAGTCGCCGGACCGCGGCGCGAACGAGCGCTTCATCGACGCGATGTCGGCGAAGCTCGACGTCACCATGGCGGAGCACAAGGCCTGCCTCGCCGAGTGTAAAGACGATGCCTCCTGCCGCGCCACGCGCTGTGGTCCGGATCTCATCGCGTACACGGAGACCGGCACGAAGGACGTGCGCAAGTTCTTCCAGGACAACAAGTGGCTCTACGCCGACTTGAAGGATCTGGAGGACGCCGACAACACGCTGGATCATCAGATCGCCATCGGCACCGGCATGGTGACCGATCTTTCGGCGGAGGAGCCTCCCGCGCCCGCACCGGCGGCAAAAGCGCCCGCGCACGCCAATCCTGCGAGCCCTGCTCCTGCAGGCTCGGCGGCGGCCAAAGCGGCGGAGAAGCCCGCCGAAGAGCAAAAGAAACCCGCGCTCGGGTTGGACCAGTACCGCGATCGTTGGCAGCAGAAGGCGAACAAGAGCGACGATTTCCCGACGGGTTACTTCGCGACGCCCGACGGAAAAATGTTGGGCTTGCGCATCATCTCGAAGACCGCAGGCATGGGCGACGCCAACGGCGAAGCGCTGCTTCGCATGGTGGAGAAGATGGTCGCCGAGGTGAACCCGAAGTCGTTCCACCCGGAGATGCAGGCCGGTCTCGCCGGTGCCATCGCCAACGCGACGGAGGAGCGGCAGTCGATCATGAGCGATGCGGCGTGGGCCACCGGCATGGCGCTGGTGCTCATTCTCGCGGGCTTGGTCGTCTTCTTCCGGTCTTTCTGGTCGCTGCTCATCATCATTTTGCCCGCATTCGTGGGCATCGGCGCGGCCTATTCGTTCGCAATGGTGACGTACGGCTACGTGAACACGTCGGGCGCGTTCCTCGGGGCCATCATCCTGGGCAACGGCATCAACTACCCGATCGTGCTGCTGTCGCGTTACCGCGAGTTTCGGGCCCGCGGGCTGCCGCCGGAGCAAGCGCGGCGCGATGCCGTGTGGAACGCGTTCCGCGCGGAGCTCGTCGGGGCGAGCGTGGGCGGCATCGCCTACGGTTCGTTGGTCATTACGAACTTCCGTGGCTTCAGCCAATTCGGCCTCATTGGTTTCGTCGGGATGCTGCTGGTGTGGCTCTCGATGATCCCGACGGTGCCCGCGCTCATCGTCATCCTGGAGTGGATCCAGGAGCGGCTGCCGCCGTGGCTTCGCGATCCGTCGCCGCGCATCAACAGTGACGGAAGCCGTGGGCCGCTGATGCGCGTCATCGCGAACGTGACCGAGCGTCGTCCGTGGATTTTCGTGAGCATCGCGGCCGTTCTCTGCGTGGTGACGGCGTGGAAGCTGCCGGGCTACTTGCACGATCCGTGGGAGTACAACTTCGATCGATTGGGCTCGCGCGGGTCGAAGTCGAGCGGTGCGGGAAGCTGGTCGACCAAGGCCGAGCATGTCTTCGGCGGCAAGATGAACATCGCCGGAGCCTTGATGCTCGCGGACTCGCCCGAGCAAGTGCCGATGCTCAAGGAGCAGATCTTCAAGAACGACGCCGCCGATCCGCAAGGCAAGCTCATTGCCGATGTCACGACGGTGGACGATCTGCTTCCCGGCACGCTCGAGGACCAAAAGAAGAAGCTCGAGGTGCTGGAGCGCATTCGCGACCGCCTCACTCCGGCGGTGCTCGCGTCGATGCAGGAGGACGAGCGCAAGCGCGTGCTGGAGGTGAAGCCGCCGGAGGAGCTCGCGCCGGTGGCGGCGAAGGATCTACCCGCGCTGCTTCGCCGCCGCTTCGAGGAGTCGAACGGGACGCTCGGCACCGTGTTCTACGTGAAGCCGCAGAACATCTCGCTTTCCGACGGCTACATTGCGCTTCGCATCGCCAAGACGACGGACAACGTCAAATTGGCCAACGGCACGGTGGTGCAGACCGCGAGTCGGTCGACGATTTTCGCGGAGATCATCCACGCCATGGAGCGCGATGGCCCACTCGCCACGGGCGCATCGTTTTTGGCGGTGTGCCTGGTGGTGCTGGTGGCCACGAGCAGCTTGCGTGGGTTCGTGGTGGTCATCGGCTCGCTGGTGATGGGAGTCCTCTGGACGATTGGCGGCGCGGCGCTCATCGACATGAAGCTCAATTTCTTGAACTTCATCGCGCTGCCCATCACCTTCGGCATCGGCTCGGAGTATCCGTTCAACGTCTTCGATCGTTCGCGTTTGCTCGGCGGCGACATCACCTCCGCGCTCAAACGCACCGGAGGTGCGGTCGCCCTCTGCAGCTACACGACCACCGTGGGCTATGGCGCGCTGCTCTTCAACGACAACCAGGCGCTCCAATCCTTCGGCAAACTCGCGATGTCCGGCGAGGTTTTGTGCCTCCTTGCCGCGTTGCTGGTGCTGCCGTCGATCCTGCACATCTGGCCGCAGAAGAAGAGGGAAGAGGCGCACGCGCCGCGGCAGGACACGGGCGCGGCGGCGGGGTAACGGCTAGAGCAGAAACCGCCAGGACGCCAGGATCGCCAGGGTGAACCAACGATAAACCCTCATTTTGGTTTATTGCCGTTTCCGTCGGAGCCCCTGGCGACCCTGGCGTCCTGGCGGTTTTCTTCTTCTCTATTCGTTCAGCTCAAACCAGCGCTGTGGCCCGCTCCACGGTGTCGCCCTCGGCCCATTTCAACAGATGCTGCACTTCGTGCCGCAATAGTCGGAACCGCATGTCGGCGGGATGGATCGCGATTCTCGCGGGAACCAAGGCTTTCGCGGGCTTCGCGAGCCGGCAGAACGCGACGCTCGAGAAGAGCCGGCTCGGGGTGCGGCTGGCGTAGTTGAGAACGAGGCTCGGTTTCTTGCGCCGCGCGGCGGGGGCGTACATGTAGAGGTGATCCTCGGTGTACGCGATGCGGCGCTCGGCCAGGATGTCGAGCATCCACGGAGGCATGGACCAGGCGGGGGGGATGAATCCGTCGATGTGCAGGCCCGCTTTGGACAGAATGCGCTCGCCTTCGGTGAGGCGCGCGCGCGCTTCGTCGGCGGAGACATCGCTGAACTCGGCCTCGCCGCCCGACACGACACGCTGCGCGAAGAAACGCGAGAAGGTGCCGCCCGGGCGGCTGTCGTCGCGAAGGCGGGGGGCGCCGGCGGCGTGGAAGAAGCCGTGGAGGAAGATCTCGTGGCCGTCGGCCTGCAGATCGCGAAGCCGTGCGCAGAACGACGCGTCCTCCTCCAGAGGATGCTCACCGTGGAAGTTCGGAACGACGAGGAGTGCCGGCTTGACGCCGCGCGCGTGCGACATCTCCAGAGCAAATTCGATTTCGCTACGGAATGCGGGCGAAACGTCGTGGATCGATACGTGAACGCTCACGGCGGTTTTTCCTTGGTGGGGACTGACGTCGTCTCTTCGACAGGTCCTCGTACATCGAAAAGAGGTGCTTGAAATGATCTTCGACGCTCGGAACGAGGTCCGCGGCGCGCCGCGCGTAGGCGAGCACCTCCGTGCGATCGCGCCCTAGGAGCCGCTGGGTCGCTTGCATGCACGCGGTGGCATCCCCCGTGGGGTAAATCTCCGAAGCACCCGGCAAGGCCTGCTCGGCCGCACCGCCCTCGTCGGGCACCACGATGGGGAGCCCGCAGGACACGGCTTCGGCGATGCCCAGTCCGAACGTCTCGTAAGGACATCCGTGGATCAGCAGGTCGGCACTGGCCAGGACGCTGGCGAGCCGATTTCGGTCCTTCACGAAGCCGAAAAAGAGCACATCGTCGTGGCCGGCTACCTGCGCCTGCATGGCGGCGCGCTCGGGGCCATCCCCGAAAACGGCCAGGGTGGCGGCGGGCAGGCCTTTGCGACGGCGCTCCTCGCGCAGGGCGGTGAAGGCATCGAGCACGACGTCCCACCGCTTCTCGACGGCGAAGCGGCCGATGGCGACCAAAAGCGGACCGCCAGCGCCCGCGCGCGGGCCCAGGATCTCGGCCTTCACGGCCTCGTTGCGGGCGCCGGGGGTGAAGCGGCCCTTGTCGACCCCGAAGGGGAGGTACGTGACCCCGCGAACGCCGTGGGCGGTCAGCTTCTCCGCCTGCCACCGCGATGCCGCGAAGGTGGCGTCGCAGCCGTTCGCAATGGTACGCACCCACGCCCAGAGCGGCTCCACCACGACGTCCACCGTCGACGGAGAAAGCCGGCGCGTGAGAGCACCGCGCAGGTACGTGTCGATGAAGTCTGCATGCCAGACGAAGGTGCGGATACCGAAGTACTTACGCGGAAGGGAGAGCGACGACCCGGCCGCCACGTAGGGTGAGTGAATCTCTAAGACGTCGGGCCGCTCTTGACGAACGAGACGGTGAACCGCATCCACCCGCCACAACAAATGGTACGTGGGGTCGTAAGGTAGCGCAGGTCCGCCTACATACTGTAGTCTGCTCTGCCCGGTTGCATTTTCATCTTTCTCCACTACCTGGAGCGTGGTTTTCTCCCCCGGCGCGACGACCCAATGGTCGTGGCCCAGCTGGCACGAAATATGTCCCTTCTCCGAGAGATGGCTTCGAACTCCGCCTCCCCTTATCGAGTAGAACTCGGTCACGTCGACGACCTTCATGCCCACGACTCCGCAAGTGAAATGCCGCGTTCTGCAACCGGCATCGCCCAAAGCGGCGAGCCGGCGGCCGCAGCAGTCCGGCCGGTCGATGCGAGCGCAACCGTGGTGCGATTGCACGGGAAAACGGCAGCGAAGGGCGAGGCATCTAAAGCGCCAATTCCTGCTGGTAACGCGAGAAAGCAGGAGGAAACGGTCCTCGAGGACCTGCCTCCATTCGCGCGCTTGGCCGCGCGACAGGGGCGTCCTTTGAGGGTAGCGATTCTCAGTGACTTCACTCGGATCCCGTACGCCAACGGTGCAGCGTTTCAGACACGCTTTCTGTATCAGGAATTGCGTCGGTGTGGTCACGAAGTCACAGTCATCGGTCCACACGATCCGGATGCCAGACCGGAGGAACTCGCGCCGGGCACGGTGTCGCTTCCGAGTCTTCCACTGAAGACGTATCCGGGAGTGCACATCCCACTTCCACTCGCATCGTGGGTGTACGATGCGGATCGTTGGAATTTCGACATCGTCTTCGCGCAGACCACGTCGCTGCTGGTCGAATTCGGCCTGTGGCTGCGTCGCATGAAGGGCATCCCGCTCCTCATCGTGAATACGACGCACCTGGCGGCCGCGTACGACGTGTTGCTGCCCGAGAAGCTCTCGAAGATCGAGGCGGTCCACGGAGGCCTGGAGATGTTCCTGCGCCGCCCGTACGAGGAGCTTTTCGCGAGCATCTACAACGAGAGCGACGGCCTCGTGGTGCTCTCCGAGGGGCTGCGCCGCTACTGGCGTGAACGCGGGGTCACGGCGCCAATTCACGTCATCCCCCGCGCCGTCCAGCCGGACATGTTCGACAAGCCCCTCGGGGCCGACCCGTACGAGCACCTCGGCAGCGGCCGGCTTTCGCGTGGTCCGCGCCTCCTGTGCGCTGGGCGCCACACCCGTGAAAAATCGCAGGACCGGTTGATTCGCATCTTCGCGCGGCACATCGCCAAGGCGGAGCCCGATGCGACGTTGACCTTGCTGGGGCAGGGGCCCGACACGGAGTACTACAAGCGCGTCGCCGTCGAACAAGGCGTGGCCGACCGGGTGTTCTTCCCGGGCGAGGTGCCCTTCTCGAAGATGGCCGACTACTACGCGTACACCGACTTGTTCGTGCACGCGTCGCTCAGCGAAACCTACGGCAACGTCATGGGCGAGGCCCTCTGGTGCGGCACGCCGACCGTCGCGTTTGCGGACGGCATGGGCGTGAGCTCGCAGATCCAGGACGGCGTCAACGGCGTGCTCCTCGCCCCGGGCCACCGCGGTGCGAGCATCGACGAAGCCGACGAAGCCTTCGCCCGGGCCACCCTCGGCTTGATCCGCGATCCGAAGCGGCGTGGCCGCCTCGGTCAGACCGCCGCCAAAGTGGCGCGCGAGCGGGCGCACCCGCGCATCGTCGAAGAGCGCATCGCCGACGCGTTCCAGCACGCGCAGGATCACGCGGCCGCGTGCGGCCTCCGCCCCGTGGCCGAGCGCCCGAAGGCCCTGCAGTGGTACACGACCTTCCGCTATTTCCGGCCGTGGACGACGTTCATGGGCGGCATCTACCTCTTCGGCCATCTCCGTCCGGCGAAGGACAGCGAGAAGAACAAGAAGGCCGTGAAGCACCCGCAGATCAGCACCTGAATGGATCGCCGGCGCCTATGGAGCGCCGGCGCTCCATAGCGCGATGGCAAGATGCCGGCGCTCCATGTGGCGCTCGGCGCGTCTACAGCGTCTTGTACAGCCACCAGCCGCCGCGGTGCTCGGCCAGCGATAGCTGCTCGGGCGTGGCGGGGGCCGAGGACTCGGGGCGCGTGCGGATCAGGACGTAGTCCCAGTCGCCGAGGCGATAGGACGGCCAGTCGACCCCGTGCAGATCGCTCTCGCTGTAGCTCGAAGGAAGGCGCAGCGACGGGTTCTCTTTCGTCGGGTAGAGCGCGGAGCCCTGGTGGAACCAGATGTCGCTCACGACGGCGGGGCGCTCGGTCAAGAGCAGTTTGTCGTAGTGGACGAAGGGGTGGGCCGTGAAAATGTCGCTGTTCGGATCGAGCGGCACGTTGAGCACCCGCGCCTCGCTGGGCACGGCCGCCAAGATCTCATGGTAGCCGCGCGCCTCGTTCTGAAAGCGGTACGACGCCACCAGTGCTACCAGCGCCATCCCCGTCGCAAGGGCTGGCGCCATCCAGTCCAACGAGGTTGCCAGCAAGCGATCCAGAGAGCGGCGACGAATCGCCATCAGACAGAGGAAGAGAACCAGTGGCACCAGCCGCCCATCGACGAAACCGAACCAGCCGATGGCATGGGGAAGCACCAGGAACATTGCTCCGATGACGATGGCTCCGGCCACGAGCGCGCGCGTATGGGCGCTGCTCCCATCGGTGTCCACGCCCGCGGCGCGGGGAAGCTTCCGCACCGTGGCGACGGTACAGAGGACCACCAGCAGCCAAACCACGCAGCCAATGACGAAGTCGATCCCGGTGCGCGTCATCAACGTGGGCGTGATGAGCAGGGTGAACTTGTCGTACGGCCCTTGAAAATGCGGCTCCAGGCTCTTCGCGCTGACGTGGACGGAGCCAGCCGGCATCGTCGACGCGCGCTCCAACCAGGCCACGTAGGCCGCGAGGGACAGCGCTGGAACGAGGGTGCGCAGGCGCAGCAGACGCTGACGCCGGTGGCCGGTCACGATGGTGGCGAGGCCAGCCAGCACGAGGAACAGGATGAACGCGTGGCCGTGCGCGATGAAGATGAGGGGCGCGGCGGCCAGCATGACCAGCTCTTTCGCCGTCGTGTTTTCACCCCGGTCGGCGGCGAGCAGCAGCTCGAGCCACAAGGTCAGGCCGAAAAGCATGACCGCCAGACCGAGCAGGTAACTGGCAAAACCGAGAAGGGTCATCAGCCCGAACGAGAGGACGATGCCCATGAAGCCCATGGTCGGCGACATGTCGCCGTGCAAACGCCTACGCGCGAAAAGGAGCGCCGCGGGGGTCGCCACCAGGGGCAAGGTCCCGAGCGTCCGCACCGCCGCCAGGGGGCCGAACATGGACGTGACCTGTTCGCCGATGAAGCGAAACAGCGAATAGGGCCCGAGGTGGGGGGCCAATACGAAGAAGCGCTGGTCGAAGGGCGACTCGGCGAAACGATGACGCAATGCGATGAGGCCCGCGTGCGCCGGCAGATCCTGGAAGGGGAGCGCGTCGAAAGCCCAGAAAACGAGGATGCTGACCACCCCCACCAGCCCGAGGCCCGTCCACGCCCAACGGCTCTTCGTCGCGGGCTCCGCCGGACTCGACGAGCGCGCAAGGGCGTCCAGGTCGGCAGCATCGAGGCCGGACTTGGGGACTGCGGAGGCTTGCGGTGTGGCGTGCGTCGTCATCGGTTCAACGCGGACGCGAGTGTAGCTCGCGCCGGAGCGCAAGCCAGAGCAAAGACTGTGCGCACATCTTCGGATTTTCGGGCTTCAATGGTCGCGTAGGTTGCTTTCTTTGGCTTCGACCGCCTGCCCGAAAAGCTGCATGTACTGGGCGGCGCTGGCGACCGAAAAGACAAGCGAAAGATACACGAGCAAACGCCCGACGTGGACCAGGTCGACTACGCCGAGATCGATACCCAAGTATGCCAGATGATAGGGGTAACCCAGAACGAGGGCGATGATCCCAATCATTTGGAGCGCTGTTTTTGTTTTGCCTTCGCGGCCCGCCGAGATGACTACGCCCGAGTTGGCTGCGACGCTCCGCAGGCCCGTGACACTGATTTCACGCCCGAGCAGCACGACGACCACCCAGGCGGGGATTCGGCCCATGGGGACCATCCAGACCAGTCCGGCCATGACGATGAGCTTGTCGGCCAGGGGGTCGAGAAACTTTCCGAGGACACTAACAACCCCCATTTTTCGCGCCAAATAGCCGTCGAGCGCGTCGGTCAGGGCGGCCAGGGTGTAGACGATGGCTGCCCAAAAACAGTCGACCGGGGTCTGACGATCCAGCAGCACGAGAAAGACGGGGATCATCACGATGCGGGCCATCGTGATGAGGTTCGGAAGGTTCACCGCATCTTGCGCCAGGGTGCGGCGAAGCTCTTTCCGGTGCTCCTTCGTGTCCCGCGGCGCCGTCGGCTGGCCAGGAGTCCGAGGGTTGGCATGTTCGACCGTCATCGTCCGGCGACCAATACGGTTCCCGTGCCCGAGAAGCTGATGAGACCCCGCACGCCGCCCGGTGCTTCCCCGGGCGCGATGCTCTCGGGGGCGAGGCGGCCCATCCAGCCGAGAACCGAAGGGCCACGCACAGTCGCCGGCTGCGAAGGGGTGACCTCCAAGGTGGTGAGGGGCTCGATGTACTCGAAGGCGATGGGGCCCGGGCCCTTCAACTGCGCGACGAAGATGGGATCCTGCAGGATCTTTCCGTTCTCGAAGGGCATGGTGAGATCGAAGGCAAGGATCGCATCCTCGCGCAAGAAGAGGACGTCGTCCTCGCCGAGGGTGGAGGCGAGGGCGCTGCGTCCCGCGCGTGGGGCGAGGACGAGAAGGCCGTCGCCGGTGACCTGCATGACGGTGGCAGAGATCCCGCCGAAGGCATCGCTCGAGCCGCGACCGCGCCGTTCGAGGACGCTCGCGGAGAGCGCGCCCGTGTAGCTTCGCAGTGCGTCGAAGCGGATCGCGAACGGGGGCGCGGTCTCTTCGTTCTCGCGCTTGGCGAGGGAAACCACGACGTGCCCCGCATCGCGTGCGGCGGCCATGCTGCGATCGACCGGGGCCCCGATGCGCGCGGCGGCGAGGATCTGCGGCACCGTTCTCGGCGCCGGTGCCGGGGCGGATGCAGGAGCGGGAAGGCTCGATGCCCCGGGCATGTGCGCGGGAAAGCGAATGGCTTCGCCGATTTCCACGGGGTGCCACATTTCGCCGTCGGGCCGGCGCGTCTCGGCTTGGGCGAGCACAAACGAGAGCTCGCCCGCGTCCAGCTCTTCGAAAGCCTCTGCGGCGGCCGCGCGCACGTCCTCGATGGCTTCGCTGTGGGGGACGGGCGTGACGGTGGCGCCGAGGCTCGGCGGTTTGCCACTTTCGCTGTAGCGCCTCGGCGGCTCGCGCGAATCCCGCGCGGGATCCGAAGGTCGTATCGAGTACCCGAGCTCCGGGGAGACGGACACGATGGACGGCCGCCCGCCGCGGCGCTGCATCATGCGGCGAACCATGGCGGAGTGTCCGCCGCGTTCGAACGAGAGCTCGGCTTTGTCGTAGTCGCCGAGGCGCTCGTAGGCGAGGCCGAGGTAGCCCCACGCGCGGCGGTGATCGGGCGAGAGGCGCACGACCTCCTCGAGCTCCTCGCGGGCGAGCTGCGCCTGGCCGGTTTTCAAGTAGCAGAGCGCAAGGTTGAGGCCGAGCGAGGCGCGCCCGGGATGGTCGCGTTTGAGCTGCTCGTAGATCTGAATGGCCCGGGGGTAGTGGCCGATGCGGAAGTAGACGACGGCAAGGAGATCTTGCCCTTTGGGATCGCGCGGCTGGAGGAGGAGGGCTTGCTCGAGCTCTTCTTTGGCCTCGTGAACGCGGCTGTCTTGGAGCAGCTCGCTGCCGCGGAAAAGATGGAAGAGGAACTCCTCGCCCCCGGGATCGTGCGTATGGTCGGAGCGCTGCTGCGCGGACGCGCGACGCTCCGGCGTGAGCGATCGGGGGCTGCGTCGTCCAACGCTGTCGTCCATGACGGGGGGATCCTACCCTTAGAGGACGGCCTGCGCCCAGCTACCTTGCGCAACGCGAACATCGAAAACGGCGCCGTGCGTTAGGGTCGTCATGACGTAATGGAACGTGGCGTTGGCCCCCCAGGCCATCCAGGCCCCGCGGTCCATCTTCCAAAGCACCGCGAACCCTGCGCCGAACACCCCGGCGGCCACGATTTCGAGCGCCGGCGCGGCGCCTTCCTTCGATCCCCAGACCGCCGCCGCAGCCACCAGGCCGCAAACGACGAGCTCGACCGCGCGCGGGACGGCGCCGTCGAGGGCGCGCAGCACCATGCCGCGCAAAATGAGCTCGTCACGGACGGCGAGGAGCACGGAGACAATGAGCCCGTTCACGAGGGGAAGAACGCCAACGTGGGCCGCGCCGTGAAAGGAGGCCGCACGGGTGAGCAGGGCCGACCCCACGAGGAGCACGGCCAGGCCGAGCGCATAGCCCGCACCGCGCAGCGCCCGCAGGACGATGGCTTTCGACGTGGGGGCCTTCTGCAGCGGATCCGACCAGGCGACTCCGAATTGCCCCGCGCCGAATTCGGCGGCCGCCGCCTGCACCGCGGAGGCGCCCATGGCGTTGCGATGGAGCAGGGCGCCGACGAGCAGGATGCCCGCCTGCAGCGCCAGGGCCGAGGCGAGCGGCTTGGCCACCTGCGCGAGCGGCTTGGTGGCCTTCGCCGCCGTCATATGGCGCCTTCGAAGTTGGCCCCTTGCGCGAGGAGACCGGGGAGGCCGCCGGTGTGGATGAAGAGAACGCGCGCCCCACGCGGAATGGCACCGCGGGCAACGGCTTGTGCAAGGCCGAACAGCGCTTTGCCGCTGTAGACCGGGTCGAGCAGGATGCCGCCCGTCCGCGCGACGCGGATCAAGAAGGCGCGCTGCTCTTCGCTCATGACGCCGTAGGCCGGGCCCTTGGCGCTGTCGTCGACGGTGAGGGGCGCCTCACGGGTCAACGACGGCTCGAGCGTGCGCGCTTCGCCGACGATGCGGGCGATTTCTCGCTCGAAGTGTACGCGGTCGTCGCAGACGGCGAAGGTCCACACGTGTTTGGCGACCTCGTATTCCGCGGTGCCCAGAACGACGCCCGCCGCGGTGCCGCCGGATCCGCAGGCGTGGGCCACCAGGTCGAAGGCCGCCGCGCCACCGGCGATGCCGTGATCGAGCTGCATGCGCGTCTCGTGCATGGCCTCCACGTAGCCGAAGGCCCCGAGTCCGTTGGAGCCGCCCTCGGGGATGACGTACGGGCGCTCGCCGTCCTCGGCCAGGGCCTCGGCCGCTTCGCCCATGATGCGTGTGCGATCGCGGTAGTCCTCCGGCGAAATGGGGCGAATTTCTGCGCCGACGAGGCGATCGAGCAGGACGTTGCCCGTGTAGTCCCGGCGGAGCGCGTCGTGGTTTTCGCCGGTGCGGAGGTAGAGGATGCTGCGCAGGCCGAGCATCGCCGAGGCGATGGCGGTGCTGCGGGCGTGGTTCGATTGGGCGCCGCCGCAGGTCATCACGCAGGTGGTGCGATGCTCGAGGGCGTCGCCCAGGAGATACTCGAGCTTGCGCAGCTTGTTGCCCGATTCGGCGCCGCCGGTGATGTCGTCGCGTTTGATGTACAGCTCCACGCCGAGCATCGACGAGAGCGCCTTGGAGCGCACGATGGGGGTCGGCGCGTGAACCAGAGGGATGCGGGGCCTCACGCGAACGTGACCAACTTGGCGCCGCCTTCGACGGCGGTTCCCGGGGTAACGTGCACGTCGGCCACGGTGCCGGGCGCCTTGGCGCGGAGCTCATTTTCCATTTTCATGGCCTCGATGATCAGCAGCGGCTGGCCTGCGGCGACCTCGTCTCCTTTTTGGACCAGCACTTTCACGACGCGGCCCGGCATCGGCGATTTGAGGATTTTCTCGCTGGCCCCACCGCCCGTCTTTTTCGCCGCGTCGGCGGCGCGCTGGCGCTCGCTGACCACGCGTACGTAGGAGCGGTGCCCGCTGGCCACGACGCCGACGTCGGGCGGGGACCCTTCGGTCGTGAGATCGACGACCTGGCCGTCGACGCGCACGGAGATGAGCCCGCGGCCGGGGAGCGAGACACGGTCGACGTCGACGAGCTCGCCTCCGATGCGAACCTGCAGCTCGCCGCTGGGCAACTCCGTGACATCGACCTCGACGGGTTGGCTGTCGGAGGACGCCGCAGAATCGAGGGAGACGTAATAACGCATGCGCGGACGGACGTTACCCGAACTTTGCCGGGGGAAGTTACGTTTCGAATCAAGAACGCCCCTTAAGTCGAATCGCGGCAGCGCGACCATCCCGGCGAGACCGGCGCCTCTCTCCTGTCAAAGCGGGCATAGCGGCGGCCCCGCCGCGATTGTCGCGTTGCCGCGGTTCGAGATTCCACGAGAGTTTTGGCTCGGAACGTAACCTCACGCACAAGAGCGAAGGAGTCTTTGTCGGCCAGCGTTGCCTGCGCTATTGGGCTGTCCATGTCCGCTGTCCTCGTCGGCAAACCCTTTTCTCTGCGAGACCTGGAAGACGTAGCCCTCCGGGGCCGCGCCGTGGAGTTCCACCCTGAAGCCCGCGCAAAAGTCATTGCATCGCGCGCGGCCATCGACCGAGTTGCCCTTCAGGGCGACGATGCGCCGAGTATCTACGGCGTCAACACCGGTTTCGGTGCGCTGAGCGAAACGCGCATCGGTGCCAACGACATTCGCGCGCTCCAGCGAAACCTGGTGCGCTCCCACGCGACCGGCCTCGGCCCCGATCTGTCGATCGCCGAAGTGCGCGGCATGATGCTCCTGCGCGCGCAAGTGCTGGCCATCGGGCACTCGGGCGTGCGTCCGGTGCTCGTCGAGCAGCTGCTCGAGATGCTGAATAAAGGCGTGCACCCACGCATTCCGTCCCAAGGATCGGTGGGCGCCTCCGGTGACCTCGCACCGCTCGCGCATCTGGCGCTGGCGATGATTGGGGAAGGGGAGGCGTCGGTCGAGGCCTCGGTGCGCGCGAGCGCGGACCCGAAGGCGGGCTACCGGCCCGTGTACATCCCGGGCAGCGACGCGCTGGGCATGGCGGGCATCACGCCGCTGTCGCTCGAGGCCAAGGAAGGGCTCGCGCTCATCAATGGGACGCAGTTCATGGCGTCGCTCGGCACCTTGATGCTGCTCGAGGCCGAGCGTCTATGCACGGCGTCGGACATCGCGGGGGCGATGAGCCTGGAGGCGCTGAAGGGGACGAGCCGTCCCTTCGACGATCGGCTGCAGGCCGCGCGTCCGCATCCGGGGCAGGCCGCGGTGGCGAGCAATCTGCGCGCGCTTCTGACCGACAGCGAAATCATGGAGAGCCACCGCGACTGCGGCAAGGTGCAGGATGCCTACAGCCTTCGCTGCATGCCGCAGGTCCACGGTGCATCGCGCGATGCGCTCGGCTGGGCGCGCACGGTGCTCGAGCGCGAGGTGAACAGCGTGACGGACAACCCGAGCGTCTTCCTGGACGAGAAGGGCGAGCCGGACATCATCAGCGGCGGCAACTTCCACGGGCAGCCGCTGGCGCTGGCGCTGGATCTCGCGGCGATGGCGGTGGCCGAACTGGCGAACATCAGCGAGCGCCGAGTGGAGCAGCTGGTGAACCCGGCGTTTTCGACGGGCCTTACGCCGTTCTTGGCGCCGGGCAGCGGGCTTCACTCGGGCTTCATGATCGCGCAGGTGGCCTCGGCGTCGCTGGTGAGCGAGAACAAGGTGCTGTGCCACCCGGCGAGCGTGGATTCGATTCCGTCGTCGGCGGGCAAGGAAGACCACGTGAGCATGGGGAGCGTGAGCGCGCGCAAGCTGCGAGAAGTCGTGACGAACGTGCGCAACGCGATTGCCATCGAGACGATGGTGGCTGCGGCCGGGCTCGATCAGCGAAAGCCGCTGACCCCGAGCCGCGGCGTGCGCGTCGCGCATTCCAAGGTACGCGAGCTGGTGGCGCCCCTCACCGAGGATCGGCCGCTCTACAAAGACATCGCGGCGGTGTCGGCGCTCATCGCGTCGGGCGAGCTGGCCCGCGCGGTCGAGTCGGAGATAGGGACGCTCCAGTGACGTCGCGGACGTCCCACGCGACGGCGCCGTCCTTCATGACGAAGGTGACGTGACCGAGGGCGTGGATGTCCTTGGTCGGGTCGCCTTCGACGGCGACCAAGTCGGCGATTTTGCCCTTCTCGATCGAGCCGATGCGGTCGTCCCATCCAACGAGCTCCGCGCCGCGCAAGGTGGCGGCGCGGAGGGCTTCGACGGGTGAGAGTCCGTAGGCCACGAGGGTGATGGCCTCCATCGCGTTGTGACCGTCGTCTTTCGAGGTCGCGGCGTCGAAGCCGGTCGCGATTTTTACGCCGGAATCGCGAGCAGCGCGAACCAGTCGTTGTCCATCCGTGACGCGCTTGATGAGGCGATCGCGCTGTGGACCCGTTTTCGCCTCGGCGAGGAAGATGGTGAGGACCGCTTGGGTGGGGACGAGGAAAACACCGCGGTCGCGCATGAGGCGTAGGATTTCGGCGTCGGCGTCGGAGCCGTGTTCGATGGAGTCGACGCCGGCGGCGATGGCGTTGCGGATTCCCTGCTTCGACTGGGCATGGGCGGCCACCTTGCGACCGGCCGCGTGCGCGATGTCGACCGCGGCCTTCATCTCGTCAACGCTGAGGGTGGTGTGGACGGGTTGGCCCGGCCCGCCCGGAAAATCCGCGTAGAGCTTGAGGAGGTCCGCCCCGTGTTGAATTTGCTCGCGTGCGGCGCGACGCGCCTCTTCGACGCCGCTGACGAATTGAGCACCGGACGGTGGCTGCGCGAGATCGGGCGATACGCCAAAGGGCATGTACCCGCCGACGGCGGCGATGGCGCGCGTGGCAACGAACATGCGCGGTCCCTCGACGAGCCCTTTGGCAATGGCATCGCGGAGCGAGACGTCCGCCCATTGGAGCCCTTCGTTGCCACAGTCCCGCACGGTGGTGAACCCGGCCCGCAGCACGTTGCGCGCGTTGGCTGCGCCCTCGAGGGTGCGGTACGACTCGGACTTCTCGACGAGCATCTCCAGGTACGACTTCTCGTGGTTGGCGAGGACGTGCGAATGCGCATCGATCATCCCTGGGATGAGCGTGACGTCGCCCAAGTCAACGACAGTGGGATCGGGCGGTGCTCCTTCGCTCACCGACACGATGCGGTCGCCCTCGATCCGAACCACGACGTTGAGCACGATGCGTCCCGCCTTGGCATCGAACATCCGCGCCGCCCGAACCCCTCGAACGCGCCCCGGCGGGGGATCGGGCGCTTTGGCTGCTGCCACGTGCGCTTGGCAGCCCCCCAAGAGCCCCGCAAGCAGCAACATCCCGAACAAAAGTCGCCGCACGCCCTTCGAACAAGCCGTTCCCATGGGGCGAAGAAGCCCGCGATCTCGCCTCGCCGTCAACAGTCGTGACGGCTCGCGACACCACGAGCAACAGTGACTCATCGCGTCGGGTGAGGCCCGCGCGGTCGAGTCGGAGATAGGGACGCGCCAGTGACGTCGCGGACGTCCCATGCGACGGCGCCGTCCTTCATGACGAAAGTGACGTGACCAAGGGCATGGATTTCCTTGGTGGGGTCGCCTTCGACGGCGACCAAGTCGGCGATTTTGCCTTTCTCGATCGAGCCGATGCGGTCGTCCCATCCAATGAGCTCCGCGCCGCGCAAGGTGGTGGCGCGGAGGGCTTCTACCGGTGAGAGTCCGTAGGCCACGAGGGTGATGGCCTCCATGGCGTTGTGCCCGTCGTCTTTCGAGGCGGCGGCATCGAAGCCCGTGGCGATCTTGACTCCGGCATCGCGAGCGGCGCGCACGAGGCGGGGCTGGTCAGCGACGATCTTGAGCAGGCGATCGCGTCGCGGGCCAGGCGGGAAGTCTGTGAGCAGCCCGGCGTACGCCGCCACCGTGGGAACGAGGAAAACGCCTCGATCGCGCATCAGGCGGAGAACCTCCGCGTCGGCGTCGTGCCCATGTTCGATCGAGTCGACCCCCGCCGCGACGGCGTTGCGGATCCCCTGCTTGGAGGTGGCGTGGGCGGCGACTTTGTGCCCTGCCGTATGGGCGATATCGACGGCGGCTTTCATTTCGTCGACAGTGAGCGTAGGGCGGACCGGCAAGCCGCCAGGCCCGCCGGGAAAATCCGCATAGAGCTTGAGCAGATCTGCCCCATGTTGAATCTGTTCACGTGCGGCGCGCCGCGCTTCTTCGATGCCGCTGACGAGCTGCGCGCCGGAGGGCCGCTGCACGAGATCGGACGATACGCCAAAGGGGAAATACCCGCCGACGGCAGCAATGGCACGGGTCGCAACGAACATGCGCGGCCCTTCGACGAGCCCCTTGGCGATGGCGTCGCGCAGCGAAATGTCGGCGTACATGAGCCCTTCGTTGCCGCAGTCGCGTGCGCTCGTGAACCCGGCCCGCAGCATGTTGCGCGCGTTGGCGACGCCTTCGAGCGTGCGGTACGACTCGGATTTCTCGACGAGCATCTCGAGGTACGATTTGTCCCCGTTCGCCATGATGTGCGAATGCGAATCGATCATCCCTGGGATGAGCGTGACGTCACCCAAGTCGACGACAGTGGGATCGGCTGGTGCTCCTTCGCTCACCGACACGATGCGGTCCCCCTCGATCCGAACCACGGCGTTGCTCATGATGCGTCCCGCCTTGGGATCGAACAGCCGCGCCGCCCGAACCCCTCGAACGCGCCCCGGCGGCGGAGCCTCGGGCGCTTTGGCCGCGGCCACCGGCGCCTGACAGCCACCCAGGAGCCCTCCAAGCAGCAACATCCCGAACAGCAGCCGCCGCACACCCTTCGAACGAGCCGTCACCATGCGGCCAAGAAGCCCGCGATGCCCGCCACCGTCAACAGTCGCGACGAGTCGCGACAACTCCGACCAACATGGACGCCCGCGGTCCTGCTATAGGAGAAGGCGACCTCCAAGGCCCCTTGGCGGAATGGCATACGCAGTGAATTTAAAATTCACGGCTCGAAAGGGCGTGCGGGTTCGAGTCCCGCAGGGGCCACCGCCGCAAAGGCGGAATACGCCGACGTCAGATCACGTCGAGGTAGTCGCTCACGGCATACACGCGCCGACGTTTGAGCGGTTCCGGAGCGTTACGCTCGAGCGAAAGGCGAAGTTTCGCGCTTTTGGCCGCGTCGCCATCCAGGTAAACGGGAGATTCGGCGGGGCCTACACTATAGAGAGCGAACGTCCTCGGTGACTTGAGTCGGAAGGAGGTTCGCGTGCTTGGCGCGTTCGTTCAGCCATCCAGGAGGCAACTGAAACTCGGGAGCAATCGCGTCGGCTGCAGAAAAGGATGCGCGCCGCCTCTGGAGGCTCGAGAACGGCGTCCAAGTCCTTGGTCGTTCTGCGCGAGCCCAGCGCGAGCGCAAAGGCCACCCCGCCGATGACGATGATCCGGACGGGAGGACCATCTCCAAGTCTTTCGGCGAGCCTTTCGAGACGCTTCGAGCGAACTACGTGCGAAAGATCCTATCCACCCGTGCGGTGCGCGGAGCCAGCGTTGTGCGTCTTGCTTCGGAGCCAGGAGAGGGCTTGCGATAGGAACGTCGGGTCCACCGTGTGGCCGGCGGGGCGTTCTTCGACGCGGTGGGGCCAGCCCATGGCGGCGAGGGCGTGGGCGTAGTGGCGGGAGTCGTCGGCGGTTTGGCGATCGGAGGCGGAGACGCCAACGAAGATGGGGGCTCGGTTTTTCGTCGCGGCGAGGTGCTGGCCCGGGGAGGCGCCGCCCGCGAGGATGACGTAGCCGTCGACGTCGGAGAGGGCGCCGCGGACGGCGACGCCGCTGCCGTAATAGGCGCCGCTCGAAAAGCCTACGACGAAGGTCTCGTCGAAGTCGTGGCCTATGCGCTGCGCGAGCTCTTTGCGTTCGCGTTGGATGTCGGCGAGGACCTTGGCCTCGTGTTCACGTTGGGCGGGGATGGACGTGGGCCACAAGTAGCCGTTGCCCGCGCCGTTCTTCGGCGACGTCGGGAGAAGAACGGTGAAGCCGTGTCGCTTCGCGTAGTTCGCCATCGAGCGCTGTTGGAGCCAGGCAAAACCGGGCGTCGTGGCGAGCGAGCCATGGAGATAAATCACGAGCGTGTGGCGTCCCTCGGACTTCGCCGGGTCGTCTCCGTCGAAGTAGCAGACGTGCTCTTCCAGCTCCGTCACCTCGGGGGCGCACCAGGGCTTTGGCCCTTCGGGATCGCTGTTCGGCTTGCTCGAAGCGTGCTTTGCGCTTTTCGTCTTCGGTGCGTTGGTCGCGTTTTTAGCGCTTGCCGGTACCGCGAAGGCACACGTCGCGAGAGCCAGTCCCAGCCATATCGGACGCATTGGCACACCTTGTATCACGAACCGGGCCGCCCATGCCGCTTTGCATCCCACGGAATAGCTGACCCCGGCCATACGCTTTTGGTCACCGATGAACCGACGCACGTGGATCGCTTTGGGCGTCCTGGCAGCAGCGCTGTTCGCGTTCGCCGTGTACCGCTTCCGACACCGCGGTGACGTGGCGGCTTCGGGCGAGCGAGGCGATCCTGCGGTGTCCGAGTCCACCGCTTCCGAAGTCACCGCGAGCGATCGCGATCTTCCGCGCGGCAGCGTTTCGGGCCGTGTGACCGACACCGCGACGAAGCCCATCGCCGGAGCCCAGGTCTGTGCCTTCGCTTCGTCGGATCGGCTCGTGTCGATCGACAAACGCGTCCCGCGTTGCGTGACTACCGGCGCCGATGGCCGCTACCGCATCGAGGACCTGCTCGTCGCGAGCTACGAGGTGACCGCGTCGGCGACGAATTACCAGCCGGCGCGCTGGGTCAACCCGGAGAAGACGGGACGCGCGCTCACCCTTGCCTCCGGCGAGGCTCGTGAGAACGTCGACCTGGTTCTCACCGCCGGCGGCGTCGAAGTGCGCGGCCGCGTGCAGGACATCGGCGGCGGCCCCGTCGTGGGGGCGCTGGTGACCGTGCTGTCGACGGAGCAAGCCATGTTCGGTCCAGGCGGCGCCGCCAACGCGGTGGCCCAAAGCGACGGCAAAGGCGAGTGGCAAGTCTGGGTCGCGCCGGGCCGAATCGCCGCGCAGGTCACCGCGGAAGGCTACGCGGATGGCTCGAAGGATGGCATCGCACCGGGGCAGTTCATCGAGATCTCGCTGACCCCGGAATCGGTGCTCCAAGGCCGCGTCGTCGAGGCAGGCACCGACACCCCGGTGGCCGGGGCGCGCGTCGCCGCGAGCGGAGACTCCATGGGGTTCGGCCCGGGCGGTGGAGGCGAGCACACCGCGCTCACCGATGCGGAAGGGCGCTTTCGCATCGCGCGCCTCGAGCCCGGTCGTTACAAGCCGGACGCGAAAACGCCGCATCGATGGGGAACCGCCCGGGAGAGCGTCCTGCTCGGCGTCGGCGAGACGTCGGGCGAGGTGCTCATCGAAGCCCACCCGGCGGCCACCGTCAGCGGCCGCATCAGCTTCCGCGACGGCAAAGACGGAAAGGGCTGTGCACAAGGCGCGGTGAATCTCTCGGAGAAGGGCAAAAGCGAATTCCGCTGGGCGAAGGCCGACGACGAGGGCAAGGTGCGCGTCGAGGGCATGCTTCCCGGCACGTACCAGGTGGAAGTCTGGTGCAAGGACGCGGCCCTCGAAGAGAAATACGAACCGGTCACGCTCGCTGACAAAGACGTCGATGGTCTCGTGTGGAAGGTCAACGGGGGGCTTTCCTTGAGCGGCGTCGTCGTCGATGCCAAAGGCGCGCCCGTCGCTGGCGTCACGCTTTTCGCGCGCACGCGCGGAGGCGACGGCCGCGATCCGCGCAGCCGCACCGGGTGGGGCAACACCGAGAGCGAGAAGGACGGGACCTTCCGCATCCGCGGCCTGCTCGCGGGAACGTACAGCGTCGATGTTCGGCGTGAGGGTATCGCCTCTCCGAAGGAGCCCACCGAGGTCAAAGTCGATCGCGACGTCAGCGGCGTGCGCATCACGCTTCCGGCCGGCGGCTCCATCGAAGGCACCGTGGTCGATGGCTCGGGTGCCCCCGTGTCGGCGGCCAACGTGCAGGCCAAGGGCGGCACCTGGGGCTGGAACCAGACGACCACGCGCGACGACGGCACCTTCGCCATCAAAGGCGTGAATCCCGGCGACTACCGCGTTTCGGCCTCCCACGGCTGGTCGGCCATGCGCGCGCCCGGCACCAAGGACGACGACGTGCAAGGCGTCTCCACGGCCGTGAAGGCTGGGGAAACGGCCCGCGTGAAGGTCATCGTCGAGTCCCAACGCGACGAGATCCGCGGGCGCGTCGTCGACGACGGCGGCCAACCGGTCACCGACGCCTTCGTCGACGCCGAGCGCGAATCGGACAGCGCGAGCAAGGCGCAGGGGCAGGCGGGGCGCGCCATGCGCTGGGCGTGGGGGCGTCGCACACCGGTCCTCACGGAGCTCGACGGGCGCTTCACCCTGACGAAGCTCTCTCCGGGTACGTACACCGTGCGGGCGTTTCGCAAAGGGGGAGGCGAGACGATCTCGGAGAAGATCCGCACGGGGACGGAGGTCACGCTGACCATTCGCCGCACGGGATCCATCTCGGGCACCGTCGTCGGAAGCAAAGGCGCGTCGCCCGAGCGCTTCTCGGTGACGTTGCGCGACGAGAAGACGGGCGTCTCGCGCGACGAGAGCTTTTTCCGCACGGGTGGCAGCTTCGTGCTGCGCGACCTTCCCGCGGGCGACTTCATCCTCTCCGCCGAAGCGCCCGATGGCCGCGCGCAAACCAAGGTGCAACTCGAGCAGGGGGCCAAGCGCGAAGGCCTACGCCTGGAGCTCGAAGGCAACGCCAGCCTGCGCGGCCGCATCGTTGCGCTCGACAACGGGCAACCCGTGCCGGGCATGGTCGTCATGGTGCGCCCGGCGAAAGGAGGCTCCGGAATGATGGCCATCGGCGGCTCGATGGGGGACCAGGACCGCAAGAATGTCACCGATGCCGAGGGCCGCTTCGAGGTGGAGCGCTGTCCCGCGGGACGGGTCACCTTGAGCGCGTACCCCAACGACTACCGCGGCTCGGAGTTCTCCTCCATCTACCTGCCCCTCACCGTCGACGCGGGACGAACCACCGAGCTTGCCCCGCTCCGTGCACCGCGCAAGCGCACCAAGGGATTCGACGTGGGCGGCGATCTGGGCTTCGTCCTTCAAGAGCGATCGCCGGACGCCGACCTCGAGCAGGCGCGCAACATCGTGAGCGTGGTGCGACCGGGCAGCGCCGCGGCGAAGGCGGGGCTCGTGGTGGGCGACGAAATCGTGAGCGTCGACGGGCAGGACGTCGTCGGCGCGAACGGCTACCTCTATCGCTCCTTGAGCAACGTCCCCGAGGGAACGAGCATAGCGCTCGGGCTAAAGCGCGGTGGCCAAGTGGTCATTCAGGCGGCGAAGCCTCTGTAGGATCACCGAGCGCGGCCGTGACCAGTGCGGTGTCGGCGTATTCGACGAGCTCGCGCACCTTGCCCCCGGCCAGGCGGTACACGAAGCAGTAGGCATTGTTGTAGGGCATGTTGCGCTTGGTCATCACATCGCCGCGCGCCTCCACGACGACGAAATCGCCTTCGGCGATGACGCGAATCGCCGTGGATTTGTAGGAGGTGGCGAATTTCGTCCGAAGTGGCGCGAGGAGATCGCGGAGCGCGGATTCCTTTCCCTCGTAGGTCTTGGACCATGGCGTCGTGCCCGTCACCGTCCAGCGCACGTCGTCCGCCAGGCACTCCACGAACGGCCGCGAGTTGCCCTTGGCCATCTCCGAAAAAACATGCTGCAAGAGACGCTTGTTCTCGTTCGATTCCATGCGGGCAAGCATGGACAACGGGCGCCCGCGGCTCCAATCCATAGGTGGCATAGAGTCCTTTCGTCCCATGAATCTTGCTTCGCTCGACCTGAACCTTCTCGTGGCCCTCCAGGCGCTCCTCTCGGAGGAAAGCGTCAGCCGCGCTGCACAGCGCGTGGGTCTTTCCCAGCCGGCCACCAGCCACGCCCTGCAGCGGCTGCGCGACATCATGGGCGATCCTTTGCTCGTGCGCGTGGGCTCGCGCATGGAGCTCACTCCGCGCGCACTGGCGCTGCGGGCGCCGTTGGCCGACGCGCTCGCGCAGGTGCAGGGGCTCTTCGTGGCCGACACCTTCGACCCCGAGGTGAGCCAGCGCCGGTTCAGCGTGATGATGCCCGACCACGTTCTCAACTTGCTCGTGCCGCCGCTTCGCGAGCGCATTCGCACCGAGGCGCCCGGTGTCCGCGTGGACGTGGCGCCTTGGCGCGGCCCCGGCGTGATGACCGCGGATTTCGCGCGCACGATCGACTTGGTCATCGCCTGTACCGGGTCGGAATTTCCAGGCTTCCACGGCCAGCGCCTCTTTTCGGATACGGACGCCATCGCCATCCGGAAGGACCACCCGCAGCGCGCCTGTATCGGGCAGATGGAGCCTTTTCTCACGACGCCGCACGTGGCCGTCTTCGGCCGCGGCCAGCGCGAAGATCCCGTGGACACGTGGCTGCGCGAGAACGGCGTCGAACGGCGCGTCGCACTCGTGGTGCCGAGCTACCTGCAGGCCCTGCACATGGTCTCGTGCTCCGATCTCGTCGCCGTCGTTCCCCGCCGGCAGATCGAGGTGCTCGGGGGCGTGCTCTCACTCGATGCCGTCCAGCCGCCGCTCGATCCGGGGTCGTTCGAAGAGATCATGTTCCACCCGACCCGGGCGCAGGTCGATCCGGGATCGATCTGGCTGCGCAAGCACGTGCTCGCGATTGGTGGGCGGTTCGGCTAATTCTCGATGCTCGGGAGGTACGTCGGCTTCGTGCGAAGGTGCGTCGCTTGCTCGTACGCGTAGGCGATGCGCAAGAGCGAAGGCTCGGACCACGCGGGGCCGAACAAGAGAACGCCCGCCGGCAGGCCATGCACCGCGCCGCACGGGACGGTGATGCTCGGGTAGCCGGCGACCGCGGCCAAGGTGGACATCGAGCCGGTGATGGCGTCGCCGTTCACCAGATCCGTGGCCCAGGCCACCCCGCCGGTGAGCGTCATGATGGCGTCGAGCTTGTTCTCGCGCACCGTGCGATCGATCCCTTCGTCGCGTGCGAGCTTGCGGCACGCGGCCAAGGCTTCGCGGTACGCCGGCGTGTCGAGCGGGCCCTTTTTCAGGGCGCGGTCGAAGAGATCCTGCCGGAACCAGGGCATCTCCTCGCGGGCGCGCTGCACATTGAACTTCACGAGATCGTCCAGGGTGCGCAAGGGCTGGTTCGTGCGCGTGGCCAGGTACGCGGCCATGTCGGCCTTGAGCTCGTAGAGCAGCACCTCCACCTCGGGGTCTTCCACGGCCTTGGCGATGTCGCCCAGGGCACGGGCGCCCGCGCGTGCGGCCTCCGCCGGAGCGTGCGCTTCGATCTCGACGACCGTGGCGCCGAGCTTTCGCAACGCGGCGACGGCGTCATCCAGGGTGGCCATCAGGGGCGGCGTCATCCAGCGTTCACCGCGCAGCACACCGATGCGTGCGCCGCGGGCACCGTCTTTCGAGAGGAAGCGCGTGTAATCGCGCTCGACGCGGGCGCCGCTCGTCGCCGGATCGCGTGCGTCGGCGCCGGCGATGGCGCCGAGCACGATCGCGGCGTCGGCGACGGTGCGGGTCATGGGGCCCGCGGTGTCCTGCGAGTGCGCGATGGGGATGATGCCCGCGCGGCTGACCAGGCCCACCGTCGGCTTGAGCCCCACGAGCCCGCAGAGTTGCGCCGGGCTCACGATGGATCCGTCCGTCTCGGTGCCGAGGGCTGCGGCGGCGAGGTTCGCGGCGATGGCGGAGGCGGAGCCCGAGCTCGAGCCGCTCGCGTTTCGATTGAGCACGTACGGATTCTTCGTGAGCCCGCCGCGGCCGCTCCACCCGCTGACCGAGTGCGAGTCGCGCATGTTGGCCCACTCGCTCAAGTTCGTCTTGCCCAGGATGACCGCCCCGGCCTCCCGCAAGCGCGCCACCACGTGCGCGTCGCGCAAGGCGGGCGTGCCGAGCAGCGCCAGAGAGCCCGCCGTCGTTTGCATGCGATCGCCCGTGTCGATGTTGTCCTTCACCAGCAGCGGGATGCCATGCAGCGGGCCCCGCGCGCCCTTGCTGCGGCGCTCTTCGTCGAGGCGGGTGGCGATGGCCTGGGCATCGGGGTTGATCTCGAGCACGGACTTGAGCGCCGGCCCTTTGCGGTCGATGGCCTCGATGCGCGCGAGGTACGCGTCGACCAGCTCGCGTGACGAACAGTCGCCCCGTGCCATGCGTCCGGAGAGATCGGCGATGGTGGCCTCCTCCAGCTCCTCCAAGCGGAGCGCGCGCGGGCGCGGGGCGCTCGTCAAATGGGGCGCGGCCCCTGGGTTCCGGGCACAGCCACTGCCAAATTGGGCCAAAATGCCGGAAATCGTCGCACCGAGGAACGCACGTCGATCCATGGGGTCGGCACGATACCAGATCCGGCTTTGGACCGAACCTCGGGCAGGCCATACTGCGCGCCATGCTCCGTCGCATCTTCGATCCCACTCGCTGGGCGCGTACTGCGCTCGCCGCGGTGACCGCCTCCGTCACCCTGGTGGCCGCACCGACTGCCCAGGCCGAGCCGCCATCGTTATCGCTCGAAAAGACCCACCTCGCGAACGGTCTCGAGGTCATCCTGCACGAGGACCACCGGACGCCGATCGTCACGACCAACATTTGGTACCACGTGGGCTCGAAGGACGAGCCGGCGGGCCGCAACGGCTTCGCGCACCTCTTCGAGCACCTCATGTTTCAAGGCTCGAAGCACGTTCCCGAGGATGCGTACTTCCGCTTTTTGGAGCGTGTCGGCGCGACCGACGTGAACGGGACCACCAGCACGGATCGAACGAACTACTACGAGACGGTGCCGAAAAATCGGCTGAATCTGGCCCTATGGCTGGAGAGCGACCGCATGGGATTCTTGCTCTCGCACGTCGACGAGTTGACCTTCACCGGCCAGCGCGACGTGGTGAAGAACGAGCGTCGCCAGAACTACGAGAATGCACCGTACGGCTTGGTGGGGCAGTACATCTACGAGCGGCTCTACCCCGTGGGGCATCCGTACCACTTTCTCACCATCGGCACGCCGCGCGATCTCGATGCGGCGTCGCTCGAGGACGTGAAGGCCTTCTTCCGCACCTGGTATGCGCCCAACAATGCGACGTTGGTGATTGCCGGCGACTTCGATCGAACGAAGACGCTGGAGCTCGTGGGAAAGTACTTCGGGCCGATCCCGTCGGGGCCTGTCCCGGCGCGTGGCCCGGTGCCTCCGGTGACGTTGGCCAAGGAGGTGCGGCTCGACGTGTCCGCCGGGGTGGAGCTGCCGCGCGTCTACATCACGTGGCCGACGCCGCCGATGTTCGCGCCCGGCGATGGGGATTTGGATTTGCTGTCCCATGTGCTTTCCAGCGGAAAGACGAGCCGGCTGTACAAGAAGCTCGTCTACGATCTTCAAATCGCGGCGGACGTTTCGGCGTCGCAGGACTCGAGCCAGCTCGGCTCGACGTTCGGGATCGTGGCCACGGCGCAGCCCGGGCATACGGCGCAGGAGCTGCTCAAAGCCATCGACGAGGAGCTGGCCCTCGTGCGCTCCGGCGGTGTGAAGGGTGAGGAGCTTGCGCGGGCCAAGACGTCGGTGCTCTCCGGGCTCACGTTCAGCCTGGAGCGGACCGCGTCACGGGCCGATCGCATCAATCTGTACAACCAATACATGAGCGATCCGCGGTACCTCCCGAAGGACATCGCCCGCTACGAACAAGCGACGGCGAGCACCGTGCAGGACGTCGCGCGCCGGTACCTTCCGGCGGACAAACGCATCGTGACGGTGGTGACACCCGAAAAAGGGGCGCCGGTGGCGGGCCGCCTTAAAGGAGGTTCGTGATGAGGCGCGTTTCGTTGGGGGCCGTCGTGCTTGCGGGTTTGGTGGGCGTCATGGGGGCGGCCTGCGGTGGCACGCCGAAGCTTCCTCCGGCGCCGCCAGCACCGTCGCCCGTAGAGCCTCCCAAGCCACTCGAGCCGAGTTCACCGGTGGCCCCACGCGGGGAGACACCCGATGCGGCATTTCGCGAGAAGGCCCCGGACGAGGACGGCACCGTGGTCTTCACCCCGCCCAAGGTGGAGTCGTTTCGCCTGAAGAACGGGGTGCGCGTTCTCTTCGTGGAGCGGCGTGATCTGCCCATCGTGAGCGTGCGTCTGGCGCTGAAGGCCGGGGCGGGGGACTACCCTGCGCTCAAGCCAGGGGTTGCATCGTTCATGGGCTCGATGCTGGAGCAGGGAACGAAGAGCCGCAGCGCACTGCAGCTGTCGGACGACTACGAGGAGATTGGCGCGCAGCACGGGGCGTGGTGCGGGTGGGACTCGTGCGGTGGTTCGGTGAAGACGCTGTCGCAGCATCTCGATCGGGCGCTGCAGCTGTTGGCCGACGTGGTCACGCACCCGACGTTCCCCGATGCCGAAATCGAGCGGTTGCGCGCGCGGCGTTTGGCGGGGCTCGCGCAGGAGAAGACGCAGCCCGGTGCCATGTCGCAGAACGCGGTGTCCGCGGCGCTGTACGGGCGCAACCATCCCTACGGGAACGCGCTGGGCGGACGGGCGGAGGACGTGAAGGCGCTCGCGCGCAAGGATCTGCTCAAGGCTTACGAGACGATGTTTTCGCCGAAGAATGCGACGTTGGTGGTCGCGGGCGACATCACGCAAAAGGCGCTCGTGGACAAGCTGGAGTCGTCGTTCGGCGGGTGGACGGCGGCCGGTGCGGCGCAAGCTCCGAAGACGCCGGCGGTGCCTGCCGCGTCGAAGGGGCCGCGGCTCGTGCTGGTGGACAAGCCGGGGGCGGCGCAGTCGCAGGTGGCGTTGGTCGAGGTGGGAGTGCCGCGTCGCAATGCCGATCGCGATGCCATCACCGTGATGAACGCGATTTTGGGCGGCATCTTTTCGAGCCGCATCAATTTGAACCTGCGTGAGGCGAATCACTTTACGTACGGTGCGGGGTCGCGCTTCGCGATGCGGCACGGTGCGGGGCCGTTCTTGGCCGGTGGTGCGATGGTGGCCGAGAAGACGGCGGCATCCGTGGGCGAGCTGTTTCGCGAGATCCGGCGGATGATCGACGAGGACGTGAAAGACGAGGAGCTTGCAGACGCCAAGTCGGACATCAAGCATGGCCTGCCCGGGCGGTTCGAAACGGTGAGCGCGGTCACGTCGGCGGTGGAGGACATCTCCATTTACGACCTTCCGTTGGACGAGTTCGTGACCTTGCCCAAGCGGATTGATGCGGTGACGGCGAAGGACGTCCGCCGGGTGGCCAAGAAGTACCTCCACCCCGAGGCGCTGAAGGTCGTCATCGTGGGCGATCGCGCGAAGCTCGAGTCGGAGTTGACGCAGACCCTGCGGCTCGGCGCACCCGAAGGGCGCGACGCGTACGGGGATCTCGTGCAGTAGGCGGCGATCACTCGCGCACGGCGTACGTGACGGGGGGGAGTGTCCCGAGGGTGAACCGGTCCGCCCCCCCGAGCACCTCGATGTCGTAGCGTCCTTTGGCGTTCGCGAAGTCGGGGGATGCCCAGTCCGTCTTTCCGCCGACGGCGCCCAGATGGAGCGTGTCGATGGTGAGGCCGGAGGCGCCGCTCTTGACGACGAGCCGCGCGGGCACGCCCTCGGGCCGCAAGAGCGTGACCCTCTGGACACCGCCGCGGATGCGGACGATGATCGTGTCGGCGGGGCAGGGGAGCTCCAGGGTGACGTCCACCGCGCCGCCCGAGATTTCGAGCTCGCGCAGGGTGAGGGCGCGCAGGTCCGCGTCGACCTTGGTGACGCCGCCGCGAATGAGGATATGCCACGGAATGGACGGGTGGATGGCAAGCTCCGAGGGGCCCCGCTTCGACATCAGGCCGCGCAGCGTGGACCGCGCGGGCTCGACGACGATGTGACCTTCGTGGGCGGTGATGCGGGGTTCCGCTCCGGCGAACCGCGCGCGGTAAAGATACGGGCCGACCTCCGCGCGGAGCTTCCAGTCGGAGCACCCGCGCAGGAACTCCAGGTAGCCCACGCGGTCGCTCGAGAGCGGCGCGGAGAGCTCCGTCGTGTCCTGTGCCGGCGGGCTCGTTTCCGTGGCGGGGCCCATGGCCCGTACGCGCTCCGTTTCTTGGCGCATGAAGTCGAGCGTCGTGCGGAAGAAGTCGTGCACACGGGCGAGTTCTTCCACCGTGTAACGTGAGCACATCTCCTCCCAGGCCTTGGCGAAGGGGGCGAAGACGGCCATCAGCTCGGGTACGCGGTCGGGAAGCAGGCGGACGAGCACCTGCCGGCGATCGTCGGGATCTTTTTCGCGGCGGACGAACCCTGCCTTCTCGAGCCGATCGAGCACGCCGGTGACGGCGCCCGTGGTGAGACCCGTGAGCTCGGCCAGGCGCCCCGCGTTGAGTGGCCCCTCCATGGCCGCACGACTCGCGATGTCGAGGCACTTGTGATCGGTGACGCTGAGCCCCACGCGCTCCGCGATCGCCTGATGGAACAGGATGGTTCGTGCACTGAGCTCGCGGCCGAGCTCCTCGCCGATCGTGCGCGCCCAGTCCGCGCTGGTCACGGCGGAGGTTGGGGCTCTCTTATAGATGGGGTCGGTTGTCCTGTTGGCCACGAAGGATCTCCATGGATGCCTTAGTCGCTAAGATATATAGGCCGCCGAGATGAACCTGTCGACGTTTGTGCGGATTTTTCGACTATGGATATTAACTTAGTAACTAAGACACTTGACTAGTCAGATAACACGGTCCATTAGATATCTACCTTAGATACTAAGACAATTCGCTTTCGACGGCCGGCGTATTGAATTTCTCAAAAGTTATATTACCAATGGGTGATATTAAAAAGAAGGGAGCGCCCATCGTGGCACGCGTCCAAAACGATTCTCTTTCCGCGGAGCTGGCGTCGCTTCGCATCGATCGCGCCGACCGCAACGGCGTTTCACGGCCCACGTCTTCTCCCTCACCCCCGGCAGGCCGCGCGCGCCGCGGCCTTTCGAAACGTTGGATCGCACTGCTCGCGATGGTGGGGGTCGGCGCGGTCTCGGCCGTGTCGGCGCGTCCGCTGCTCGCGCGCGTGCAGCGCCCCGTCGTGCGCGCGACCGAGATTGCGCAGGTGGCCCCGTCGCAGGCCTCCGTCGAGCTCACCGCCACCGGGTACGTCGTCGCCCAGCGCACGGCCAAGGTCGGCGCCAAGGTGCAGGGCCGCATCACGAAGACCAACGCCCGCGAGGGCGATCGCGTCCGCCAGGGCGATGTTCTCTTCGAACTCGACCCCACGGATCAACGCCGCGAGCTGGCCGCCGCACGGGCGCGCGTCGACGTTGCGCGCGCCAAAGTGCAGGTGGCCCGCGCCACCCTCGCCGAGACCGAGCGCTCCTTGGCCCGCGAAAAGAAGCTCGCCGCCAGCGGCGCGGTGGCCGCCGCCACCGCGGAGGACATGGAAACGCGCTCCACGTCGCTCTCGGCGGCCGTTTCGGCGGCCGAGGCGGAAATCAGAGCCGCATCGGCCGACGCCGCCCGCATCGAAGCTGCCCTGCACGACATGCGCGTCCTCGCCCCCATCGACGGCGTGCTCACGACCAAGCCCCTCGAGGTGGGCGAGGTCGTCACCAACGAGACCCCGCTGGTCGAAATCCTCGATCCGGCTTCGCTCCTCGTCGAGGTCGACGTGCCCGAAGGTCGCGCGGGTGCCGTGGCCACCGATGCCCCGTGCGAAGTCGTGCTCGACGCCTTCCCGAACGATCGCCACCGCGGCCAGGTCGTCATGGTCGGACCGCGCCTGAATCGCGCGAAGGCCACGGCCATGGTCAAAGTGAAGTTCCTCGACACCGTTCCACAGCTGCGCGCCGAAATGGCCGCGCGCGTGGGCTTTCTGCGCGAAGCGCTCGACCCGGAGAAGCTTCACGCGGCGCCCAAGTCGGTGGTGCCCAAATCGGCCGTCGTCGAGCGGGGCGGGCAAAAGGTCGTCTTCGCCCTTCGGGGCGATGCCGTGCACCTCGAGCGCGTGACGCTCGGCGAGGCATTTGGCGCGGGATTCGTTCTGGCGGAAGGCCCTTCGCCGGGAACGCGCGTCGCGGAGAACCCGGGCCCGGATCTCGTGGATGGCCAGATGGTCAAGGAAAGCGAAGCCAAGTGATGGAACTGGAACTCGAACGACAACGAATGAACAACGCGCAGCCGAAGGCCGCCAACTCGGTGCGCATCGCACCCTTTGCCGACGGCCCTCCGGTCATCCAACTGCGCGGCGTCGCCAAGGAGTACCAGCGTGGAGGCGAGACCTTGCGCATCCTGAGCGATCTCGATCTGGACGTCGGCCAAGGCGCCTTCGAAGCCCTCATGGGCCCGTCGGGCTCGGGCAAGACCACCTTGCTCAACCTCATCGGCGGCCTGGATCGCCCCACGCGCGGCACCTTGGAAGTCGCCGGCGTGCGCCTCGACCAATTGAGCGACGCCGAACTCTCCGAGTGGCGCGCGCAGACCCTGGGCATCATCTTTCAGGCGTACAACCTGCTGCCCGTGCTCACGGCGCTGGAGAACGTCGAGCTGCCGCTGCTCCTCACGTCGCTCCCTTCGTCCGAGCGGCGCAAGCGTGCGCAGACGGCGCTGAAAATCGTAGGGCTCGAGCAGCGCATGGACCACTACCCGCGTCAGCTCTCCGGAGGGCAGGAGCAGCGCGTGGCCATTGCGCGCGCCATCGTCAACGATCCCCTGGTCATCATCGCCGACGAGCCCACAGGCGATCTCGATCGGCAGAGCGCCAACGAGGTGCTCGAGATCTTCGAGAAGCTTTACCGCGAGATGGGCAAGACCATCGTCATGGTCACCCACGATCCCACGGCCGCCGAGCGCGCATCGGTCATCCGCCGCCTCGACAAGGGAGCGTTGATATGAACCTCGGGCACTTGGTCGTGCGGAACGTGTTCCGCAACAAGGTTCGTCTCGGCCTGACCGTCCTCGGCGCGGCCATCGCGGTGATGACCTTCATCACCCTGCGCACGGCGCTGCGCTCGTGGACGGTGGCGCAGGAGTTCGCGCAGAAGGATCGCCTGATGACCCGGCACAAGGTTACCTTCGTTTTGCCGCTGCCCAAGCGCTACGCCGAGGACGTCGCCCATGCCAAAGGCCCCGACGGCCGGCCTCTCGTGCGCGCGGTGACCTACGCCAACTGGTTCGGCGGCCGCGAACCGAACCACCCGAACGACTTTTTTGCCAGCATCGCCGTCGACGGCAAGACGTACTTCGATGTCTACGACGACGTTCACGTGCCCAAGGACGAGTACGACGCGTTCCTGAAGGATCGCTCGGGGGCCATCGTCGGAAAAGGCCTGGCCGACAAGTTCGGCTGGAAGGTGGGCGACCGCATCAACCTGGAAAGTCCGCTGTATCCCGCGCCGGAAGGGGCAGGGTGGACGTTTACCGTCTCGGGCCTCTACACCGCGCCAGCACACGTCGGGCAGCAGACGTTCCTCTTTCACTGGCAGCGACTCGACGACACCTTGCGGCCCGAGCAGCGCAACATGATCGGCTGGATCACCAGCCGCACCACGGATCCCGACGGCGCGGTCAAGGCCAGTGTGGCGCTGGACCGCATCTTCGGCGAGCGCGACGTGCAGACGGTGAGTCAGGACGAGCGGACCTTCAACACGGGCTTCGTCGGCATGATCTCCTCCGTGCTCGACGTGCTCAGCGTGCTTTCGCTGGTCATTCTGGCCATCATGGGGCTCATTCTGGCCAACGCCGTGGGCATGAGCACCCGCGAGCGAACGGGCGAGTATGCTGCGCTCAAAGCGGTGGGCTTCAAGCCGCGCCACATCGCCTTCATCGTGGCCGGCGAGGCGGCGCTGATCGGCTTTCTCGGGGGGCTGGTCGGTCTCGTGCTCTCGTACCTGGTCGTCGACCGCGGTGTGGGGAGGTTCTTCGAGGAGAACATGACCCAGTTCTTCCCCGTCTTCCGGGTCGACGGCAGCACCCTCGCCATGGCGCTGGTCGTTGCCATCGCGCTGGGCCTCTGCGCGTCGCTCCAACCGGCGATCCGCGCGTCACGTTTGCGTGTCACCGAAGCGCTCCGGCGCGTGGCTTAGAGGAGCTGACCATGCTCATTGCCAAGTACAATCTTCGTAGTTTGTTCGCGCGCAAGACCACCGCGGTGGCCACGGCGCTCGGTGTGGCCCTGGCCACGTTGGTGTTCGCCGCATCGTGGATGCTTGCGGCCGGCGTGACCAAGACGCTGGGCGAAGGGGGAAGGGACGATACGGCGGTCGTGCTCCGAAAGGGGAGCGATGCGGAGTTGAACAGCAGCTTCGACGCGCAGGTTCTCGGGCTCCTTCTCTCCGCGCCCGGTGTGAAAAGCGAGGGCGGTGCGCCGCTCGGTGCCGCGGAAACGGTGGTGGTGGCCGCCGTGCCCAAGGTGGGGGCCGCGGGGATGAGCAATGTGACCCTGCGCGGTGTGGATCCGCCGTCGTATGCGCTTCGCTCGGATCTCGTCATCGTCGAAGGGCAGAAGCCGCGACCGGGCACCGACGAGGCGATCATCGGTGCGCGCCTGCGCGGGCGCTTCGAGGGGCTCGATCTCGGGAAGTCGTTCGAGCTGAGGAAAAACCGCCCGGTCACCATCGTCGGCGTCTTCGAGGATCGCGGACACGCCTCGGAGTCGGAGGTGTGGATCGATCGCGCGGTGCTTTCTGCGGCCTTCGGGCGTACGGCCACCGTGTCGTCGGTGCACGTGCGTCTGACCGACAAGTCGCAGTTCGCGGCCTTCGAATCGGCGGTGGAGCACGACAAGCGGCTCGCGCTGGATGCCATCGAGGAGCCGGTGTTTCTCGAGCACCAGTCCGAAGGCCTCAGCTTGTTCTTACGGGTCATGGGCACATTGATCGGAGTCTTCTTTTCGCTGGGCGCCATGTTGGGCGCCACCATGACGATGCATGCCGCGGTGGCCAACCGCGAGCGCGAGATCGGCACCTTGCGCGCCCTCGGATTCCCCAAGCGGCAGATCCTCGCCGGCTTCCTCGTCGAGGCGATGACCCTGACCGCCGCAGGCGGCGCCGTCGGTGTGCTTCTCTCGACGTGCCTCTCGCGCGTGAAAATCTCGATGATCAACTACGCCACGTGGTCCGAGCTCGTCTTCACCTTCTCACCGACCACGGAAATCCTGGTGAAGGCCGTCGTATTTGCCGCGCTCATGGGCCTCGTCGGCGGCTTCTTCCCCGCTTACCGCGCCTCGCGGATCTCACCTCTCGCAGCACTCAAAAGCTAAGAGAGAGAGTCACAGGAAGACGGGAAGACGGGAAGATTTTTTGTTGTTGGAGCAGTACCTTCGGAAAAAGATCGCTGCTCAAAAATACAAAAAAACTCCGGCCTTCCCGTCTTCCCGTCTTCCTGTGAATTTCTGGGAGGGCTTAGAGGGTGCCGATGGTTGCGTTCGTGCAGACCGAGGGGCAGTTTTCGCCGTTTGGGTGCGTCTCTTGGTAGTTGGCGCGCTCGGAGAGGCCTTTGACCTCGGTGCTGCCGCGTCGGACGCGAAGCTCGTACTTGTCGTTGGCCTTGTCGACCTGGAAGTCGTCGATGGGGATGATGGCCTCCACCGAGTACGATTGGCCCGCCTCCGCCACATCGAGCGTGGTGTCGTTCGGAACGCCGCCCGCGAGGAGCACCGTGCGCTTCTCTCCGCGGACGGTGGGCACGGCGTCCACCTTGCCCTCGCTGCATGAGCCGTTGCGGCACACTTGGAGTGACGTTCCCGTCATCTGGTCCGCGGGCAAGGTGACACGAAGACGCAACGTCACGTTGTTGATGCACTGGAGCTCGGTGCAGTCGTTGTTTTCGGAGGAGCACGCCCCCGCACCCGGGATGAGCAGGAGCCAACCTGCCAAGAGAACCAACCCAGCAAAACCATAGCGACGGGGAACGATCGGCGAGCGCATCTTCGACGAACTCTACGGAACTTCGATCGCGATTTGTATGGAGCACGGGATATCCATGGGATCCCGATGTCCCAGGCCGTTTCGGGGCGTGCAATCGGACCGCGCGAGAGGGCCGCAATTGGACGGCGTGTCATCGGGGCTCCCCATCAGGAAGAACCCTGGTACTCTGCCAACCTACCGGCGGGTGAACGCCCGCTTCCCACACGCATGGCGGCCGCCCTCGAGAACCAGTCCCTTCACGTTCGTCTCGCCCAAATCGCTCGTACGCTCGAAGGATTTTTCCTCGGCAAGGAAGAGGTCATCCGGCTTCTCCTGATTTCGACGCTGGCGGGTGAGCATGCCGTGTTGGTCGGCCCGCCCGGCACCGCGAAGAGCGCGTTGATCCGCATGTTCGCGCGGCTCATTCACGCGAACTACTTCGAGTACCTGCTCACGCGCTTCACCGAGCCGAACGAGATTTTCGGTCCGGTCGACATCGCCGCCTTCCGGGAAGGCCGCTACGAGCGGCGCATTGATGGCATGCTTCCGCGCGCCGAGATCGTCTTTCTCGACGAGGTGTTCAAGTCGAATTCGGCGATCCTCAACGCCCTGCTCACGTTGCTGAACGAGCGGCGCTACACCAGCGGCGGCACTGTGCTGCGCTGCCCGCTGCTCTCGTGCTTCGGCGCCTCGAACGAGGTGCCCACCGACGAGACGCTCACCGCGATCTTCGATCGGTTCATCCTGCGCATCCGCAGCGACAACCTCGACGCGTACCACTTCCAAGATTTGCTCGAGAAGGGCATCCGCAACGAGGCCTACGCCGACGCGCCCATTCAGCCTTTGGCCAGTGCGCAGGAGATGGCCCAGTTCCATCGCACGTTCGCGCGCAATCTGCAGTTTTCCGAGGAGTTTCTCTCGGCGTACAAAGGCTTGGTCTTCCAGATCCGCGCCGAGGGCATCACCCTTTCCGATCGCCGCGTGGTGAAGATCCTCAAGTTGTTCGTCGCGAGCGCGTTTCTCGATGGGCGGCAGCAGGCCGACGCGTCGGATTTCTTCGTGCTCAAGCACATCTGGAACAACCAGGACCAGGCGGCGATCCTCGAAGGCATCGTGACGCCCGTGCTGGAGGCGCACTACCGCGACCACCCGAACCTCAAACGGGTCGGGGCCATGGGCATCGGCATCGAGGCGCTCGCCGGGGAGATCGACCGCATTCGCCAAGTGCTCACCGGCAGCGCGGGCCTCGGCGACGTGCAGCTCTTCAGCCAGCTGAAAGCGCTCAACGAGATCAAGGTCGCCCTCGGGCAGTCGCCCGATCCGCGTGCCCGCGAGCTCACCGCGCGCGTGGATCAATTGCTGGAGGCGGCGTTTCGCAGCGGCCGCTTCGCCCAGCTTTGACGGTGGGCATGCGCATCGTGGCCGTCGATACCTCCACCGCCCTCGGGTCGGTGGCGCTGCTCGAAGGGGAGCGCATCGTCTTCACCTCGGAGCGACGGCTCTCGAATGCCCATGGCGAATCGCTGCTCTTGGCCATGGATGAGGCCATGCAGCACGCGGGCTGGACGCCGCGGGACGTCGAGCGGTGGGCCGTGGGCATCGGGCCCGGTTCGTTCACCGGCACGCGCATCGGTGTGGCGACGGTGAAGGGGATCGCACTAGGGACCGGGCGCGAAATCGTCGCGGTCACGTCGTTCGAGGCGGTGCGCTGGGGGCTCGACATCGCGCCGGACGAAACCGCGGTGAGCGTGCTTCCGGCGATGCACGGCGAGGTCTTCGTCCAATGGGGCGACGCCGAGCCGTTGCACCTGCCGCAGGCCACGGCGGCGGCGCGCATCGTGGAGCTCGTGGGGGGCGCGGGGCCGCTGCTCATCGTGGGAAGCGGAGGCCCGCTCGTCGATTGGGGCGGGGCCTCCGTTCGCCTCGTGAACGAGGCCCCCCACGACGTG